>CAINNR010000028.1 GCA_903851235.1 uncultured Candidatus Berkelbacteria bacterium | reverse complement strand
GTATTCTCTAGCTAAAACTTTTAATGTCTTGCGATCATTGGCGTACTCTTCGTAGATTTTCCGCTCCAGCTTTTCAGGGCGGTTTTTTGATTGGTAAAACTTACCACATTCCAAGCAGGTGTATCTTTGTTTACCTAAACTCTTGCCATACTGTTTAACCTTGTTTGAACCACATCTCTGACAGTTTTTTTAGCCATGATTACAATTCCTTGTAGATAAATACTTAATTATCATTTACAGGATATGATAATCAGCTACTTTTAGCAACAATTTTTTGCAATTAAGCCCCAAAACACGTTGGGTTTTTTGGCACCACGTTTTAGAATATACGGCCTAACCAGATTTTTAATTTCAAAAATATTCTTTCCAACTATTCAGCCTAATTTCAGTTTTCGGTTGTACAATTATTTTGTCAAACCAAATAAAATTTGCTATGATGGAATATCAATATTAAGGATAGAATAAATGTCCAAGTTTTTTGTTTTGCTAAGAAATAGGAAATCAAAGTGGCTAAGTTTCGGTGTCTGGCTTTTGCTGCCGATTGTTCTCTCGCCGCTTCATCTTGCTCATGCATATTTGGATCCCGGCACTGGTAGCTACATCATTCAGGTAGCGATCGGAATTATTTTCGGCGCAACCTATACTCTAAAAGTTTTTAGTGGCCGAATTGTCAACTATTTCAAAAATTTGCGCTCCGGTGACAAAAAACCCAAAGGTAAAAATGACAAGTGATAATTCAAAGGCAGTGGCGGCATCTTTTCGCGATCCAAGTGGAACGGTTTTCAAAAAAAATAATCAATACTTTCGCCAAATAAATTTGATCTATAAAAAAGATTATGATTTTCTCCAAAGCTCCGGATTATTCGCCGAGTTGGTTGGAAAAAAATATCTCGTCGACCACAAAGAGATTGATAATAAAAATAGCGGGCCTAAGAGTTATAAAATCATCAAACCGGAGCAAATTTCTTTCATCAGCTACCCGTACGAGTGGTGTTTCAGCCAACTAAAAGATGCTGCGCTTCTGACTTTGGAAATTCAGTCAACGGCGATGAAATTCGGTATGAGTTTAAAGGACGCCTCAGCTTACAACATTCAATTTGTGAATAGTAAACCGATTTTAATTGACACGTTATCATTTGAAAAGTATCGGGAAAGTAAGCCATGGATTGCTTATCGCCAATTTTGTCAACACTTTTTAGCGCCATTGGCGCTGATGACTTGCGTCGATTTGCGATTTGGAACATTATCGCAAATTTATTTGGATGGTCTACCGCTCGATTTAACAGCCAAACTTTTACCGGTCAAAGCTCGTTTTTCTCTCGGACTTGGTAGCCACATTTTTCTTCACGCCAAAAGTCAGCTATCGCATGCAGCCGATGGTGAAAGAATTGCCAAAGTTAAAATCGGCAAAAATCAACTTCTGGGGATTATTGACAGTTTGAAGTCAACTGTAGGCGGTTTGAAATTGCCGAAACAACTTACGACTTGGGGCGATTATTATAACAAAACCAATTATTCATCCGCCGGACTTAAAACTAAGGAAGAAATTATTGACTCATGGATTACAAAAATCCAACCGGAAACTCTCTGGGATGCCGGAGCCAACGACAGTCATTTCGGTCGACTCGGATCGAAGAAAAAAATCCAGACGGTTGCCAGCGACATTGATCCAATCGCCGTCGAGCACGCCTACTTGCGAGCAAAAAGCGATGCTGATGAATTTCTTTTGCCCTTAATTTTGGATTTAACCAATCCAAGTCCGGCGATCGGCTGGGAAAACAGGGAACGAGATTCCTTTTGGGTTCGCGCCAAGTTTGATCTGACACTTTGTTTGGCTTTTATCCATCACTTGGCGATCACCAATAATTTACCGCTTAATAAAATCGCCGAACTTTTTGCCAACCAAACAAAATATTTAATCATTGAATTTGTGCCCAAAAACGATTCCAACACTAAACGACTTTTGGCCAATCGCCAAGATATTTTCCCCGATTACAACCAAAAAATGTTTGAACTAATCTTTTCACAATATTTCAAAATCAAAAAAACCTCTGCGATAGCAGGCAGTAAACGAACTCTATATTTGATGGAGCGGAAAAACCGGTGAATTTTAAAAAACTGGTAAAATCCGATTTCTTCAGTTATCTGGCACTGATGCTGGCGGCTTTTATGTTGTCGACACTGCCGGTTTTCGCTGCTTGGACGGAAAATCGCTATCAAGTAACACTCGTCGATCTGGTGCTACCATTGATTATTTGCTTCGCTACTTCACTGGTTTTGGCTTTGGTATTTTTTAAAAGTTTTAAGAAAAATAAACTCGCCGGACTCATAGTTATCGTCATCGGCACTCTGGTTTTCGGTCCCGATTTTGACAGTCGGTTAACCGAAATCAAACCGATCTTTCAAGCGATAATTCCTCTTGGTAACTCGTCAAAAATCCCAAGTATAATCTATAGCCTGATTTTTATTTTAGTAATTATCGGAGTCATTTTTCTTTTTGTCCGTTGGATCGATCGGCTAACAACAAGAAAAAAATGGCCGATCGAAGTTTTTGCCAAAGCGGTTATTATTGTCATCTCTGTTGCCTTCATTTTGCAACTTTACCCAGTCGCCCGCGCCATAGTTGTTGAATGGCCGCAATTTTTTTATCGACCGGCAAAAATTTCCGCTGTCGCCACAACGACAAACTCCAAGCCGGATATATACTACATTGTTCTCGACCGTTATACCAGTCAAAGTGTTCTTTCTAGCCAATTTAATTATGACAACTCCGATTTTATCAAATTTTTATCAGCAAATAATTTCTCCATTGATCCGAACGCCGTTGCCAATTACCCGTTCACCACAATGTCGATCGCTTCAACAATGAACGCCGATTATGATTCCGATATGGTAAAAAAGTTCTCCAGCTCATCGATGCAGACAACCGAACCTTACCACGATTCGATTCGCTACGCTTCGGTAATTGAAAAATTAAAATCGCTCGGCTACACTTACGACCAACTTGGAACTTGGTATGAAGCCAGTAATCAAGCGCCGTTGGCTGATAACAATTATCAACCCGAGGGACGATTAACGATATTAAATCAGACTTTTACTTTAAACAATTTTTCAAAAGATAATTTAACTCGAAGTCTATATTGGCAATTTGTCAGTCGCGGGCTTACAATTGGGAAATTAAAAATTCTTTCATATAGTTCAATCGGCGAAAGTGATGCGACTTTATATAAATTAAATCAACTGAATAATATCGCTGCAGAGCCTGCTGGCGGAAAATTTGTTTTCGCCCATATTCTGGTTCCACACGATCCATATTATTTCAACTCCGACGGCTCGCTTTCAACAACTCCCGGTGATAACAATCTCGGTCAACCGGTAAAGGAAAAATATATCGGTCAAGTTGAATTTATCAACAGCCAAATGAAAAATTTGATTCAGGAGGTAAGAAAAAACAGCAACAACCAAGCAGTTGTGATTATTCAATCCGATGAAGGTCCGTACCCGATGGAATTGAACGGCGAAAACTTTAATTACGCCTCAGTCGGCGATGAGCTTGATACCGGCGACATGACCAAATGGTCCGACACTGACTTAAAAATGAAATACGGAATTTTGGCCGCCTACAATATTCCGGCGGCGAATAAAAACGATTTTGCCGTTGCCGGAAATTCGGTCAATATTTTCCGCTTAGTTTTGAATACTTATTTCAAAACCGATCTGCCATATTTGCCGGAGTGCAGTTACGCCTATACCAACGGCAGAGAGCAAGCTTTCGCCTACTTTGACATTAGCACCAGACTAACTGGCAAAGATAACCCCGCCTGTCCGGCCGACAGTAAATTTTAGTTGACAGTTGATGATGAGTTCGTTTAATGAAATAAAAATTGTCTGCAATATATTTTTAACTCAAAATTCATTCAATCTAAGAATTATAAAAAAACCTGGAATTACATAACCTGTCTGACGGCAGACAGGCGCATTGATTGCAAACTAAGAAACAACATATAATTTATAGAAATTCTCTTTAGCATTTGAAAGATAAAACTCGTGGCTTGCTTTGTCAGAGTAACTTTTCCTATCGCCGTAAAAATAAAATATTATTCAACCTATCTGATTATCGTTTCCATTTTTTCCATCACAATTTTTGACTTGCTCTTTCAAATCGGCGATCTCTTTCTTCAGCTCAATCATTTTTAATTCTCTTCCAACCATGCTCTTGCTGACTGATTTCAATTCTTTAACTGAATCGGCGAGTTGACTTTTGACAGTCAGGTCTTCCATGGCGAGGATTATCAATTGAACCGAATCTATCTGTTTGGCATTTAAGATTATTGTTTTTTCCCCGATCGTTTCAAAAACATGTTTAACCAGATAATCTGTGCTTTTTTTTTCTCAGGTAAAATTTCCTTCAACAACCTCCTAAATTCGATAATATTCCATTGACCATTTCCAAGATCGTAAAGAAGTTTTCCCTCCGTTGCTCCTGCGTTACCTGAAAATTTTGCTAAAATGTCGGATTGGCCGAGATCACCCGAAGATTGGAATCGAGAATTAAGAAAGATTCTCTGACAACCGCTACCAGCGTTTTAATAAAATGTAATGCCAACTCTTTTGAATTCCATTGTTTTCCATTTTTATCGTCACTATTCTATTTAAGAGAATTTTTCGATCAAAAATAGCTTATTTTTTTAGTACCTTTTTTATTTTTTTAATAACATCGTGAAGTTTCCAGTCTGATTTGACTAAATACTCCATCGGGTTATTTGTCACCACATCTTTCACCAACTGTTCTTTGTCTGGACTTAAGTTGGTCAGTATAATAACCGGAACATTCGTTCCCCAAACATCGGCGCGGATTTTCTTCAAAGCCGCCATTCCGCCCATCACCGGCATTAAAAGATCAAGCAAAATAAGATCGGGGTGTTTTGCCAACGCCACCTCTATGGCCTCTTCGCCGTTACTTGCTTCCAATGGCAGGAAATTATTGTGACGAAGGACGTCGGTGATTGCTTTGCGGAGATCTTTCTCGTCTTCCACCACCAGAATTGTTTTATCCCGTACCACCCGCACGGCGCTTGGAGAGCTCTGCTCTGATACTGAGGTTTTTTCTGTTCCCATTGTGTTCCTCCAATTTATTGTTTAATTTACTTTCTCTCTTCTAAATGAGAAAACAACTTCTTTACCCAGCCGCTTTTCATATTCTGATATCAAGCGGCAATAATCTTTTTTGGCCTCAACCAGCTAAATTACTTTTTGACTTTGCGTAACTATCACTTCTGCTTGCTGGCAATTATTTTGGGCTTTTTTTTCTGTCATTATTGGACTTTTAGTATATCTTTGATTTTATTAATCACGTCACGAAGCTTCACCTCCGATTTGACTAAATATTCTTCCGGTTGATAGGTCACATAATCTGTCGTTATTCGATCATCGGCCTGATTGAAATTCGTCAAAATGATGACAGGGACTTTTTTCCCCCAAGCATCGGCACGAATATTTTTAAGAGCGGTCAGACCGCCCATTACTGGCATCAGAAGATCAAGCAAAATAAGGTCGGGGTGTTTTGTCAGGGCAATCTCCACCCCTTCTTTGCCGTTTTTTGCTTCAAAGGATAGGAAATTTTCTCGGCGAAGCATATCGGCAATCGCTCTGTTAAGGTCTTCGTCGTCCTCCACCACCAAAATTGTCTTGCTCTGCACTGAGCTCTTCTTTGGCTTTGGGGTTTCTAGTTTTTCCATAACATTCTCCTTATGTTAATAAGATTATCAATCTAATTCTTCCTAGTTTGAAATGATAAGCCGACTCCCTCTAAAAACTTGCTTGAGTTTCGACAGCTTTTCCAATTTATGATCGATTATAATTTTATATTATTACAGAGCTTATTTCTTGTCAATTTTTGGTTTTATAAAACCAGTCTAAAAGGTGATACCCGATAAACCTCTTCGAAGTCGTCAAAATTTAATCTACTTTCTCTCTTCTTAATGAGAAACTGACTTTTTTACCCAGCCGTTTTTCATATTCCGATACTAAAACAGCAATAACCTTCGCCGGCGACTCAGTTAAAGAAAGGATACGACCGGTTTTTCTGTCAATTGAAAGTCCGGGGATATTTGCCGCAATGGTAAGCGCATCATCACCGACGCGTCCGCGCATTTGCATAATCGTGTCGCTCAAAATTTCATAGAAGGTGCGATCGCAGTCGGAAATTTCTGAGTAATCACACGGACTGAATCTTGAGGTGCGACGACGCTTGACCAAAATATGACCGAACAAGACCAGAAAAATACTGACGATGACCGCAATGCCGCCGTAAAGAAAAAAATCACTTTGGAAAACTCCGAGAATTTTTCGCTCGACGGTAAAAGAAAATTGGGTGGTGGCAGGATCCACGTGACCCGGATATGTAACGGAGGTCTTAGCGGTATAAACTCCCGGCGCCGTGGCGAAAGGAATTTGAACCGACTTGATAAAACTTGCCGTCGTCTCTACCGCCGCAGTTTCAGTGGTAGAAGTTATTTCTTCTCCGGCGTTATTAAGAATCGAATATTTGATCACGATGTCCACTCTACTGCTGGCACCAAAGTTTGATATTTTAACCGAAATCGGTAAAAGTTCTCCTGGCGCCACTTCGTTAATATTTGCCGCTTGGACAAACGATGCAGGTAACAACAAAAATAATCCCACCATCATAGTAAGCAAACAAACGGATAAAATATTATGCAATGATTTCATTTTAACCATCCTACTCATTGTTTCTCACTTTCGGAATTTTTTCAACTTTTATATTTTTGCCGATAGGCATCTCCTGTTTTATTTTCTTTCCAATCGCCCGCGTTCTGATTCGTCGAACGACAAATATCGTCGACACCGTCAGTATTGCTCCGGCGGCAACTGCAAGAACAATAAAAAGAATTATATTCGGTCGCGCCGGTTGCGCCGACTCGGAAGTAAGATCGAAAAGAGCGGGCGCAGCCGGCGAGGTCAGGGGAGTTGGATTTGTTGAAACAATCGGATTGTTGCTACTTGGAGTCGCACTGCCGGACGCGGCCGGTGAAGTTGTTGACAAAGCAGCGGAAGTTGAAGGTGTCGTGATATCTGCGATGACCAATCCCGCACTTTGCAATGGATTTCCCGGCGTTGATCCTGATTGTGCTACCGGTGTTACCTCAAATTTAATTGTTTTTCCGATATCTGCTGATGTTGGGCTATAGTTTATGTCTGTTACTCCTGAAATTTCTTCACCGTCTCTATACCATTTGTAGGTTGAGGCGCCTTCGGGGTCAATAGGAATCGACTTCAATACTGTAGCCATGTTGGAGTTATCTCCATCCTGGTATGCGAGATATATTGTTCCGCCATAAGTGGCGAGTGAAGTATAGGCAGTTTGCCCGGCCGGATCGTATGATTGCCAGTTTGTGCCATCAAATCTTACGACCGTAGCCCCATTATTATTCGCGCTATCCGAATAACTGATGTATAGGGTTCCATTTGAATCTTTAACAAGAGAAGGTGAGCTTATTAATCCTTTTGAAAATCCTGGCGCTCCAACCCCAACCCAGCTCCCACTACTAAACTTCATCACTGTGGCTTTATCAGAGTTACCATCATCCGCATAAGCAACATAAGGTGTTCCACCTGAGTCTACCATAAGAGAATTAAAATATGATTGTCCATCTGAAAATCCCGGCGAGCCTACCGACTCCCAACTTCCATCAGTGAATCTCATTACTGTGGCCTTTTGCGAATTTGCGTAATCTTTGAAAGCTATATACGGTGTTCCGCTGGAATCTAAGGCAAGGGAGGTAAAATTCACTCCTCCTGCTGTGAACCCTGCACCTCCAACTGCTGTCCAACCCCCACTGTATTTCATTACTGTAGCCTTGTCAGAGTTTCCATCATCCATATACGCAACATATGGTGTCCCGCTTGGGTCTATAGCAAGAGAGACATAGACTGCTTGTCCGGCTGAAAATCTTGGCGCTCCCACGGGTACCCAGCTAAAACCATCAAACTTCATTACAGTAGCTTGTCCAATATCCGAGTTATCCATATAGGCCACATATGGAGTTCCATTTGAATTAATGGCAAGTGAAACAAAATTTGCTTCTCCGTCTGAAAATCCCGGCAATCCTATCGTCTCCCAACTTCCTCCGAAGAATCTCTTAACTGTAACCTTATTGTCGTGTGCCTCATCTTCGTAGGCAACATATGGTATTCCGGTTGAATCTATCACGTCCGAAATGTAATCCGCTTGTCCATCTGAAAATCCCGGTGACCCTACTACCTCCCCGGTTATATCTACATCAAAATAAGTGTAATGACCGGTTAATACTGAACCGACATTTGGTGTTCCAGTTATTGTCACATTTTTAGCTGTTGGAAATGAATTTATCAGCAACCCATTACTTTGCACCGGATTTCCTTGAACGCTTCCTTGCGATATTGGCGTTACCTCAAATTTTATTGTTTTTCCCGCATCTACCGGTGTTAGCGTATAAGTTTGCACTGTTGCTCCTTGAATCTCAACTCCATCTCTATACCATTTATAAGTTGAAGCGCCTTCGGGATCGGGAGTGTCATACCGCATTACGATCGCATCTCCACCATACGACTCACCACTTTCCGCCACATACGGAGCCCCGTTATAAATGGCGAGCGAAACATAATTCGCTCGACCATCAATAATTCCTTTATTACCTACCAGCAGCCAATTTGTGCCATCAAATTTCATGACCGTCGCCGCTCCGCCACCTCCCTCCACTGTTGACCAATCTGAAAACGCCACATATGGCGTGTCACTGGCGTCAAAAGCCAAAGAAGGATAATCTATTCCTCCGTCTGAAAATCCTTTTGTCCCAACCGCAATCCAATTTGTGCCATCAAATTTCATCACGGTCGCTCCAGTGGAATGCGCCGAGTCTATATAAGCAACATACGGCGTTCCATTGGAATTTATGACGAGAGAAATGTTGGTCGCATCTTGGTCTGAAAATCCTTTTGTTCCAACCGCAATCCAATTTGTACCATCAAATTTCATCACGACGGCTTTATTAGAGGTGTCTTGATACGCCACATATGGAGTTCCGCTTGAGTCAATAGCAAGAGGGATGCGACTTATTTGATTATCCGAGAATCCTGGAGTTCCCACGATGTTCCAGTTTGTTCCGTCAAATTTAATTACAGTCGCTTTATAACCGTGCGCTTCATCTCTAAATGCCACGTAAGGAGTTCCACTTGCATTAATTGCCAGCGAAAAATAATATGCTTGCGAATATGACCCCGGCGTTCCGACCGCCACCCAATCTGTGCCATTAAATTTCATGACAGTCAGACGATCATTGTCTTGATACGCCACATATGGAGTTCCGCTTGGATTTAAAGCGAGCGAAATGTAATAAGCTGTATTATCTGAAAATCCTTCGATCCCTACTGGAGCCCAATTTGCACCATCGAATTTCATAACCGTGGCTTTGCCGGAGTTGGCCGCATCTTTATACGCTACATATGGAGTTCCACTTGCATCTATGGCTAACGAAGTATAGTCTGCTTGATTATTTGAAAATCCGACAGACCCAACAGAGGTCCAAGGATTATTGGTATAAGTATAAGTGCCGGTTAATGTTTGCCCGACATTTGGCGTACCGATAATAGCCACATTCGAGGCAACCAAGGGTGCGGCATTGACCATTTTAATGTAAAAATAAACACCAAAAATGGTGATAACTAGAAAAATTCCAAGAAGCACAAAACCCAAACTTAGTACAGTTTTTTTGCTCTTTTGTACTCTCTCTGAATTCTGAATTTGTTGAAGGACTCTCGGGCCAGACCTGAATTTTGAAAACACTTTCTTTAAGTAGTCTATATCCCCTCCAAAAACTTGACCAATCTTTTTATTAATATTAATTATGATTGTAGCACAAAATGATTATTGTTAAATAACCCCCAAGTTCAATCGTCTTGACTGCTATAATAAAAAGATCGCTCTGAAAGAGACAAATTTAAGTTCAACCGTCAGGTAAAATTTGCTGATGCAAGTCACACGACACGCCAAACCATGACTGCTCCAGGTGATCATGGCTCGCACAGGCTCAATCGCAACATCAATCTTAATATTTGGAATTTTCAGATGTAGCGGCACGATCCCGATACTTGGCTGTTCCTGTTTCGATCGAATGCCAGCTTTTATAGAGAGTAATGATGAACCACTTCGGCTTAAATTTTTAGGCACTAAAAGACAATATCGGAAGCGAGACAAACTCAACAACAATAATCATCAGCGTGTTCGTCTCAAAACTTTTGATTGCATAAATTTCTAAGAAGTCTATGCAAATTTCAGAATGCTTAGATTAAATAGTTTTTTTCCTTCGAACAATATAAAACAAAATTGAAATGGCAAAGATACCAGAAAATATAACAATGCTCCACGGGATGCTATTTTGATAAGGAGCAACTCCGGTATTTGGCAATTTTGCTGCGGCTGCTCTGGCTGCTGCGGCTGCTGCGGCTGCTGCGGCTGTTTCTGTGGCTGCGCAGTTTGGCGCGGTAATTGTATCGGCATCAGTCGAAACTGTTCCGCCAAATGCCAAAGCTTTCCCTGTCCAAGTTACCTCATTGCCGATAGTAATACCGGAAGCATCAATGTCAGTTCCTGTGAACGTAGAGTTGGCACCAAGTGTGGTGGCCGCACCCGGTGTCCAAAAGACATTACAGGGTGACGCGCCATTGGCATAAGTAACCACAGAGCTGGCCGATGTGTCAAGCGCACCGGTCATTCTGAAGATATATGTTCCATCACCGCTTAAAGTAATGGTTCCACCTCCACCAACATTGGCGGCACCAGTTATCGCATAGACTCCTGGCGCATAAATACCAACTGAACCATGTGTCGTGTCGGTGGCTAAATCAATTGCTCCCGGCGCGAAATTAAATGTGGCTGGCTGACTATTTAGATTAGCCAAAGCGGAAGCTTGATCTATCCCTGCTTGGTTGTATGTCGCATCGGCCACATGTGTTGTGCCACTTACCGTCGGCGCCACTGCCGGTCCGGTGGTATACCCAAGATCTCCACCAATAGTTGTCCCCGCCGCGGTGTTGGTGTAGGTACTGGAGAGAATACTGAATGTGTTAGTCATCCCCATAACCGGCGTAGTTGCCGCAAATACAACAATCGGCCCATTTAAAACAAATACAAACGCAACAGCCAATATAATTGCTACTGAAACCCTAGCAAAATATTTCATCTGTCTCCTCCATTTATTAACTGAGAATTTTTATTATCTACATATATATTTTACACACAACAAAAAAAATGCAAATCAAGGAATTAGAAAATTTTCCGACCACTCCTATATTTTATTTAAAAAAGTCGCTCTGAAAGTGACAAAAGTGGTACTGCATCGTAAATAATAGTGGGATAATTTTTAAGAACTCCGCAGAGTATATTTATGTTCCGGATCTGAAAGTTTAGAAAAAAATAAGCTGAAACTCTCGGTTTCAGCTCTTACTGTTGATGAAATATTATTGCGGTAACCATCGATCGAGAAATTCTCTGTTAATTGCCCATTCGGTTTCTGAAATACGGTAATGCATCCAATAGAGTCCGTTAGGATTGTAGCCGATCAGCATCTTTCCCGGTTCGGGATCAATATTTACATCCCACGGATCGATGGTAATTTCCGGCCACAAATTCTGGAATATTCTGATTTCGCGAAAGCTATCTGGTGTCTCGCCCCGAACGAGAAAACCAACACCCTTCATCGGATAGCCATCTTCGCTTGAAAATAGTTGAGGTTCGATCAGGACAATACCTGGCGCAAAGGCGGACAATTCCGCTAACCACAACCTACGGTAATTGCGATGATTACTGTGGATTCCAATCAGAGTATCCTTTTCCATGTGGTTCGCAGCGATTTCCTCAAAACTTACGCCATAGTAATCTTGGTCGTCATAGACTGCTTGACGAGCCAAGTCAACTATCCCATATTCGTTCACAACTCGGTTTGTCGTAGACAAAAATCTCGGACTTTTAGCAATAGCTGCCGCCAGTGTTTCAAGTCGTTCCTGATCCATGTTATGACCCTTCCTCCAGCGTGATGCAATCATAATATCACGTTGTTATAAAAAAGTCAACCATTCGTTATGCTTCGAGGGTTTGGAAACACTAATCAGTTCAAGTCTCGTCTGCTCTATAGTAAAAAATAGCTCCAAGTTAGAACTTTTTTTAGGAGCTCAATAACTGTATTTATATCTCGGATCTACAAATTTAGATAAAAAAAGAGATCACCTCGCAGACTCGGAAGTCTTTGAATTGATGATCTCTCGGTTGAAGATACCGCTCAGGTCTAGTCGGTGGCCGACTCGCCGATCAGGTAGTTGAGAAGTGAGAGCCAGTCCTTGGCAGCCACTGACGGTTCGTTGCCCTCCCACCAACACTCAACCTGCTGGCAGAAATCGTCGGGCTTGAAGTGCCCGATCCAGTTGCGGTTGTTACACAGTAGGACGTCTGCGCCCTCGACGTGCAACGGCGTTGGGGTGTCCTCCCCGTTGGGGTTGAAGGCGTCGAAGCAAGCCGAGGCAGGATGAGAGTGGTGGTCGCTGTCGGTGAAGAGAGCGACATGCTTGACACCCGATTTCGCGGCCAACAGCGCCAGGAAGATCCCAACCGGCATTTCCTGCCCGACATACGGCGCGCCGTTGGAGCCTTGGGCGTTTTCACTCGCCGGCATCAACAGGTCGACCAACACCGCATCGAAGCCGCAGGGGATGACCGACTCCCGCATCGCCACCCTCTCCGCCGCGTAGTAGCCAGCATCCCAACCTTCCTTCTTGATGAAGCCGCGCTCGGCGAGCAAGCGTTTGACGTTAGCGTCATCATACCTGACCTTGAAGTGGTCGGCCCCTTCGTCGTAAGTTGCAGCCATAATAAGATCGTGGCCGGCGAGCTGGACTACGGCAGCGTCTCGGTTGGTCCTGCTGTCATCGATTACCAGGATTCGCATTTGGACTCTCCTTCAGGGAAGTGGATTGTTCTGACATTCTAGCATATAATTAGTAACATGTCAACCATTTTTGGGCTCTATACTATACTATGATCAACTATAAAGGTCTTTCTGGAAACGACAGAAGGAGCCGATACTGCATCGTAAACAATGTTAGAACTATTTTTCAGAATTCAACCGACTGTATTTATATTCCAGATTTGTCCGAAATTATCTAGACTCTGCTAGATTTTCGCAAAAGTGTTGACAACAACTAAACATACTGATATGATGCCATCGCCGTCTTATGACGGCACAAAAGCGACTGATACAAGTTGCTAACTCAATTACTGTTCAAAAGAGGGAATGAGATGGCAGACGAAAGAAGGCCGTTGGTAGATGGCGAGTTCGCCTGGAACATCCGTAGAGAGGGGAAAATGACCGTCACGTTCGGCGCTGATCCCTTCGCCTCGGACAACGAGGACATGTGGCTCATGCCGGACCCGAAGGATCCGACCAAGGTCGTTTTCGTCGAACCCCCGTGTGATGCGGTCCAGAACTTCATCACTCTGGGACCTGAAGAGTACGCTGTAATCCACAACCCTTCTATCTCCTTCACGGACGACCATCCAAACGGCTCCTGGAAGAGCGGCAAGGGCTACGAGATCCCCACACTCGCCCACGGTAAGAGGCGCGTGGTCAGTGGTGGGCGCTTCCCAATCTGGCCCGGCCAGCGGGTTGTCACTATGCCGGTTCACCGACTCTCAACCAGTGAGTACTTGGTTGTATTGGTGGAGTCTTCCGGCGTGGACACAAGTGCACCGTACTATGACCTGACGGCACGCTGCGCCGCGATTCGTCGTGCGCAGGTGGACGAGACCGTCGACAGCAAGGAAGAGTCACCGCTCACAGCTACAATCCCCGCGAGCGATTCGCCAACTGCCGGTGAGGCTGATGGTAGCGCTTCCGAAGGACAGCAACCAGAGACGTTGCCAGCAAGTTCCGCTGCTACAGACACCGTCAGGGAAACCGGCGCCGCGGTCACCACGTTCACCGTCGGTCAGCGGATCATCATCCCGGGGAACATGACGCCAACCTACATACCACCTTCCGGCATCAAGGTCATCGCCGAGAGTGAGGTCGGATCAGCGGTCGAATTACCGCCCGACAACCTTGAGGCGATCAGGGCATGCATCGTCACCGGTACCCTCAGGATCGAGAACCTACGGGAGTGGCTGTTGAAAGCCGACCTGGACGAAAGCTACTACGGCCTGGTTGAGGATCACTACACCCAGTCTCGTCGCACCGGTGACCAGGCGATTGCGCTGATCGAGGGTTTGACTGCAACGTTCAGCAGGAACCAGATTGGTGCTTTGGCTGCTGCTCTACGGAAGGCAGCGGTCAAGCCAACCAAGCCCGACTCAGCGATCCGCCAGGCAGTCGTGCTTGGACCGACTGAGTTCTGTGTCCTGCTCGACGAGGACGGCAAGCCACAGACCAAGCAAGGGCCCGGCCGTGTCTTCCCTGGCCCGTACGACCGTATCCGGATGGAGGGCTCACGGGACGGTGTCTATCAGGCCTATCACCTGCGCACTGACAGGGGAATCCTCCTTCGCGTGGTCGCTGAGATCACAAGGGAGGAGCTGAGGCAGCAACTGCCACCCGACACCGAGCTGGCTGACGGCAAGCCCATTTTCCACAAGGGAGATGAGGTGTTCATCGGTGGACACGACGCATACTTCGTTCCCTCCAGTTCCATCGAGGTCATCAACCCCAAATCCCGTCAGCCGCACATCGGCAACCAGCACTCCGAGGCCTATGTCGCAGCAATCGGTGTAGACCAGAAGTCCGGTGTCTACGTTGCCAACGTGGAGACGGGCAATGTTTTGCTGGTCAAGGGTGAGGTGAAACTGCTCCTCGACCCACGTAAGCAGGCCCATGTACACCGCAAGATCCCGGCATCAACCTGGAACTTGCTCATCGGTCGTGGCGAGCAACACAAGCTGGCACCAACAGCTTCAATGGTCGAGACCCCATGGGCGCTCTCGGTCATCGTCCCGAACAACGAAGCGTTGCTCATCACCAGCAAGGACGGACGACGCGTCGTCATCGGCCCCTACACCGCCTTGTTCGAGTACGAAGAGTGGCCGGAGATCCTGCAACTGTCCGGCGGAACTCCCAAGGGCACAGGCAGGCCGATCGAAACCTGCTTCCTTCGGGTCACTGGCAACCGCGTTAGCGACGTTGTCGATGTCGTCACTGCCGACTTCGTCACGGTCCAGTTCCACGTTCGCTACGGAGTCACCTTCGTCGGCGATACGAGCGAGGCGCAGGCCAAGTGGTTCAACCACACGGATTACGTCAGTCTCCTCTGTGAGAACGAGCGTAGTCGACTCCGTGCAGCCGCACGTCAGCTCACGCTGAGCGAGCTGTACGCGACGGCTTCCGACTTCGTGAGGGACACCGTGCTTGGCACCAAGGGAGAGGGAGACGCGCATCGCCCCGGCCACCTGTTCGACGAGAACAACATGTACGTGACCGAGGTCGAGATCTTGGATGTTAGTATTCCCGACCCCGACGTCGCAGACAGCCTGGCTCAGGCCAACCGAGCGATCGTCCAGCACGAGATCACCGGTAAGGGGCGGCAGGCGGACCTCGTCGCTGCCCAGCAACAGGCGGAAATCGATGGAGAGAAGGCACAGCTCGAACTGTCTTCAATCAAGCGCACTGAGGATGTTGCGACGGCACGTGCCGTTAGCAACGACCGACTTCGGCGTTCGGAGTTCGAGCGCGACCGCATCCAGCGAGAAGCCGAGCAGAAGATGGGCGCCGATCTGGCCAAGGCCAAGTTGGACACTGAGAAGCTGCTCTCTGATCTCCGGCGTGAGATACTGGAGGCTGACTCACAGTCACAACTTGAACTCGATGGCGAGCGCAATGAAGCCGCCGCCGGGTTCAGGAAGCGTCTGACTGAGATCGAGTGTGAGCTCCTGGCGGCATACGCCAAGGCCGATGTTGACCGTGCCAACGCGGTTCAACCGCAATTGGTCGAGGCGATCTCGGGCCTCGGTGACAAGCAAGTCCTTACGGCGTTGGCGGAGAATCTGCCACCGTCCACGGGCGAGCTGGGTATGGCCCTCGGGATCGGTGGCTTCACCGGCATCCTTCAGATGCTTAGCAGGTCATCACTCGCGGCGGCTCTCGAGCAAGTGGGACAGAGCGTGCAGACCCTCGAGGCCAAGAATGCAGCGGACACAAGCGCCGACGGAGAGCAGCACTAGCCACAAAGTCACAACCGTCCCCTCTGGTCTTCACGACTGAGGGGATTTTTTTTAAAACAAAAGATGAATTACTTTTTATTCATAAACCTAAAATGAAAATATCTCTAACTGCTAGACTGCTCTACTAAAAAAGTAGCTCCAAGAGCTACAAATTTAATTGGTACACCGCCCGAGGCTCGAACTCGGAACCAATGGCTTAAAAGGCCACTGCTCTACCATTGAGCTAGCGGTGCACAATAGAAATATCTTAACAGAAATCAAGAACAAAATCAACTTTTAGAGGTAATTGATTGACATTAACCTATACAAAGTATATGCTTTTATCATTCGAGGGGAGTGATGTCAGTGGCAGAAGATCAACAGCACTGGGTAATCTGTAAGGAAATACCAGAAGATCCTCGTCATCCTTTGCGTTATTGGAACGGATCGGCTTGGGTCATCCGTTGCGATAAAAAGTGTGTTTTCTCCGACCGGACAGCGGCTGCAAAACGCTGTGAGGATATTCGTGCCCGGAACAAAAATGATCCATCAATCAAAGTCAAAATTATTACCGATTCAGACAAACCAGAACTCTAACCCATGGGCCGTAGTTGGCCCTTTTTTTAATCTCAGATAATTTTTGCGATATTGCTACCACAAAATAACTCATTCGTTTTTTAGAACTTTGATAAAAATGTCAGATGGCATGTTTACACGGCCAATCTGTTTCATCTTCTTTTTGCCTTTTTTTTGCTTGTCCAAAAGTTTGTTTTTTCTCGTAACATCGCCGCCATACAATTTGGCGGTAACATCTTTTCGCATCGCTGATATTCGCTCGGATGCAATAATAGAACCACCGATTGCTGCTTGAATTTTGACCTCGAAATTCTGCCGAGGAATTAACTCTTTCAGCCGTTTAACAATTCTTCTCGCTTCTGATTGTGAGTTTGGTGTAAAAGCAATAAAACTGAGCGCATCAACTCTATCCTCGGCGATTAGAATATCAATTTTGGACAAATCGGCTTGACGCCAATCAAGAATCTCGTAATTCATCGAAGCATAACCGGAAGAAACGGTTTTTAACTGATCATAAAAATCAATGATAAGTTCCGCTAGGGGAATTTGATATTTCAGAAGCGCCCGGCCATCGTCAAAATACTCGGTATTTTTGTAAGTCGCCCGTTTTTTCTGGGCGATGTCCATAATGTTGCCAATGTAGTCTTTCGGCGTTATAATTTCCAGCGTCGCCCACGGCTCGGCGATGGTTTGATAACTGTTAGCCTCCGGCATATCGGATGCCCGCTCGACAATCATTTTCTCGCCGTTATTTTTCGTAATATGATACTCAACCGTCGGACTGGTAATGACAATATCCAGATTAAATTCGCGCTCCAGCCGCTCGCGGATAATATCCATATGCAGAAGTCCCAAAAAACCACAGCGAAAACCGAAGCCCAAAACTTCTGAACGCTCGGCTTCGTAGGAAAGGGAAGCGTCATTTAGTTTTAATTTCTCGATCGCATCCTTTAGCTCTGGGTATTTATCACCCTCGGAGACATAAATTGAAGCAAAAACATAGGGCTTAACTTTTTTGTATCCCGGAAGAGGGGAATCGGCAATTGCTTTTTTTAATGTCACGGTGTCGCCGACGGCGGCCTGAGATACTTCGCGAAAACCGGTGACGCAGTAGCCAATTTCCCCTGCCGATAGGGGAGAACGGGCGATCAATTTTGGCCGAAAAATTCCAACCTCCTCTGCCCTACCCTGACTGTTGGTCTGCATCAATAATATTTCATCGGAATCTTTTAATTGACCATCAATAACACGCAGATAGGAGACAACCCCCCGATAGGGATCATAGACGGAATCGAAAATTAGAGCCTTGAGGTTTTTGTTGATGTCGCCTTTCGGCGCCGGAACACGTTTGATAATTTCATTTAATATATTTTCCACGCCCTCGCCGGTTTTGCCTGAAGCCATAATAATATCTGATTCAGAGCAACCCAGAAGTTTGATAATTTCGTGTTTCACTTCCTCCGGTCGAGCCGCCGGCAAATCAATTTTATTCAGTACCGGAATAATTTCCAGATCGTGTTCCAGAGCCGAATAAAGTGTCGACAGTGTTTGGGCCTCGATTCCCTGTGAGGCATCAACCAACAAAATTGCGCCTTCAACCGCCGCCAAAGAGCGCGAAACCTCGTAGGAAAAATCCACATGCCCGGGAGTGTCAATGAGATTCAAGACAAATTTTGAATTTATTATTTCTGAATCCGGAGATTGGATGTCGAGGTTTGAGTTTTGTTCATCATTCCTAATTCTGATTTCGACATTTGTTGGTATCCACTCCATCCGCACTGGTGCCAGTTTGATTGTAATTCCCCGTTCCCGTTCCAAATCCATTTGGTCAAGAATTTGGTCCTGCATATTGCGCATTTCAACTGTGTGAGTAATTTCCAACATTCGGTCAGCCAAAGTCGACTTACCGTGATCCACATGGGCGATTATACAGAAGTTTCTAATTTTTGATAGTTCCATACTGCAATCTTATCACGTTTGAGCTCAAAAAACCACTGTAAGACTTATTTCCTCAAACTCTTCAAAATTTCCAAGTCGTTTTGCTCTTCAGCGGTTTTCATTCCCGGAGTTTCAATAATACCGGGTAAATTTTTAAGTTTGGGATGATTAATAATTCGCTCAAAAGCTTGGCGCCCAATAAAACCCGAACCGATATTAGCGTGTCGGTCGCGGTTGGAAAATAACGGCACTGCCGAATCATTTAAATGCAAACAGACTAGTTTATTAAGACCAATAAATTTTTCAAATTCAGCCAAAGTTTGCTCCAAGCCATCAGCGGTCGCCAGATTATATCCGGAGCCGAAAGCATGGGCCGTATCGAGAGTTACTTTCAACCGCGGGGATTTGACCTTGTCGATAATTTCCGCCAACTCGGCAAATTTATCACCAATAATATCGCCGGCACCAGCGGAATTTTCCAAAATTAAAAACGGTTTTTCGCTGGCGGTTAAAACGGTTTTGATTCCAAGCGCAACTTTATCGATTACTTCGGAAAATTTTTTGCCTTTGGTTGAGCCGACATGAAAGTTAACTCCCAACGCTCCAATTTCGGCGGCTTTTTTCATATCATCAATTAAAGATTTAATTGAAGCTTCGTAAAAAAACGGATTGTCAGAGGCCAAATTTATCAAGTATATGCTATGGATAATTATCGGGTTAATGTTGGCTTTATTATTCAAATCGACGAATTTCGCCATCTCTTTTTTCGGAATCGCAACCGGATTCCAACGTTGTGGCGGATTGGTAAAAATCTGCATGCATTCGCAACCCAAACTTTGGGCGCGGTTTATCGTCTCAGAAAATGGAGCTGATGTTGAAATGTGAGCGCCTAATTTCATAATTTTCCTTTTGATTTTACCTCAGTATCACTTTATTTAATTTATTGTAGTTCGACAAATCAATAAATTCAACTTTCAGACTTTTTGTGTCCAGAGTTGCCGCCATTAGATTAAGGCCGGCCGGCAATTTCAGAATTTTGGTTCTGCCGATATAGCCGACACCCCAGTAAGAATGCTGGTGCCCGGAAATTTGAATTTTTGGCGCGTGTTTTAGTTTGACCGTTTTATCGATTTCCTTGTGATCAAATTTACGCAGATCTTTAAAATTCTTTGGTGGTATATGCGAGAGAAATATACTATCTTGCAAATCTTCCTCTTTTATCTGCGGATAGGAAATTCCGTGACCCCAAAGATCAGGAACGCCATCCATGCCAACAATTTTTTCATTTCCAAACTCCACTAACTTCCCTTCGACTGAATATTTTTTCTTTCGCATTAACTCATGTACCGGCCCTATATCGTTGTTACCGGGAACCCAAAAAAGTGGAATTTCGAGGTCGTTAATAATTTGATCAAATTTTGCCAAATAATCGGTTTCTTGTCCGCCGTTAACAATGTCGCCGGTAAATAATATCAACTCCGGTTTTTTTGAAATTAAATAATTTTTAAACACCTGCAAAAAACCAATTTTGGCATGAACATCAGAAATGCAAAGCGCTTTCATTTCGGCTCCTTAATTAACTGAAATTCAATTTGGTTGTCTGAAATTGATAAACTTTTGGCAATCATATTATTATCCTTTAATACAAGGTTAATATTTTGATCGAATGTTTGTTCAATTTTATTTTTATTCTGACCATAAACAACAATGTTTCCCAGGTCGTTCGGCGCGACTATAAATAAAAATTTATTCCCGGTCACAACGGCGTCGATTTTTAGTTTAACCGGAATCGGAATCCAAGAATCGCGAACCTTCCCCGACAGAAATATTTGATTTTTTGATAAATTAAATTGGCTGTCTTTTAGCGGGAAATCCGAGCCGTTGGCGCCACTGGCAACGGTGAATTCCTGACTGTTAAACGATAGGTTGGTGACTCCAAGACTGCCGATTGTTGATAATCGATCGGCAAATGACAGATCGATATTTTCATCGATATTGTTGCTTGAATTGCCAATTTCAATATTCGTTCGTTTCAAATCAACTGCAAAGTAGATTACTCCGATAAAAATTATCAGCAAAATTATAACAGTTATAGTCCAAAATCCTCCGAACTTATTTTTTGCTCGGTCGAGATCGGCAAAAAATGAATCGTCCCGCACTCTTGTTTTGCGAGTCAGGCCGTCAACATTTTTATTCTTGTGGTTGTGGCTCCGGCTTAACATTAACTCTCCGCTTTATCGCCCAAATTAGTTCTTCGCAACCAAGAAAGTAGCTAACAATAATATATACCAATGATCCGACTAAAGCCGTAACAAGTGTTTGACCCAAAACTCCAAAGAATTTCAGCATGTTGAAATAGTTGTACAAATAATGCCCAAAGTAGCGAACGACAACTGCCATAATAATACCGGCGAGGATAATTCTTAACACCGACCAAACGATTTCCAAGTTGAAAATTTTCGGCACTAATTTGTAAAGCCAAATATATAAGACCGAAGCGTTAAAATAACTGCCGATTGAAAATGACAATGCCAGTCCGGCAACACCCATCGATTTTGACAATGGGTAGGCGACGGCAATGCTGATGATAATTGAAATAACAGAAATTATTGTTGGGGTGCGCGTGTCGTGCCTTGCATAAAACGCCTTGGCAAAAAGCGGGATTAAACCCTGCGCAACTAAGGAAAATGAGAACCAACCCAAGGTTAAGGCCGCCATTCTGGTATCACTCCAACTGAATTTTCCGCTACCTAAAATCAAACGGATAATTTGGGCGCGGAGTAAGATAAAAATTACCGTTGACGGTACCAAAAGATAAATGATAACTCGCATTGAACGGGTTAAATACGAGGAAAAACTCTCATGATCACCGATCGATGCTCGGTGAGCCAAAGTCGGGAACACTGCTGTTGAGAATGAGGTGGCAAAAACCACCGTCGGCATTGTTTGGATATTATTGGCCAAATTAAAAACTGCGATTGAACCGACAGCCAAAGCTGAAGCGATCGCAGTATATACTACCAAAAGAATGTTGTTGGCTCCCATACCAATCGCTCGCGGAATCATCAATCTGGCGACTCTAACCACGCCAGAATCTTTGTAATTAAATAATAATCGAAAACGCCAGCCAAGCCGAACTGCCGTTGGGATTTGAACCAGTATGTGAAGAAATGCGCCCAATGCAACAAACCAAGCAACGGAAACAACGCCAAATCTGCCGGCAAAGAAGATAGCGGCTATGATAATTGAAAGATTATAAACAATTGGTGCAAAAGAGTAGGCGATAAAGCGCTTGAATGAATTGAGCATTCCACCGATAAAATAGGAAACTGAGAAAAAGATTGGTGTCAGAAGCAATATTCTTGAAAGCTGAACGGTTTTTGCCATTCTAAAACTGTCAAAATTAGGGACAATAATGTGCGACAGCCAAGGCATAAAAATATAGAGAATTATGGCTAGAATGATTAGAATTGCGGCGCCGAGTGAAATCAAAGAATTTGCTAATTTGAAAGCTTGTTCTTTTTCATTTTTTGCCAAATGTTCGGTGAAAACCGGAATAAAAGCGGCCGAGATTGCGCCGAAAATTAAAACGTTGAAAATCAAATCCGGAATGCGAAAAGCGGCGTAGTAAATATCAAGATTGGCCGTGGCAATATTTCTTGCCAAGTAGTGGTCACGTAAAAGCCCCAAAACATTTGACAGTGTTGTGGTGACAATCAAAACTCCCGCCGCTCCGATAAGCGAGTTTTCCTTATGAACGAAATTCTGAAATCGTTTCCACATATATAATTAATATAAAAACTTAAAGCTTAAATGTTAGACAATTTTTTCTTCGGCTTTGACTTTGCGTTGGACTTCTTTCGGAAAATAGGTCAAAAATTCATCTTCGACGATTACCTCTTTTTTCAGCAAATCAGCAGAAAGTTTGTCGAGAATTTTTTTATTTGCGCTGATGGTTCTTTTCGCCAGTCGATATGCTCCGTCAATAATTAATGAAACCTCTTTGTCAATTTTTGCCGCCACCTCGTCACTGTAATTTTTTGATTCGGAAATTTCCCGGCCCAAAAATATCATCTCCTCTTTTTCACCGTAAGTTTGAGGACCCATTGCATCGCTCATACCAAACTCTGTGACCATTTTTCGGGCCAATTTCGTCGCTCGTTGCAAATCATTTTGGGCGCCAGTGGTGATTTCGCCGAAGAAAATTTCCTCTGCCGCTCGTCCGGCCAACATTGCCGCCAAATCGTCAAGGAATTTCGATTTTGACATCAGCCGACGATCCTCTTGCGGCAAACTCCAGGTGTAGCCCAGCGCCATGCCGCGAGAAATAACTGAAATTTTGTGTACCGGGTCGGAGTTGGGGAGCAGGTGTGAAACGATTGCATGGCCGGATTCGTGGACAGCGGTAATCTTTTTTTCCTCTGTTGATAACACTCGACTTCGACGTTCCGGTCCCATCATAACTTTTTCAATCGCGTTATCTAAATTTGTCTGACTGACAGTTTTGTTGTTTTCTCTGGCTGCCAAAATTGCTGCTTCATTCATCAGATTTCGTAAATCGGCGCCGGAAAAGCCGGCGGTTGATTTAGCAATTTTTTCCAGATTGACTGAATCGGCCAATGGTTTGCTTTTGGTGTGAACGCGCAGGATTTCATTCCTCTCGTTTTTGTCCGGCAGATCAATGGCGATTTGACGGTCAAACCGGCCGGGCCGAAGAAGAGCCGCGTCCAAAATGTCCGGACGATTAGTTGCCGCGATTACAATGACAGATGAATCGGTATCAAAACCATCCATTTCAACTAAAATCTGATTTAAAGTTTGCTCGCGTTCATCGTGGCTACCGCCAAGTCCGGCTCCGCGTTGACGACCGATGGCATCAAGTTCGTCAATGAAAATAATTGATGGCGCGTTGCGCTTGGCTTTAACAAAAAGGTCACGAACCCGTGAGGCGCCGACACCGACAAACATTTCAACAAATTCCGATGCCGAGATGGAGAAGAAGGGGACATTAGCTTCACCGGCAACGGCTTTAGCCAAAAGGGTTTTGCCGGTTCCCGGAGGCCCAACCAAAAGTACGCCATGTGGAATTTCCGCTCCCAGCTTTTTGAATTTCGATGGCATACGCAAAAATTCAACAACTTCGTAAAGTTCCTGTTTCGGTTCAACCAAACCGGCAACATCCTCGAAACTGGTTTTTGTGTCACCAACCAATTTGGCCCTCGATTTACCAAAACTCATCGCCTTGGCGTTATTACCCTGAGCCGAGCGAAACATAAACCAAATAAATCCGCCTATTAAAAGAATTGGTATCAGAGTCGAGAGAATTGTCACCCAGGCGACACTGTTACTGGTATTTGTCACATTGATTGAGATTTTATCCGGCGTTATACCGTAATCTTTTAATGTTGCGCCGGTTTCCGTTGTCGCTATTTCCTTCGTGCCATCTTTCAAGTTGGCAGTTACCTGATTGTCTTTGACATCAATTGATGAAACTTTTCCGTCGGTTACATCAGTAACAATATTCGAAATTGCAACATTTTTCGTTTTTGCGCTGTTCTGGTTGTAATAGCCGGAAACGATCACGCCGATTATGATTAGTATAATGGCATAAAGTGCGACGCGACTCCAAACTGAGGGGCGATTTTTCATTATTCTCCTTGGCTCTTGATTAGATACAATAATTCTATCAGCTTTACCCTCAATTTTCAACTCCTTTTTTTCTCGAGCGGGGGAGCGAGTGGCGAGTTTTTTATTTGAAAAAATATATTTCGATTTAATTTTCCAAAAATTTTGCTTGACATCAATATTAGCCAATGAAATTTTATCCCAGCGGTTTGTCCTGACAACGACAATATGTCGCATAATGTTGGATAACGGATGTTGAAAAAAATCCATTTTTTCTGACTGAGAAAAATATTATTTATTTTTAAGCGAGCTATCGCCTTTTTTTCTAAGTAAAGGGGATGTTTTATTTTGCGCGCTTTCTACTACTACCTCCGATTTAATATTTTTCATGTTTTCTCTAAATATTTCTCCCACCCCACGTTCCCCCATTACTTCCGGTGCTGATTGTTACAGAAAAAAAATAACCTTGATTCTTAAGACCAATTTCCAATCTCAGATTTGAATCGATCGATGCAAATCTGAGATTTTGTTGACCCAAGGTTGATTTCTTGCTACACTGTTCATGCGGGATGGAGCAGTCCGGTAGCTCGCGAGGCCCATAACCTCGAGGTCGTTGGTTCAAATCCAACTCCCGCAACCAAATCAGTTTTAAGATAGCAGATTATACAAATTGATACTAAAACATAGTATGTATCGCACGGCAGGGTAGCTCAGTTGGTTAGAGCACAGGACTCATAAGCCTGGGGTCGAGAGTTCGAATCTCTCCCCTGCTACCACCCCACACAACAAAATGATAAGAGCTACAAGATTTAAACAAAAAAAGAAAGCTTGAAAAAGCTTTTTTTGTTTAAAATAACATTTACAACTATTCTCCAAAAAAGTAGATCTTCCAATATTCAATATTTGGCCTGGCAATAACTGCCGGCGCGCTGGCAGCTTTCGCCGCTTGAATGGCAACACTGTCATACGGCACAGCAACAACGGTTTCCCCCGGTAGGGCGTAGCGAAGTTTTGCCCGAGCAATTTTTTCTTTGTACGTATCGGTTTGATAGTAAGCAATGTTTAATTCCAAACTGGCAATTTCATCCTTTAAATTCGTAATTTCCGCTCGCTGACCATCAATACTTTTATTTTGACCGTAATTATCGTAAATTACTTTTCCGACAATGATAAATGCGTAGATGATGACGCCAATAATAAGAAACCGCCAAAAACCCTCCGGCAAATTTTTACTTGTTCGTTTAATAAAATTATCTTCAGCCATTAATTTGATTATATCACTAAAATAAAAATCCCTCGATTTTCACCGAGGGATTTTTCTGCACATTATTCTGTGAAAAAGATCCTCATACTCACTCCCATGACATTCCTACCAACGTTTGCTTTTCTTTGGAGCAACTTTTGGTTTGCCACTACTTTTTGACGATTTTTTGCTTTTAACGATCACCTCTTTACTAACAATCTCCTCCTCTTCATCATCATGACCGAACCAGTAAAAGTATCCGCCGGTCGCCGCACCTGCAAGGATAATCAAGATGAATAAAATAATCCATGGGGTCCAGTTAATTTTCTCCGTTTCCTGATTGTTGGTATTTTCAGCACCTTTAATCTGACCTTGTTCAACCGGAGACGGTGTTGTCGGCGTTGTAACCGTTGGCGCTGGTGTTGTCGACGATGAACCGGTTGAGAACGAAACCACTGAGGATGTTGTCGAAGCAACTGATGTCACAGTTTTCGCTGCCAAAGTTGCAAAATTGGATTCTACTACCCCAACCGCTTCCGGTGATCCATGCGAAATAACGCGGAAGTAATATGTTACGCTTGGCGTTAAGCCGGAAATTGTAACTGAGTGGCTGGTAACCAAAGTCGCATTTTCGGCTGTCGAAAACGCATAGCCATAATTTGGCGCTGAACCGATTACTGAATGTGAAGTCGTGTCATAAACTATCCGCGAAGTCGAGGCATGATCGGTTGTCCAAGTAATCGTTGCAGTTGTTGAAGTTACATTCGTCGAACCTTGGCTTGAAATAATCGGCCGAGTATCGGTAATAACGATTGTCTGCTTATCCGATTTCGCCCAATTGCCAGCGACATCAAAAATTTTTACATAATAAGTAATCGGTGTTGTTGAAAGCGGAATATTTTTGACATATGTAAATGGTGAAGCATTGCCGGTCATATTCTCCCAAGCACCACCGTTGAAACAGATTGTGGCGGAGACTGGAGCAATATTATCGGTCGCCGCAACACTGATTGTGGTTGATCCGCCAATATTCGCAGTATTACCGGAAATCGATGTGATCACTGGCTTTTCAATATCAACTGGAGGCATAATTGTTGTTGGGTCGCCAACCAAATTTGTGTTTATTGCTGTTACCGTTTTCCCATTAGCTAAAATAACTGTCGCTTCTACTTTATTTGCCGGAACAGTTTGACCGAATTCGGCCTCCCTAACATTGGTCCAATATCCGTCAGTGGTGTAATCAAAAGTGCCAGATACATCAAAAGGTGAAGAAATTTGGGTTCCTGTCACATCCACGTTCACTTTCGAGATAATTGCCGTGTTAGTCTGCAATAATGTGTCGCCTGAATACAATTTTTCAATTATGGAAGTAGCACCGGTAAATGTAGCGTTAGTTAAGCCAAATCCTGCAGTGTAACCCTTTAATACTCCTAATCCAGTGTTATAATTTACGACACCGAAATCTTCTGGTGACAAAGTTCCAAGTTTATCGGTTTTGAAATTTAGAGTGTCGCCATGATTCCAGGTACTACCAGTTTTTGTCCATGCCGTAAAATAATATGTCGTATCTGATTCAACAGATGAAAGATCGACCGGAATTCCTGCAGTGGTGACAGACGAAAGTTGCGCGTTAAAAGAATTGCCAGCGGCTACAGGGCCAAGGTCAGGTGTTGAATATACACCATATGGAATTGTTGGACTTGAAACATCAAATGTAGCTTTCGAAATCCAGAACGAATGTCCGCTGGCGGCGGTATCTCCGTTGGTACCATTCAATGTTGTATCAAACGCAGTTATATTTGAAGCAACGTTGGTAGTTACCACTGCCGCCGCTTCAGCTTTTATCGGCGTCCAAACCTTCGTCAGCCAGGTCGGTGTCAACATTCCAAACGCCAGTGTTACGATCAGAAATTTGTAGAGAAATTTTTTCATAAACTACTCCTTATTCATTTTTTTATTCAATTTTTTATATAGACAAAAATAATTTCTTGTGCAGAAACTCAAATTAAAAGTAGATTTTTAATTTGCCAAAAGACTGATTCGGTAGCCGCAATCATGTCTTTTTAAGATGGCAACACCCTCCGATCCCTCGCTTTGGCAAATCTTGAAACGATCAGACTTTCAGATTCTTGTCACTGGAACTTTGACATTTGGATTTTGAACTTTGGCATTTTCTTATTAATGTGGCTTCTCACCTAATGCTCCCCATAGCGCACGGTTTGTGATAGCGTATGACAATGGTATGATGTTATCATACTTCGTCATACTTTTCGCTCGCCATAGGTACCAGCGCATCCACGGAAGCAAAATACCAACAAGAGTTTTTCTTGTCAACAAGAATGGGATTATTTATTTTCTTACATTAAAAATGTCGCAATAGATGCGACATTTTTCAATAAATTGTATTATTCTAGTTTAAAAAATACTAAATATGGTGTTTGAAATTCTCTCAAAAAATACGGCTATTTTCGATTTCGGCGTCGCAAATAGCTCCGTTGTCATTGTCGTCTCGACAGTTTGACCGTCAGCGGTAAATGCTCCTCTAACAACTCCAACACCGATATCTTGAAAATCAGGGTTTAGAATATTTGCTCGATGGCTGGGCGAATTAATCCAAGCATTAACAACTCCCTCCGAAGTGCTGTAACCTTTGGCCAAATTTTCACCGGCAACAGAATAATCATAACCAGCGCGAATAATAAACATCCATGGCGTTTGACCGAAAGCGTAGTGATCAAAATAATTCCGATAGATCATATCGTTGGATTTGAAAATTGCCGCGCTTTGCAACTTTGGATTCATTTTTAGTGGATTTAATCCGTTGGCAGTTCGCTCTTCATTAACCAGTTTAACAATATTATCCGGCGTGATTTCCGAGGCGTTTGCCAAAACAAAAGAAAAAATTCCAAAAACAATAATCGCCAAAATCGTCACTGCCGGCAATATTTTAACTTCAGTTTCATTCATAATCTTATTTTCATACAAATAGCGAAATACTGCAAGTGTCCAATTGCAACTAATGATTCTTTGACCTTGAAAAACCGGCCAATTTTTAGTATGATTAGCCTGTTGTGGGTCTGTAGCTCAGTGGTAGAGCGGCACTCTTATAAGGTGTTGGTCGATGGTTCGAATCCATCCAGACCCACCAATAAACATACCTGATAGCTTCAAAATCTAAAATTACAAATGCCAAATTTTTAATATTTAGTTGTTTGGTTTTTATTTGTAATTTGACATTTGAGTTTTGAAATCGGATTTTTATGGATTGGTTGTTTTATTTCTGATAAAATATCTCTGATGGGACAAAATTACAAAAATAAAAAAAGACTTCTGATAGTATCAACAACGATTCTTTCAGTTGTTTTTTGTCTGGCGTTATCACTGTTTTTGTACCAACGAGCATACGCCAACGAGATTGTCCACAACGTCTATTTTGATGGAATCAATCTCGAAGGCAAAACTCGCGCTCAAGCCAAAACCATTATTCAGGCCGAAACCGATCAACTACTGGGCAATAAGATTGTCCTAAAAACTGCCGTCGGCAAAACATTCGAGGCGCCTTTCTCGCAAACCGGAGTCTACATTGATTCAAATCAGTCGGTTTCGGATGCTTTTGCGGTTGGTCGAAGCGATAACTTTTTCAAAACTCTTTACGCCTTGTCAAAAACCGCCTTCAAAAAAAATCAGTTTTCAGCGAAATTGGCATTTGATGACAGCAACTACAAAACTTATGTCACAACGACGGAAAATAATCTTAATCTTCCTCCGGTCAATGCCAGCTTGGCAATCTCCGCTGGCAGCGTTGTCACCAACACCAGCACAAATGGTGTAACTGTTGACGCATCCAATCTGAAAGATAAAATTGCCAGCGGAATTCTTAGCAAGGATAGCACCGTGGCGATTGAGGTTCCAACAACTCCGATTACTCCGACTCTTCTAACTGAAAGTTTGTCCAGCGCCAAAACGACAGCCGAAAATTATCTCACTCATCAATTAAATCTGACAGTAAACGGGCAAACATATTCGATTGACAAAACAACGATTGCCGGCTGGATCTCTTTTGGCCTTCAAAATGGAAAATACTCTGCATGGCTAAATGATGGAGTGATAAATAATTATCTGGCCAAAATCGCGGCAACAAACGACATTTCAGTTATAGATACTAAAATTTCAGCCAGTGACAATACGACAATTTTACAACAAGGTCGACAGGGTGTTTATATTGACCAATCCGATGCTTTGAACAAAACCAAAGCGGCAATCAGCGCCACAACTGTAACCGCAACAATCGCATTGGTTCAAACAACGAAAGATTCGCAAATTATCAAAGTTTTTCCTAATGAAGGGATCGTCGCTGGTAGATTTTCCGGAAAATATATCGATATCGATTTGACAAATCAACTCTTAACCTTATTTGATGGTACAACACAGATTGCCCAGTACATCGTTTCCAGTGGGAAACCCTCGACTCCAACACCGGTTGGCACCCGAACGGTTCAGTATCATGACCCGAGATCATGGTCGAGCGAGGCCGGACTTTGGATGCCCTGGTTTTTATCGATGGGTGGAGGCTACGGAATTCACGAGCTACCAGAGTGGCCAAATGGTTACAAAGAGGGCGAGGCTCACCTCGGCACTCCGGTTTCTCACGGTTGTGTCCGATTGGGTGTCGGCCCGGCGCAAACTGTTTATAACTGGACTCCAGACGGCACACAAGTTTTTATTCACAAATAGTAGTTATCGTAAATGATAGAAAAATGGTGACTGATTAAAAAACCCACTTCGATACTCCGAGTGGGTTGGGTTTGTTGGACAGGCACTTGGTTATCTGCTCGCCCACCTGTCTTTTGCCTTGTGAAAACTCCTGCGTTGCCACTCGTCAAGGTTTCCAATCCAAGTCGCTACTTCACTTAACAATTCAACGATCTCCGGTGAATCATCTGGTTCCCCCTCATCAATCGATTCGCCTAACGGATCCGGTACGGTTGTGTCCGGTTCCTCACCAACCACAATTATGCGACGACGATATTCTCCCTGCCGAATATCCGCCAACAGGCTCGCCCCTTTCTTCAATCGGTTGTTTTCGCTTGAGTAGAATATAGCAAAAAAATTTACTGTAATCCAGAAATTTTCGATTTTCTTCGTAATTAATCAGAAAAAAATCCCGGTAATCACAGCTAGACCGAGAAAAATTATTCTTATTTTTTTATATCTTGTTTTTGCATCTCGAATTATCACTGGATCGACAGATTAGTTTTGAATTATTAATAATACTATTGACTTCTAGTTTTGAACTTATTTTATGTCCGCCAATTTAAATATCACCTCCGAGCCCTTAACCGCTTCCCCTTTCAATATTTTCTCCGCCAAAGAGTTTTCGATTTGCTCCTCAATAACTCGCGCCATCGGTCTGGCTCCCATTTCCGGATCGTAGCCCAACTCAGAAAGTTTTGCCAGTGCCGAAAGTTCAACCTTAAGAATTACTCCTTTGGTTTCAGCGATCTCTTTGGCCAATTTTCGAATCATCATTTTCGCGACTTCGGTAATTTCAGTTTTTGATAATGGCGAATAGTAAACGACTTCGGTAAAACGGTTAATAAATTCCGGACGGAAAATTCCCTGATTCTGGACAAAATCGACAACCTGTTTTTTCGCCAGACTATATTCGGTATTTTCAGCCGTCAGCTTTCGGATTAAATTGGCGCCGGCATTTGAAGTTGCTATAATAATTGAATTTTTGAAATAAGCTTTTTTGCCACTTGAACTGGTGATGAATCCCTCATCTAAAATTTGAAGAAAAAGATTTAGTATATCCTGACTGGCTTTTTCGATTTCGTCGAAGAGGATGAGAGAAAACGGGTTATTGCGAATTTTAGCGATTAATTCGCCTTCGATTTTCTGGCCGCTGCCGGTTGGCGAACCGATCAGGCGATAGACATCCTCCTTATTCTGATATTCGCTCATATCGAAACGAAGCATCGCCTCGTCCGAGCCAAAATAAACTGAGGCCAAGGCTTTAGCGGTTTCAGTTTTGCCAACACCGGTCGGCCCCAAAAAGAGAAAACTGCCGATCGGCTTTGAACTCTCGGAAACGCCGGCTCGCGAACGGCGAAGCGCGCCAGAAACGGCATCAACCGCTTTTGATTGACCAATAATTCGTTTTCTAAGTTGCTGTTCCAGATTTATCAAGACTTCCTTCTCCCGACCGGTTGCATCTTTGACCGGAATATTTGTCCGCTCGGAAACATATTGATCGACAACATCAATATTTAATATTTTACTTTTACTGTTTGCTAAGGTATTAGCGGCATTTTCTAAAATTGAAATTGATTTCTCCGGATTTGGCTGATCCAAAATATATTTTTTCGCCAATCGAATAACTTCGGAAATCGCCTGGTAAGTAACCAAAATGCCGAAGTGTCCTTCGATTTGCGGCGCTGTGTCTTCCAAAATTCTAACCATCTCTTCGTCGGTCGGCTCGGAAATCTCAATTTTTTCAAATCGTTGAGCTAAAGCGGTGTTGCCAGCAATCAAATTACTGTAGCTTGAAATGTCGGTTGTGCCGACAAAACTGATATCCGGGTATGACAAGTACGGCACTAAAACCGAAGTCGCATCAACCTGACCAGTTTCGCCCGATGTCAGAATTTTCTCGATTCCATCGATGAAGATGATAATATTACCGGCATTGGCGGCTTGAGAAAAAACTCGAGTGATTCGCTCGGTAAATTCACCCGGGCCGGAAAGTCCGGAGATTAAGAGATCAACATTTAATTCAATGACATGTTTGTGAGCCAAATTTGGCAGCGACAGCCCTTCATCGATTTTCTTCGCAAAACCCAAAAGCGCGGTTTTTTTGCCAACTCCCGGTTCGCCGACTAAAATCGCATTGGCGCCAACACTACGATTTAACGCTTGCTCCAAAAAACCGATTTCTTTGTCATGACCAATCAATTCCAAGCCCAAACCCTGTTTTTCGAGCCCAGATGTAATATCAAATGAATATTTGTCCAAATCCGGCGTATAACCATATGCCCAATCTTTGCCGATTCCACCAGTCAAATGTAAGTGATCCGGATCAAAACTGATGTGTCCCTCGACAAAGTTTTTGCTGATTTCAGTTTTCCAATAGACGATATTGGCGAGATCCTTACTGGAAATATTTAATTTGGACAGGTAGGAGGCAAAAACCAAATCGGCGTCAGCCAACGCAACCAACATATCACCGACTTCGATCTGATCGTGATTTTCGAGAATAGAAATCTCCAGCGTTTGCTCTGCCAAAGTCAAAAAACGAACTGCCGAAGGCGAAGGCTGTTTTTCCAAAAGCGAAATAAGTTCATCTTTGGTTTGTCCGATGCGATAAAAAATAAAATCGGCATCAGCTGCTTTAACTAGCGCCAACAGTACATCGCTAATGTTGATTTCCTCCAAATCACTGCCGAGCGCCAGAAGCGCTCTGGCAAGTAGAACGGAAAAAGCCTCAACGAAGTTAACCTCCGTGCCGGAAGTAGCCAATTCTTTAAGTTTTTTCGGCGTTAAAATCTCCGGTTGTTGAACAAAAAAGCGGAGAAAACTTCTGATTGATAGAAACAGGAGAAAAATCGCCAAAAGGATTTGATCAAGACCAAAATACTGGCTGTAATTACCGGAGCCAAACAGCCAAGAAACCCAGAGAGCTAACGTTATCAAACCTAAAAACCAGAAGATAAGTGATATAATTCTGCCGAAGAAACCGGAAAATAATCGGTTGATATTAACCAATTTTTTGATTCGACTGCCAACAAAATTTATTTTCAGCTTTGGATTCATATTAGACACTCCCTGAAAGATTAGCCAGTCCGAGAATAATCAAAGCGATAATTGCCAACGGGAAAGCGATCCAGAGGCAAAATAAGGCGGCAAAAACGATTATTGCAACAGCAAAAACAACGACAAAAGTAATTAATACAAAAGTTTTGACCAAAAAACCGATGAAACGGGAGGCCAGATTCAAAGTCCAAATTTGGATTTTTTCTTGAATTGATAGTCCTTCGGTCGAAATCAAGTCGCGTTTCCAGGGAGAAAACAGGGTTTTGAATAATATTTTAACTGAAAATAAATCAAGCAGAGTGATAACCGAAGCCTTAAACGCCAAAAACAACCGGCGCGGCAAATAACCATACCACCAGCTGAAATATAGAATCATCAAGCTGTTCGTCCCCTCCTTCATTACTCTCCTACAAAAGTAGCATTTTTTAACGAAACTACAAATTATTTGTACTTTAGTTCAATTTGCTCATAGAGTCAGCTATCGGAAGATAATTTATAGGTCTGACATAATTATTTTTTATGGCTGATTGCTCCCTGTGGACAAATACCAATCACTACGTCGATTTCACAATCTTCACATTTGCCGGATTTTATAACTTCCGATTTTCCAACTTTGTCATAGTGAAATAATTCTTTGAACGACGATATACACGCCCCGCATCCGATACATTTTTCACTGTCAACAACCAAATCACTGCCTTTGACCATGGGTTTTCTCCTATTTATTATTTTTTTCTTTAATTCAATTATAGCGGGTTATGAGCAAAAAAACCAGCTTAATTTAATTTGGTGTTTGACTTCCAATTAGAAACTTTTTACAAATTTATTCGAGCGAGATAGTTAAAAGCCAAAAAATACTTTTGCCAAGAAGAGTCCGACGACTTGTATTGGTTGTCAAAAAAACCAATCAACCAAAATTTCCCTCATTCGACAAAGCTCGCCAAGCCGGCGATGATTTTCCGGATCGAGTTTGGTCAGATCGGCTAATTCCAGCGCCCGCTCAAATGCCAAACGGGAATACTCTGGATCGTTTTTCCTTTTCCAGATAATCGTTCTCTCAACTTCACTGCCGATATTTGCCATTTGCTCGGCCAACGACAGAGAAAACCATTTTTTTAGCGTCAATGTTTTATGTTGGATGAGATTCATTTTTCAATTTGTTTCATATGTTCAAATTAGCAAAATTTGGATAAAAAAACCAGCCTTTTAACAAGCTGGTGGGTCAAGGAGTTGAGAAAGAAACGGCCTTTCGGTCAATCTTTCGAACTGAAGCAGAATTCTTCGATTCGGTTGTTTGCGATAATCGGCGATGGCTCTCATCAGCCGAAGCGGCAGATTGAAGAAGCGATATTCGTCAAAATTCTTGAATGCTTTATCCCAAAGGCCAATCCAAATCTTAAGCGCCTGATCGCTCAACAACATGTCAGTCATTTCCGGAACGCAGTTCGTCGCGATTATGGAGAGATTGGTAAAGTCGAAATTTGCTGAGATTTTCCCAACACCTTCGGGCCAGTCGGCGGGAATGTGATTGCGAAACAACTTGATTGCGCCGAACATATCGCGGTCGATCCATTCCAATCGTCGCCGACCGATATCCCAATATTGGGCGGCAGTTGACATGCTGTTACTAAGTTCATGATCAAACTCCGACGGCGGATTTTCGTATGGATTTTCGGCAGGTGAAACCCCTTGCTTGGCTGCTTCCACCCCTTCGTGCCAAGCGCCACCGGTCATCGAAAAACAGACCTGAGAATGAATCCGTTCTGAAACGATTCTGACAAACTGACTTGTCAAGTCTCTCACCCCTTTCAATATCTTTATATCACAAAAATATTTTTTTGTCTACTATTTTAATAATCTTTTTATCGTTTTTTTAAGTTCCATTAGTCGATCTTTATCGGCGGATTCCAGTTCCTGGTCGATAACTTCTAATAAAAGCGAATTCACCGCCGAGCGGATTGCTGAAAGTTGGATAATAATTTCATCGCTTGAGCGAAGTAGCGAAACCATATTTTCGACCCCGCGAATCTGGCCCTCAATTCGCTTCAGTCGATTTTGGATTTTATTTATCTCCATTTTTTTAAATATTAATTTTAAATTCTGTTAATAAGTTTCTAAAAACTTATTAACAGCCATACCCCCCGTTCTTCACATTATACCCCCTGGTCGTATTATTACAATAAAAAGGTTGACTCTTCTGCCGACTGTGCAATAATTAACATATGATTTATTTAATTATTCTGGCAACGATTGTCAGCACAATTCTCGGGGGACTTTTTGCAATAAAATTTTCTGATAAACTTCACCTGATTTTGGGTTTCTCCGCCGGCGCGGTTTTGGGCGTCGCTTTATTCGATCTTCTGCCCGAAGCGTCCAGTCTCACCGCTGACATCAAAAAAACCGCTATTTTTATTGCAGTTGGTTTTATAGCTTATTTGATTTTTGATCGCTTTTTTTCAATCCACCCACATGGTGACGAGAAATGCGAAAATCCCGATCATTCAAGCAAACTCGGCGCCACAACTTTGATAATCCATAGCTTTCTTGACGGTCTTGGAATCGGTTTGGCGTTCAAAGTTTCGCCGGCTGTCGGTTGGATTGTCGCCGCGGCGGTATTGGCTCATGATTTTTCTGATGGTATCAACACAGCTAATATGATATTAAAAGATGACGGCAGTCGCAAAACCGCCTTAAAGTGGTTATTTGCCGATGCTTTGGCGCCGGCATTCGGTGTTGTTTCAACGCTATTTTTTTCCGTCAGCGAGAAATCTCTCGGAATAATTTTGGCGATTTTCACCGGACTATTCCTCTATATCGGCGCCGCCGAGTTAATTCCTGAGAGTCACCACCGGCACCCGACGCTTTGGACATCAATTATGACAATCGCCGGCATCGGATTGATCTATTTGGTAATCCGTATTGCCAGTTAATATTTTTGTTCTGCGATAGTTACAGATCTGCGTTCGTCCGAAAAATAGTCCTTACACTAGAAAAAACATAGATATTTATCAAAAAACAAATTTTTACAACAATCATTTAATCCGCTAGTGAATTTTGCCTTCGATATTGTCAACCAGAGTGTAAAAACTCTCCGACCGAGGATTTCTCGGCCGCTCTAAATTGATCGGTTTGATCTCTTTGATTTTTCCTGGATTTGTCGACATGATAATGATGCGATCCGAGAGCTCAACGGCTTCTTCAACTAGGTGGGATACCATTAAAACCGTCAATCCCCGGCTTTTCCAAACTGATAGCAGGTCGGCTCGCAATTTTTTGGCGGTAAAAACATCAAGAGCGGAAAAAGGCTCATCCAAAAGCAGAATTTCTGGATCGACTGCTAGCGCTCTGGCAATTCCGACTCGTTGTCTCATCCCGCCGGAAAGCTCCTTCGGATGTTTTTTCTCGACTCCGGAAAGCCCAATGGCGGAAATTTGCTCCTTGACAATTTTTTCCGCTTTTGATCGCTCGACACCCGACATTAGAAGTCCAAAAGCGATATTTTCCTCAACTGTCAACCACGGGAAAAGGGCAAAATTTTGAAAAACCATTGCCAACTTTTTGCTTGCTAAATTGATATTGCCGGATGTTGGCCTTTCCAAGCCAGTGATGATGCGCAGTAATGTCGATTTGCCGCAACCGGACGGTCCGACAATGCAGACAAATTCCCCCTTTTTAATTTCAAAATTAATGTCGGCGAGAACATATTGATGTTTCCAGTTAATTTGAAAATCTTCTGAAATTCCCTTTGCCTTTATCATAATGTCAGATTCCATCAAGCCTCCGCGCTATATAATGTTGAACGGATCAAAAGTGGCAACCAAATCAGTTTATTTATCACATATAAAAGCATCAACAGGATGATTATGCCGAAAGCCAATGCGACATTTTGTTGATTGTTGCCAAGTGTTCCCAGATAAGCGCCGATTCCAAACTTGGTTTTTACCAAAAGCTCGGCGCCGATTATAAACTCCCAACCACTACCCCAACCGACGATTGAACCGGTAATAATTGATGGCGAAAGCTGCGGCAAAGTGAAATAGATCAGCCGTTTCCAACTCCGGGCGCCGAAAATTGTCGCCGCTTCCTCCAAGTCTCGCCGACGATTTTTCATACTGCCGATCATTGAAAAAAGTATCGGCCAAATTATTTCGATTGCCAAAACCGAAATGATAACCGTCTCCGGCGAATTTTTCAGAGCGATGACCAAAACCGGGAAAAGGGCAAAACTTGGAAAACTTTGCAAGACATCAAAGATCGGCAAAAAAAGATTCTCTAAAGTTTTGTTCGCCGTAATTGAAAGCGCTATCGCGACGGCAAGAACAGCGGCGAGTAGATAAGCGATCGTCGTTCGGATCAGACTGACGGCAAATCCGCTGATAACCTGTTTGATATCCAAACTGGAAAAACTGAAAAAGAATCCAACCAGCAAAAAAGCGATTATCACCCAAGCCCAACTCACAACACTACTGGCGTAGCGGTTTTTTAAAATGTGATGTTCGCGACTTTTTTGTAACGGATGTGAATAGCGCATAATTTAGATTGCGATGTCGCGGTTGTTGAAAACCACGGCACCAATTGTGGTGCAAATAATAATTGTAGCGACAAAGATCCAGACGCCTAGTTTGTCAATCGTTCCGGTGGTTAACAAATCGGGCGAAAAGTAGTGGAAAAAGGAAATATATTTCCATTTGTCAAGCGAGTCTTTAAGGGCCGAAACCAAAAAGGCAGAGTACATCACGATTAATAGCCCGGCGCCGATACCGAAAACCCTACTCTTGGATGAAAAAGCAGCCGAGAAAAAATATGACACAGCATAAACCGCCATCGTAAACAACCAAGCGATAAAGAATAATTTGTAGTAGCTTTCAGCAACATAAGCGACGTTGTAGATTTTTGCCAACGGAATAACGACCAAAGTCGAGGCGGCGGCAAAAATTGTTAGCCAGATCGTGCCGGAAGTAAACCTGGCAAAATAAAGTTTGAATCGCGAAACCGGTTGGGAGAGCAAAAATTCAATCGTCCCTTTTTCAACTTCGTCGGCGAGATCGTTACCGGCAATCGAAATTGCTAAGATTCCGGCCAAAAGCTGGAAGACAATGCCAAATTGTTTAGTCTGCAAAAGCGCCTCCAGAGTAAAATTCACTTCCGAGGTGTTGGCGCCAAGCGCTTTCATCAAACCGGCTGGCATACTTTTTAAGACCTCGGCCAGTTGCTGACTTTGCGCTTGCATACTCGGATAAAGTGCGACGTACATCCACAAAAGCAAAATCGAGGCGCCGGAGTAAATCAGGACCGGCCATTTACGCTCTTTCATTGTTTCCCAGGTGATTCTTAACATAATTTTTAAATTAAGAATATCTAATGACGAGCAAATTTTCAAATGATTTGATTTGGTATCATCATTAGTTATAGTATTCCAAAAAGATATCCTCCAAACTGGCATGAGTAATTTCCAAGTCGTGGACTTTGATTTTCGCCAACTTTTCAACAATTGGATTGATATCACCTTTGACTTTCAGCATAATAAGACCATCGATGTGATTGACAATTTCGACATTGTTGCCGGCGAAAATTTTCGGGTCGGCGCCGGCGGAGTGAAAACTAACGTCGTAAATTTTCATCAATTTCATCTCGGAGATTCGTTCAACGGCAACCATTTTACCGCCCTTAATAATTCCAACTCGGTTACAAATCTTTTCAACCTCGGCCAAATTGTGAGACGACATAAAGACCGTGCCTCCACCTTTGGCAAAATTGTCGATATACGAAAGAAAGGCGTTTTGCAAAATCGGGTCGAGCGACGACGTCGGCTCGTCGAGGATTAGAATTTCCGGACTGTTCATCAGCGCCAGAATGATTGATAGTTTTCGTTTGTTGCCAGAGGATAAATTGGCAAACTTCTGTTTGCTGGTTAAACCGAAAAGTTTGATTAATTCGGCCAGATTTTTTGATTTGCCGCGTAAACTTTGCTGAAAATCCAAATGATTTTTTACATTCCAGTGGTTGTAAAACCTAGCGGTGTCCGAAAGATAGCCGATCTTTTCCTTGAGTTCGACACTGTTGGCTTGAGAGTCGAGGCCGGCAATTGTAATTTCACCGCTTGTCGGCCGAATAAAATCCATCAGCATTCGGATTGTTGTCGTCTTTCCGGCGCCGTTCGGACCTAAAAAACCGAAAATTTCGCCCTTTTCAATTGAAAAAGAGATCCCATCGACCGCTTTGACGGCGGAAAAATGTTTCTTCAAATTTTTGACTTCAATCACCGTGTTTTTCGCCATTTTCTCTATTTTAACAGATTTTCCAAAGTTGCAACACAAGTCTATAATTATTTTCCCATCCATGGTAAAATAATTTAGCCTAACTAAAAACAAAAAGGAGCAATGTTGAAAAAATTTTGGAGTTTTTTTCGAAAGTGGGCGCCGGTTTTCGTTTTAGCCCTCGGTTTAATGATAATAATTATTGATACCACACTCTTAAATGTCGCGCTGGCTTATGTCATCCGCGATCTCCAGACCGATATTCAAAGCATCCAATGGGTAATTACCGCTTACGCCCTAACATTGGCGGCGCTGACAATTACCGGTGGACGGTTGGGTGATCTCTGGGGCCGCAAACGGATGTTTATCGTTGGCGCGGCAATTTTCGCTCTCGGATCTTTTATCGCTTCAATTAGCAAAAATGTTGGCACAATGATCGCCGGCGAATCGATAATTGAAGGCATCGGCGCGGCTTTGATGATGCCATCAACAATGTCGCTTCTGATTTCGACTTATCGTGGACGCGACCGAGCAATTGCTATGGGCGTTTGGGGCGGAACCGCGGCGGCGGCGGCGGCGATCGGACCGATCCTCGGCGGATTTTTAACCACACATTTTAATTGGCGTTGGGGGTTTCGAATTAACATTTTCGTCGCCGCAATTTTGATAATCGGCTCGGTGATAATAAAGGAGCGACGCGATGAAAAGGAGAAATCGACTTTGGATATTTTCGGCGTCATTCTTTCGTCGATCGGACTGTTGGCGCTGGTTTTTGGCATTATTGAATCCTCAAGTTATGGCTGGTACAAAGCCAAAGACATCTTCAGTTTTTTCGGCCATAAACTTGATCTCGGCGGTATCTCTATCGTTACGCCGGCACTAATTATCGGTTTGATTATTATAATTCTTTTCGTCGCCTGGGAGTTGCGGATGGACAAGCGCGGGATGACACCACTGGTTTCAATGAAGTTATTCAGAAACAACCAATTTACCTCCGGCGTCGCGGTTACCGCACTTTTGGCCCTCGGTCAAACCGGTATGATCTTCGCTCTGCCAATCTTTTTTGAATCCGTCCGCGGGCTAGATGCCTTCCACACCGGTTTGGCGTTTCTGCCGACATCGTTGACATCTTTAATTGTTGCGCCGCTTTCGGCCGCCGTTCTCAGCCGAAAAGTCGGGCCGAAGCGCTTGATTCAAGCCGGACTTTTGTTCTCAACAGTCGGGATGATTATTATCCGAAGCAATTTGCAGATTGATGCCAGCACTCACAACTTCATTTTCGGCATGATAATTTACGGCGCCGGCATCGGACTTTCAATGTCAACACTTTCAAACCTGACACTTTCCGCCGTTTCGGTTGAAGAGGCTGGCGAAGCCTCAGGAGTTAACAATACCTTCCGGCAGATCGGCTCATCGCTCGGTTCGGCAGTCGTCGGCGCTGCGCTCTTAACCGCACTGGCGACAAATCTAAATTCCGGAATCTCCTCAAGTCAAGCAATTCCCAATCAATTAAAACCGCAAATAACTTCAGCGGTCACGAGCCAAACCTCCAACGTCGAATTCGGCGGCGGCGCCCAAATTTCGACCAAACTGCCAGCAAATGTTGCCAACGAAATTATCACTGTTAGTCACAAGGCGACAACCGACGCCAATCGATTAGCGCTGATTTACGCCGCGCTCTTCACCGGACTCGGTTTTCTCTTGACATTTTTTCTGCCTAAAAAAGCCGATATGGGTCACGACGAACCATCGACATCAAAGTAATCTAAGCTTTTTCTCAGCTGCCAGGAATAATCTCTAATTAGAGAAATAATTAAATGAAAGGAACAAAATGATGATGAAAAATGAAAAAATGCTGGAGATGGTCGCAGATGAGTTGGGAAAAGTCGGCATCAAGAAGGATCAGATTGATGACAAAATGCTTTGGGGTGTGATGAAGTTGACGCTCGGTATGATGAAGATCAAGTGGTCGTTGAAGGAAAGTGGTTTTGATGAAACCGAAGCAAAAGAAAAATTGGACAAGATCGTCAAAATGGTGTCAGAAAAAGATGCCGATACTTTGCACCAAATGATACACAAAGGCGAAGACGGCAAGTCCTGCGGCTGCGGAGACAAAGGCGATAATTGATACTATTATATAATCCAGGCAAAAACCCGAAGTTTCTTCGGGTTTTTGTTCACTCTACAACACCAAGTCTAAAACTGCTATAATTAATTTGTCAAAGAATAATCAATTGGATGAAAGGAATAATTTGAATCAAGAAGATGATGTAATCCGGTTGGAAAAAATCCGCAAAGTTTACAAAACCGGCGACGAGGACACGGTTGCTGTTTGCGATATTGATCTGATAATTAAAAAAAATGAGTTTGTTGCAATTATGGGACCTTCTGGCTCGGGCAAATCAACGCTGATGCATATTTTGGGGCTTCTGGATGTTCCGACTTCCGGCAAATATTTTCTGGCCGGAGAAAATGTCAGTAAATTAAATAAAAATCGCCAAGCGGAAATTCGCAACCGGGAGATCGGTTTTGTTTTCCAGCAGTTTAATTTACTACCACGGACTTCAGTTTTGGACAATGTGATACTACCATCAATTTACGGCAAACAAAAGGATGCTACCGGCAAAGCTAAGGAAATTATCGAACGCGTCGGTTTGGCAGATCGGATAAATCACAAAAGCAATCAACTTTCAGGTGGGCAAATTCAGCGCGTCGCCGTCGCCCGAGCACTAATAAATGACCCGTCAATCATTTTGGCTGATGAGCCAACCGGCAATTTGGATTCCAAAAAGTCGCGAGAAATCATGCAACTTTTCCAACAGATAAATGATGATGGCGCAACAGTCATCGTTATAACTCATGAACCCAGCGTCGCTAAATACGCCAAGCGAGTTATTGAGTTGGAGGATGGAAAAATCGTCAGTGATAAATCAAGCACAACTTCGACTCCAATCAGAGCAAAGGAGAATAAATGAAATTCTATGTTATTGGTAAACAATCATTAAAAGCGATTTTTGCCAACAAAGGCCGTAGCTTTTTGACAATTTTGGGAATCGTAATCGGAATCGGCTCTGTCATCGCTTTAATGTCGCTCGGCAACGGCGCGAAAAGTTATATCACCGGTCAAATTGACAGTTTGGGGCCGACAAGAATAATCGTTTCACCCGGCGCGGAATTGGCAAATGCCAGCAGCCAAACTTCAGGAAGTTCATCGACCTCGGGACAGAGAAGCGGTTTCGGTGGTGGTGGTGGTGGCGGAATTGGCGGCGGAACTTCAACTTTGACTGTCGATGATTACAATTCTTTACTTAGCAAGAAGAACGTTCCCGACGCTTCTAACGTCGCCGGCATAGTTTCCGGCTCGGGAATTTATAATGCCAGTCAGCGGTTCTCCGTCACCGGCACGACAATCAGTTTAATCGGGGTGAGAAAATTATCGATCGGTCAAGGAAAAAATCTTTCCGATGCCGATGTTTCGAGTCACAACAAAGTTGCAATCTTGGGTGCCGACTTAAAAACCAGCCTTTTCGCTCAAGACAATCCAATTGGTAAAACTTTGCAAATCGGCAATGACAACTACCAAATTGTTGGTGTTTACAATTCCGTTGCTGAAAACAGTTTTTCCAATTCCAACACCAGCGCCTTTGTCCCCTACACTTCGGCAATGGATTCGCTTGGAACAACAAAATTCAGCGACTTTTCGCTTGATGCCAAAGACCAAAATTCAGTCGACGCTGTAAAAACCGAAATTGAAAACACGCTGATGGCCAACCACAAAATTTCCGAAAAAAAATTGGCCGATTTTTCGGTTTCAACTTCGGCTGATTTGCTTTCGACCGTTGGGAGTATCACCGGGATCTTAACCGCGCTTCTCTCTGGAATCGCCGCAATTTCACTTTTGGTTGGCGGAATCGGAATAATGAATATTATGTTAGTTTCCGTCACCGAACGAACGCGTGAAATCGGTCTGCGCAAAGCCGTCGGCGCCAAAACCTCTGACATTTTAGTTCAATTTTTAATCGAAGCACTGCTTCTAACTTTGGTCGGCGGACTTTTGGGAATCGTCTTGGGCTGGGCGCTGGGCGCAATCGCCGGTCATTTTGTCGGCTTCGCCGCTGTTTTAACTAACTCGGCGATCGGTTTGGCCGTTGGCATCTCCGCCGCTATTGGAATTATCTTCGGTATCTATCCCGCCGCCAGGGCGGCAAACTTGAATCCGATTGACGCCCTTAGATACGAATAAAAATGTTAATACTCGCAAAAGACCGGAGAATATTTCCGGCCTTTTGTTTTTGCTCTTGATATTTGTTCTTAAACTTTTTTTGGAACTAAGACTTTTCTTCTTTTAACAACTAAGAAAATTAACAAACCGATCAGAACAACGGCAAACGCCAATAATGCCCAGATCAATGGCGTAATTTCAATTTTATTGTCAACAACTCCAGTGCTCGAAGTCGTAGCTACTGAATTATCCGTTGTAACGGCGGCACCAGCGGGTACAATTGCCGACGCTTCGTCTGAATTTGCCGACTCAGCGGTATCTTTATAGGCTCGAATCATATAGAAATAGGTCGTGCCTGCGACGATAGTTGTGTTAGAATAAGTTACTGTTGTTTTACCGGTATCAGCAATTTTCTTATAATCTTTGCCAGAAACCGCTGACCGATAGATGTTGTAACCTCCGATGGTTGAGGTAGTCGATGCCTTCCACAACAAAACCACAGCTTTCGCGTCAGCGGAGTAAACTGCAGTCAAACCGGTCGGTTTTGCAATTGCGCTTGAGATATTCGATGATGGTACCGAGCCTTGGGCAACATTTGAACTGCCAGTGGTTGTTGTCGGCGTTGTCCCGATATTTGTGTCAACTCCGGTGTTGCCGGGATCGGCCGGTGGTGGTGTTACTGGATTGTAACCGTATGTTCGATAACCAAAAGAAACTCCGGCCATTTCCGTTGTCGGATCGGCGTTGATGCCACGATACGAATATCCGGTCGCATTGGCTTTATAAAACCAGCCGGAGTTGACCACATCAGAGTCTATCGTTTCAATACAAAGCCAATATTTGGCGCCGACGGTAACCGAGACATTTTCCTGATCATTCGAAACAAACTGCGACATTGATTTATTACCATCAGCATAATTGTTGAAGGAGGTTTGAGTATAAAGTTTAACCGCGTCACCAGGAATTGCACCGGCCGAACTCCGCAGACTGGCGGTAATTGGTTGGCTCGCACCTTTTCCATTTTTGACCGCCAAATCAAAAGCGCCGCTATAACTTGACCTGGTCGGGACAAAACGAGTGCAAGCCCGGATAAACGGCGGATACGATTCGCCGTAATAGTTAGCATCCGGCAAAAATTCGGAATCGACAACTGGCAATGAATTAGCCTTTGCCATCGGTAGTGAAACTAAAAACGATCCAACGACCAAAAAAATCCCCAAGAACCAAATGATCTTTTTCATCTTCTCCCCTCGCTGAGTTAGCTCTAAATAATTTACAATAATAGTATAACACGAAAAGATGATTGGAATAAAATTTATTAATGCCAACCCACAATTTCAGCTTTACAGAGAGATAGTTATTTGATATCATTTCTATGTAAAAACAATTTATTCCCCGGTAGCTCAATGGCAGAGCGCTTCGCTGTTAACGAAGATGTTGTCCGTTCGAGTCGGACCCGGGGAGCCAACGAAAAGAGCGGGAGATTTTTCTCCGGCTTTTTTCGTTTGTTTTTGATGGTTGGACAAGAACCGCGGAAGGGGTCGAGAAATCTTCCGAAGGTGACCCTGTGGGCGAGAGTTTTCCATGTAGGAAAATATTAAAAACCGTGGGTTTTTAAAACCGGTTCATATGTCCAGCCCAGGGAGCCATTAAAAAGTGATTAATTTCTGTTGGTCACTTTTTTTGTTGAAATTTTTACAAATTAGCACTATTATATGAAATAAGATGAATCGAAAATCAATTATTTATTTTGCAATCTCGGTTTTCTTACTTTTGCTGGTAGCGGGAATTTTTTATTTCCGTTTATCAAAAATCTTTATCGGTGCTGATGAATTGTTTCCAAAACCAACACAAACCTGCAAAATTGATATTAGCGGAGAAATTAAATTGACTCACATTGAAACAAATAGTAACCTAAAACTTTTTCTCACCGCTGGCGGCAAGACATTGGCCGAAAGCAACCCTATTGAGGGAAAATATCATTTTATTGTTGAAAACGGTTTACCTTCCGGCAATTGGGACATCACAGCTAGTGAAAATTTGGCTGGCAAAGATTTGCTATATCCTGTTAGTTCGGTTTCAGGGCTTAAATGCGACTCAATCAACTATCTTAATTTGAAAATCTAATGAGGGGACAAGGAATCAAAGATACTTTCGTTAAAATTAAAAAATGGACTCGGCATAATCTATTTAGAGTAATAGTTTATGGTTTTCTATTCGCAATTTCCTTGACTACCGTTTTGATAGTTATAAGTATCCACCGGCAATCTGAAAAAAATGCTCTTTTGCAAGAACGGTCGCTTAGATCGGTATCGGCCTTTGAGGAGTTGGAGAAGAGAAAAACTGCTTATCAAACACTCGGTATGGATGTGACGGCAGTCCAAGAGAAATCAGATAAAATTTACCAAGCGATTTACTCGGCCAAAGATTATTCGCTAGCAAATAATTTAATTGGCGAAGCGAATTCCACTCTCGATGAACTCTACGCTAAGTATCTGGCGGATAAACAGCAAAAAGCCGAGGAGGCGCTAAAAGGTGATTTGCTTGGGAAAATCAGTTGCGCCGGTACTAGTTGTAAGGTTGCCGTCAATTTAACTTTATCGGTTGATAAAAATACCGCTGCCAGCACTCAAGCCGATGTCACCGGCAATTACACCTTCCGTATTGCCGCCGGAATTTATAATCTGTCGGTTAGTGCTAGCGGTTATAAATCGGCGGCGAAGACAAATGTTAGCATTATCAGCCAAAAACAAACAACCGTTAACTTGAACTTAGAAAAAATAGTTACCGGCTCAATGGGCTCAACTGGTGGCATCCCATCCGGTGGTGATTCTGGCGGCGGCGCGACAACGACAAATTACAGTCAGGCGGTGATCGAACTTTCAGATTTAATAAACAATTATCGCCAAAGTAACGGTTTGACAAAATTATCTCTTGACCCGCTGATCAGCAGGGCCGCGGCTAATCATTCAAACTGGATGTCATCAACTGGTATTTTCAGTCACACTGGAGAAAACAGATCCCTCCCTTGGAATCGTTGCGCTGTCGTTGGTACAACCTGTTCTGGCGAAATAATTTACACGGGCTCATCCGGTCCAAACGGAGCATTTAACGGCTGGAAAAACAGCCCGCCACACAATACAATTATGCTTGAGAGCGATTTTAACACCTTCGGCATTGGCATTGCCGGAAATTATTATACCGCCGATTTCCGCTAAAGATGACTAACCAAAATTATTAATTGAGATATTATCAGTTGTTTCATCCGGGCGCAATAAGCAAAATCTTCCAATAAATTCCTGATAAACTCAGTATTGGGAGTCAATCTTGACGAGTAGCACAAAGAGCTATAGTGTTGAAAGACTTTTTGTAATCCCAGAGAAACTTTTTTCCTTTCAGTCGTAAGTTCGAAAGTAGAAAGTCAACAAGCCTTCGTTTTTGATCATCTTTCAAATTTTTATATAGTTCCGGTGCTCGATTTTCCAGGTCCATAATAGTAGAAACGGTCAATAAGAATGTTTTGTCTGTTTTAATATGATCTTTTAATTGCGAGTTTAAATCGAATTGTTTGTCTTTGGCCTTAATTACATATTTGTCATATTGTTCAGGTGTAATTCTCCGAAGATAGTTAAAGATGGAAAACTTGTTCAGTTTAACCCATAGGAAAAATTACTATGATAGACGGAGACCAGGTAGACGAGCCAACCCCGGAGGGTGTTGATGCTCCCATTGTTAGCAAGGGCTCGAAATTTGAGACATTCTTCGACGCTCCTTATAATGAAATAAAAGGTGTACTAAAAGATGCTGTCCTACCTGGTCAACGGGTTTTGGATTTGGGAGCTAATAAGGGCAACCTGGAAGATTTTCTTGACACACTAGATAGCCCGCTTGATGTGGAATGCGTAGATACAGATGAAGAAGCCCTCGAAGAGCTTAGGGTAAAAAAATTTGAAAATCTGGCAGTGGGAATTGTGCTAGCCGATGCCAATGAATTTATTGAAGGTTATACCGGAGATGCAATTGATGTTGTACTTATTAATGCTACCTTGCACGAAATTAATACGCCAGACAATCAGCGAGAATATCTGAGACATTTTTTCGAGAGAATGGCAGCTATTTTAACCCCGGAGGGTAAAATAATTATCGGAGACTACTACTACCCAGATTCAGTAACAGATGATGAAGTTGCTCGTTTTATGGAATATCAATTGAAGGCGATAAACCACGCTGATACCAGAAACAAATTTGTAAAACCTGATTTACTATGCGAAGTTGGCCAGGAAAGTGGTTTTTCAGTCGATCAATCAAATGAAATCAAAGCTGTCAAAGAAATAGACAGGCGCTTCTATGTTGTCGTTCTAAAAAAGCAGAAGTAAGGCGGTTTTAGACTTGTTTATTTTTTTATTTTAGAAAAGCAAAGTATCCACTTGGATTTGATTGAGCGTAGGAAAGAACTCGGTAACAAAACAGAACGACCCAAAGATCGGCAGAAATTTACCCGTTATTTAGAAGAATTGAAAAAATACTTAATGAGAGAGGTTAAAAAATAATTGGAGTTCAATAATTTATATTGAGACATTTGCAAAGTTGAATTCATTTTTCAAAATCTTCAATTCATTACTAAGTTCCATTATTTCGTGATAATATTTGTTTTGGAAAGTATCAGCCAAGGGGAGCCAAATAAAAAAGCAAGTCTAGTTCTTGCTTTTTTATTATATCGAGAGTAGGCGTTCGAACTGGTGAAGTGTTTCAAAATTATTGAAACATTACCCTAAACCCTTTACAAATAACCAAAATATGATATTATAAGAACAGATCAGTGATACTGAGAATATTCGATTGAGGAGAAGAGTTATGAAGTGGCCCAAGTATCTAGCGTGGCTTCGCCACGCTATGTCGGCGTACAACAACTTGAAGATCCTCAAGGACAGAGACCCAGACTATACCGCCTTCGTCGCTGCATTCGAGGCCGACTTTCTTAGCGAGGAGACGAGAAGGCTGGCCAAGATAATCTGGGATAAATACTCATTGGGTGTGGGTGATCACGACACCGATCTCTCCGATGAGGGCCATAGGCAATCCAACTCTGTCGGCTACGGACTGAAGGAAACATTGGAGCCGCCTGAATTCATCTTCGTCTCGCCCCACCGGCGAACAAAGCTGACACTCGAGGGTTTCTACCAGGGGTGGCCCGCGCTCAAGGACGTACCGGTGATCGAAGAAGTGCGCCTGCGAGAGCAAGAACACGGCCTGGCTCTTGTCTACAACGACTGGAGGGTTTTCCAAACCTTCCACCCCGAGCAGAAGATGCTTCGGGACATGGAGGGTCCCTACTACTATCGTTACCCTCAAGGAGAAAGCGTGCCGGATGTTATCGAGCGCTTGCGCTCCTTCATCGGTACGCTAGTGCGTGACTACTCGGAACGGCGTGTCATGGTCGTGTCCCACCATCTCACACTCCTCTCATTCATGGCTGCCGTCATGCGCTGGGACCAGCATGAGTTCATCCGTTACGACAACGTGGCGAAGCCCATCAACTGCGGGCTGACACTCTTTGAGGGCGATCCGAGTGTGGGCGATAACGGGCGGTTGCAACTCAGCCGTTACAATCAGCGGCTGTATTAGGCCAAACAAGGGGACGGGCATCAACTGTTCGTCCTTCCCCTAAACACATAAGTGTTCTGATGAGTCGTTGAAAATTACGACGAAAGGGTAAATAAAATTCTAACTCTCTCTACTACAGGGAACCAAGAGAATATCTAGTCCATGATTAGATATTTTTTGTATTACCCAGACTGGACTCGAACCAGTCTATTTATTTTGATACAATACAAACATGGAAGATCAAATTAGTTTAGTCAGAGACAATAAATCAATTGCCATGTTGGCACCGACTTTTATACTTGATTTTAAGTATCCAGCCATTATTGGAATGCTTCGTGAATTGGGATTTAATAAAGTGACAGAATTAACTTTTGGCGCCCGAATCGTAAACTGGCATTATGTAGAATATATTAAGAATCATCCAAAACAGAGGTATTTCATTTCTTCCCCCTGCCCCATTTGCGTCACGATGATCGAAAACTCATATCCCGATTTGGTTAAATATTTAATTCCCGTCGTTTCTCCGATGGTTGCAATGGCAAAGATTAATAAAAAACATCACCCCGACTATAAAGTATTTTTTATATCGCCCTGTTTTGCTAAACAAAAAATAGAGGCGCCAAAATACCCAGCGTTTATAGATGGCGTTATCACATTAAAGGAGCTCAAATTATTATTTGAAAATCAGGAGATTAAAGAGGAGGATTTTAACCGCAAATATTTCTTTGATTCATTTGTAAGAGAATACACAAAAATCTATCCTGTTTCTGGCGGACTTGCTGGGACATCCCACATTCAGAGGCTTTTTCAAAAAGGAGAGGTGATGATTGTTGATAGTATTAATAATCTCAAAACCGAACTTGATCTAATGGAGTCGGGGGAGAATATACATCGATTCTTCGATTTTCTTAACTGTCCTGGCGGCTGTATAGGCGGACCAGCAATAAATAATCAGAATTTAACTACTGAGCAAAGGCAAGAGAAAATTAAGGAATATATTTCTCGGGCATCAGAGCATGCAATTGGCACTCATGCCGGAACGATTGATTATACCAAGGATATTGATTTTAGTGTTCAAAATAAATAACCCGGTAGCCGTTTGCATTTAAACTAAAAGTTCTGAATTGCAACATTATATTTTTTTCAATAAATTAAACCAAACGAACCAACAATATTTCAATTTTGTTATGTAATTCCAGTTCGAACTTCTGCTACTGTCCAGAGTCGTAATAAAAAAGATTAGCCTGAAGGCAGTCTTTTTTTAATCACTGAAAACAAGGCTGGACCATTTTTAATAAAAGAGGGCCTCGGACAATATGTTCGAGGCCTTGTTGGCGTTGGCAGACATTGCACCCAAAGTTCATTGATATTCACATAACAGTTAAGGTTCTTCTAATCGTCTTCAGGTTGTTTTATGATAAGGAACAAGATAATACCAACCACTAAAGGGACCCCTAATAGCAACACCAAATGACAGGTGGTATTTGGGGTAGCACCCTGACCAAGAACCCATTCTTGTGCATTAGGACCCTGTCCGGACTGATACCAGACCATACCCTCGTCTTTTAGGGAAAGAGGGATAAACAGCGTTGCTATTCCACAAGCAAACGTCACGATCACCTTAACTAAGAGAATCAAAGAGTTTTTCCAGCTACGCGAACCAGAAGATTTGGACATCATTGTCTCCCCTTGTTTGCTCACCCGCAAGCTTATTGGCTTCGGTGGCAGTATTTGTCCAGACGATCGAAATCGTCAAGCTCAGCCACCACCGAATAAGGATAAAGCGCATTGCTGCCTACATGATGGCACAATGTCATAAATTATACAATAGCTGAACAATGAATGGTTCTGACATCCTCTACTATATGAAGCCAAGAAAAACTCTGTGAAAACGGCGTTTTTTCTTTGGATCTGTTAAAGGTAGTTAACTTAATATTCATCAATGATATAATATAAACGATAGCAATTAATGATTGGAAAAAAAGTGATGAAAAACAAAGTTTCAACTAGTAAATTATTTTTTTGGATTTTCTTTGCAGTATTTTTTTGGATTGCGGTTACATACTTTGCCCAAACCAAACATATCTTGGAGGTGCTTTCGGCTGGAAGATGGTACTGGATCATTCTGGCAGTTTTGTGCCAATTATTTTATTATCCGTTTTACGCATATTTTGCAGAAAACATCTTTGAAATTTTTAAGATTGATCTAAGTAGAAAGGAAATTCTTCCAATTTACATTGCATCCAAGTTTACAGATATAGCCCTCCCAATCTCTACATTAGGCATGATTGCCATTTTTGTAAAATACGGTAAAAAGAAAAATGTATCTGCCTTAGGCAGCGGAATTAGCGTTACCCTTGTTCTGCTGTTTGAACTTCTTTCCTTCGTCTTACTATCATGGATCATAATTTTAGTCCTTTTTGCCTTTCATCAATCAAGAGCTTATCTTTTCATTCCCCTAATGTTGCTGACGGTCTTCTTGTTGGTTTTGGCTTTGCTTGTTTTAAGAATAACCCGTTCAGGCGGCAAGTTACAGAATAAAGTACTTCTCTGGCCGATTCGGTTAATTGCGAAATTAGCAGGCCAGGGCTCCATTGATATGGCAGTAATAGCCGATATTATTAAAGTAATCGGGAAAGATTTAAAGAATAATAAAGATAAAGTATTACCATCATTATATTGCGGTTTCATTACTCACATAGTAAATATTGCTACATTTGCCTTTATATTTCTCGCTTTCACCGGACAACTAAATATTTTGGCAATATTGGCTGGCTATGTCGCAGGTTTGCTTCTGACGATTATTTCGATAACACCTCAAGGTGTTGGTGTGGCAGAGGCAGTAATAATAGCCACCCTTCATTCATTTGGGCTGGAGGTCCCTGTGGCTGCTGTTATCACACTGGCTTTTCGGGCCCTATTGTACTGGCTTCCACTTTTCCCCGGCTTTTATTTTTTCTCAAGACTTGAATTAAATTAACTATTCGGGAGTTGCTATTAGGAAGAATGTTTTGGCGATAAGGTTTTAGACCGTTTAGGGGCCAAATCTGGAACGGACATCTATTTTATAAAATATCTCTATAATGTTACAATTATGGCATGGAATATTCGACAATTGCTAACGAGGAAGTTCTACAAAAAGGTAAAAGTCGGTTAGAAGGACTCTCGGAGACTGAAGCGACTCAGAGAAATAAACAATATGGCCGAAATCAATTAAAAGATTATCGGCCTACTGTTTTTCTGATCTTTTGGCGACAGATTTCTGGCAATCCCCTTGCCCTAATTTTGTCTGTCGCTGCCGCTGTTTCTTTTTTCACTGGAGACCACAACACGGCATACTATGTAATCAGTATGGTCATACTTAGTCTTTTTTTGGGGTTTTGGAATGAATATTCAGCTGAAAAAACAGTCGAAGCGCTTTTGGCAAAAATATCTTTGACCGCTTTAGTACTGCGAAATGGCGATAAGAGAGAAATTCTGGTATCCAAGTTAACTCTTGGTGATATTGTTTTACTTTCACCTGGAAGTATTGTGCCCGCCGACTTAAGATTGATCCAAACGGAAAATTTAGAGATCAATGAGTCTGCCCTTACTGGCGAATCTCTTCCACTCTTCAAAAATTCAGACCCCCTACTCCGTAAAGAACAGGAGATCACTAAATTACTCAATTTGGCTTTTATGGGAACGGCAGTAACAGAAGGATCGGGAATTGGTATGGTTGTTGCGATTGGGCAAGACACTGAGTTTGGCAAAATTGCCAAGAGTGTGGCTACCGCTAGGCCGGTTACAAAATTTCAGCAAGGACTCGGCAGTTTCGGCGTATTAATTGTTAAAACAATTATTGTTCTCACAATCATTGTTTTCCTTGTTAACGCCTTTTTGGGACACCAGTGGCTTACCTCTCTCCTTTTCTCTTTGGCTATTGCGGTCGGCTTGACGCCGGAACTCTTACCTATCATAGTGACAGTCGGGTTGTCCCGTGGTGCAAAAAAAATGGCTAAGAAAGAGGTGATCACAAAACAACTTGTGGCAATTGAAAACTTAGGCAATATGGATATTCTCTGCACCGACAAAACCGGAACTTTAACTGAAGGATCAATCAAAGTTATCGGTCACTTTGATTTGGCTGGAAAGGATGATGCGCACCTTTTGGAACTTGCTCTGCTTTGCAATAGTGCTTTAGTTCGCCACAAGATTACCGGTAATTCAATTGATGTGGCGCTCTGTCAACATGCCATTAAAGAGAAGATAAAAGCTCCTGCTTGGCAGAAAATCTTTGAAGAGCCATTTAATTTTGAAACTCAAGTTATGTATTCGGTTGTCAAAAAACCGGGCGGAAAACCACTTCTGATTGTCAAAGGAGCGCCAGAGAAGATTATCAAAAAATGCATGGAAAGCCATTTGGCTGAAAAAAAAGTTAATGAGCGTTTTACTGAATTAAGCAAACAAGGACTTCGGGTCATTGCGTTGGCAACACGGGAAATCAAGTTGCAGGACAGATACAGTTTTGATGATTTGAAAGATCTTACTTTTAGGGGTTTTATAATTCTGTCCGATATTCCTAAAGCCTCGGTCAAGTCGGCTCTTGACCGTTTTAATCTGCTGGGTGTTGGAATCAAGGTAATAACCGGTGACAATGAGATTGTTGCCGAAGCCGTATGCAAAGAAGTAGGTATGAAAGTCACTGGAGTAATTACGGGTGAAAAATTGGCACGACTTTCCCACGTTGAATTGGCAAAAACTGTAAATGAAATCAATGTTTTTGCCCGCATATCGCCGGAACAAAAACTCTTAATATTAAAAACACTGAGAGATAACGGTCATACTGTCGGTTTTATCGGTGATGGTGTTAATGATGTGCCTTCACTCCATTGTGCTGATGTAGGTATCTCCGTTAATACGGCCGTTGATGTGGCCAAGGATGCAGCCCAAGTGGTTTTACTTCGAAAAGACCTCGGAGTAATAGTTTCTGGTATCGAAGAGGGACGCCGAACTTTTGTTAATACTCTGAAATACATATTAATGGGGGCTGGCTCCAATTTTGGTGAAATGCTCTCAGCAGCCGGTGCATCTTTTTTCCTACCGTTTCTGCCGATGTCGCCGGCTCAGATATTGTTGGAAAATGGCTTATATGATCTCTCTCAAATTCCTATAACCTCTGATCGAGTCGATGAAGAGCTGACAACCAAACCAAAAAACTGGGATATGTGGCTTAATTGCAAAAAATTGTTGCTAAAAGTAGCTGATTATCATATCCTGTAAATGATAATTAAGTATTTATCTACAAGGAATTGTAATCATGGCTAAAAAAACTGTCAGAGATGTGGTTCAAACAAGGTTAAAAAGTAT
>CAINNR010000027.1 GCA_903851235.1 uncultured Candidatus Berkelbacteria bacterium | reverse complement strand
TGAGTTTAGCTTTACCGAATGAGCGGTAGCAGAGAGAGTATCACCCTGTGATTGACTAAGTGATGTTGCACCATAGTTAACTTGACTTTGAGCCGGAATGTTTAAACTCCAGGTAATGGTGGCATTCATTGAACCGATATCTTTAACTTGGATATTAGATATTGCCGGTATCGGAACAGTGGAGAAGGTGTAATCATCGGAAGCGATCCAGGTGTTGTTAGAGCTTTGACCCATTACCCGATAATGATAAGTCGTTCCTTGAATCAAACCACCAAGACGGACAACGTGTTGGGTTGTAGAGCCAAGTGATTGGTCGGCAATATTGGTGTCATAAGTAGCAGGGAGAGTTCCAAGTTCAACCAGTGATGTTGCCACTGTCGTTGTCTGCCATGAGATGATAGTTGAGGTTAGTGTTGTATCGGTAGACTTTACACCGGTGATGGTTGGAGTTGATGATAGACCGGTTTCAGCGGTAACGAAGTAGTTTTCATCACCCCAGACAACATTACCGTAAGTATCGGCAGAGTAGGCTTTGTAGTAGTAACGGACATTGGGATGTAAATGGGTAATGACAACAAAGTGAGTTTTGTTTAGTGTTGTGTCTTCTGTAGTCTTTTGATCAAGAACAGTTGAATCGGTACCATACCAGACCTGACTGGAAGCATAACGGTCGGTGGTCCAGATAATGGTTACCTCTTCCGGATCGGCACCTGGACGTTGGGCGGTTGAACCGGTAATTGCCGGACCGGCTTGTGATTCAACCGGTAGAGTGGTGGTAAAGGTGTAGTCCGGACTGGTTGTAAGGTTTCCTGTTTGATTGTTACTAAGTTAAGTATATCAAATGGTAAAATCAAATACAAACATTTGCACTGGCAGAGTACATCGTCTACTAAAACATACAAATCGCTAATGTGATGAGATTGTATCTTAAGCATGTTTCCCTTCTTTTTGTTTTTGTTTTAATTGTTCATCTAATTAAAATCATACAGCAGATCGGGGCATGCTTTTGTATTTAGGGGAGGTTTTCGGATTCACAACTGGGTATCTTGATTTATGAAAAGAAATTCTATACAATTTTTTTGTCGTTCATCTTGAGAGCGAGGTGTCCGAAATGGCCAACGCTGAATGTTCGGTGGAGGTACAAGAACCGCAATTCGGTTATGTTGTGACTGTTGCCGGTTACGTGGCTGATCTCGGCAACCGCTATTTGATAGCGTCAACGTACGAATATATAAATGGTTCGATGATTGTGATCGTTGATTGCACCGGGGAAAAGCCGGTCGAGATTGTTCGGCAGCAATCATCAGACGTCGAATCTGGACGAGGAGAAGTCTGGAAGTTGTACCAGGAAATGCAAGCACGTGGCGAAGTTCCGGCAGCAAATTTTGAATGAGTCTTGATTTTTCACAACCTCCGGCAATGTCGAAGGTTTTTTAATAAAAATAACCCAAATTTTAGAGGTTTATATCAAAGATATTTTCTAAGATTGCCCAATAGTGTTACTCACCATGGTTACTTTCACTAGACTTCGAAGGGCTTCGCTTCTCGCAATGACAAGGCAACGCAGGCAATGATATTGTTGGGAATAACTTTGATTTTATGATAGCATCTATATCGAAAGGGGTGATTACCATGGAAGTGGCACCAAAAAGATATGGTGGTGAATTCTTGAGATGTCTTCGGGCAGCGGAGTATCACCGTGAAGGCCATCAATTGCCGGTTGACCGAATAGTAGCCGCATATAGGGCAATTGATCCGGGCTTTGTCCAACTTCGAGACTCGATTCACGCAATTCGCTCTATCAATCCGTTGAGAAAAGGAGTGGTTGAATAATGAGATTCTACCCGAATCGTATTGACAGTCGATTCTTGATCCAACAGGGTCAAGGACGCGACGAGGTTTTCCCACTTTCAAATTTGGCACAGGCGATATCCTTGCTCGATCCTTTCGGTCAGCGCCTGGTCAATGCCATCAGCAGTTTAAGGAACCATGAACCGAATCATCAGCAAGAAGTTGAGATAATCACATAGCGGTCAGAATAGGCCGCTCTTTTCTTGCCGAATCAAAATAAAAAACCGACTCGATTGGAGTCGGATAATTGTTATCTATCGGCTAGCCACTGGAGTGCGACGTTACCGAGTCGCTCAATGTCTCCTTTGGTTGCGACTACTCGAATTTGTTGTTGACCGCCGTCAGTTGTATACAAATCGATGGTGTAAACACCGACGTTGTTAACAGCTATTGACAAGGCGTTTCGAAAATCATCGCCAAATGTTCTGTGCATCATAGTGTAGATACCACTCATATCCGCACTTTTTTCGGTGTTTCCACGTTCGTGTTCGTCGTGGTAGAAAAATATGTGGATCATGACCTCGCCGTTTTTTTCGTAAAGTTTGTATCCTTGACATACCCATTGTTCAACATTGTCTGGTATCGAAAATAGACCAGGCCGCTGACAGTTATGTAAAGCTGTTTTTATCAGCTCGTACATCGCAGGAATGTTGTCTTGAAAAACTTTTTGAACAATCTCAAGAGCGTCACCAAAACATCTACCAATGCAAGTGCATGGCTCCTGATCACAGGCGAAACATGACACTGGGATGACCTCCTCTATCAGATGTTGTCAGAGCCAGACTATCATTATTTGAAATAAATTACAATCATTTGCAGTCATGCTTATTGACAGAATGTTACCGCAGATGTTATATTGAATTAATGAAAAACATTAATGTCAACGAACTGCAAAATCAGATTTCGAAAATCATCCACGAAGTCGAAGCCGGGGAAGTTTATCAAGTTAGCCGTTATTCGAAGCCGGTGGCGTATTTAGTTCCGCAAAGCGAATATCAGTTGGCAGTTTCCGGCGAAGGTTGTAAAAAGTGTGTTGCTGATTTGCGAAATATCGCAAGCAAACTTAAAAATGAAAACTCAAAGGTCAAGACTGACAACTAAAAATTATTAACTTTTGATTTAAATAATATTGTTATGAACAAAATATATCTTGATCATTCTGCCACAACGCCGGTTGATATTGATGTGATGGAAGCCATGCTTCCATATTTTTCTGAAAAATTCGGTAATGCTTCTTCAGTCCACTCTTTTGGCCAGGAGGCGCGATCGGCGGTTGATAACGCGAGGCATCAAATTGCCGAGTTTTTGAATTGTAAATCAACCGAGGTGATATTTACCTCTGGAGGGAGCGAAGCGGATAATTTAGCAATAAAGGGCATCATTGAAGCGTTTACTCCTGACCTAAACGAAATTACGAATAAGAAAAAGCCACATCTTATCACTTCGGCTTTTGAGCATCATGCGGTTTTGGAAACTGTCAAAGAGTTGGAAGCTGATGGGAAAATCGAAGCAACCTTGATCAAACCGAATCGAGATGGCTTAATCGAGCTCTCTGATATCGAATCGGCAATCAAAAAAAACACGGTTTTAGTTTCTATTATGTATGTTAACAATGAAATTGGTACTGTTCAGCCGATTCGAGCGATCGGTCAGTTGATTGAAAAAATCAACAAAGAACGCGATCAGCGGATTTTCTTCCACAGCGATGCGGTGCAAGCGGCGGAACATTTCAATATGAATGTTGATTATCTTCATGTTGATTTACTGACAATGTCGGCTCATAAGATTTACGGGCCGAAGGGGATTGGGCTACTTTACATCCACTCCGGCGTCCCAATTAAGCATCAAATTATTGGTGGCGGTCAGGAATATAAAAAGCGAGCGGGAACGGAGAATGTTGCGTCAATTGTCGGTTTTGCAAAAGCGTTGGAAATTCTAAATACTAAATCAAAAATAATAGATGATAATAAAGGAATAGAAAAATTAAGAGATAAATTGATCGATGGATTGCTGAAAATTCCGAATTCATTTTTAAATGGCAGTCGTAAATATCGCTCACCGGCGAATGTCAATATTTCTTTCATCAACGCTGAAGGTGAGGCGATACTGCTAAATTTGGATATGGAGGGGATTGCGGCATCAACCGGTTCGGCTTGCACCTCTGGTTCACTTGAACCTTCACACGTTTTGATTTCAATGGGATTAAAACCGGAGCAGTGTCACGGCTCGATTCGTTTTACACTTGGTCGCAAAACAACTGAAGCGGAAATTGATAAAGTTTTGCAAGTCATGCCGGGAATTATAGAAAAGTTACGAAAGATGTCACCGTTTAAATAAAAAAAAAGCCGGCCAATAAGTTTTGGTCCGGCGGGTAGTCACGACGCATAGCGTCGTCGGTAGTCGATAGGTAGATGCCAAGTCCCACTCTGTGGAAGTGGAACCACTCTGATAGGTGTAGGAGGACACCCATCGAACACATCATAGCGAATCATTAATAATTTGTCAAGGAGTTTTATGGAAAGTTTATATAGTGATGAAATAATGGATCATTTTAAGAACCCGAGAAATTTGGGTGAAATTGAAAATGCCGATGGCGTTGGCACCGTTGGTAATCCGAATTGCGGAGATGTGATGAAAATTTATATTAAAGTCTTAAGTCGTAAGCTAGTAAGCGGTAAGAAGGAAGAATATATTGCTGATATTAAATTTCAAACACTGGGCTGTGGCGCGGCGATCGCTTCGTCATCAATTGCAACCGAATTGGTCAAGGGAAAATCAATTGACCAAGCGTTGAAATTGTCATCAAAACAGATTGCTGAACGCATGGGGAAGTTCCCGCCGGCAAAATATCACTGTTCAATTTTGGCTGAAGACGGAATTAGATCTGCAATAAAAGATTATCGCAGGAAAACCCAAAGTTCAAAATCCAAATAACAAACGAAATTCAAATGATAAAATTTGATGGCAGAAAAATTCGCGACCAGATTTTGCTTGAAATCAAAGAAAAAATCAGCCAGCTAACCACCAGACCGACTTTGGCGGTTATTTGGATTGGTGACGATAAAGTTTCGGCCAGATATATTAAGCAAAAACAACGCGCCGCCGAATTTTTAGGCGTTCGTTTCGATATTTTCAAATTTTCGGAAACGGTAAATTCAGATACGATCTTGGGAAAAATTAATCAGTTAAATTCTGATCAAGCCGTCAGCGGGATAATGATCCAGTTGCCGATACCCAAAAGTTTGGATCGAAAGAAATTAATTTCTGCCATCAAACTGAAAAAAGATGTTGACGCCCTGCGTTTTTGCTCTGACATTGAATGTTCGTTTCGTCCGCCGGTGACTTTGGCGGTAATGCGAGCTTTAACATCCGCCGGTGTGAATTTAAAAACTGCCAGTGTTGCGGTCATCGGCCGAGGATTTTTGGTTGGCGAGCCATTAATACGAATATTAAAACATCAAGTTGCCGACCTGCGCATTGCCGATGCCAAGACAGCACATTTGGCGACTCTGACAATCGATGCCGACGTTATTATTTCGGCCACCGGTCAGCCGGGACTAATCAAATCTGATATGATTAAAAAGGGCGCAATCTTGATCGATGCCGGCACGACCGAAGTCGGTGGCAAGTTAAAGGGCGACATCGACCCGGCGGCTTATGAAAAATCGGCATTTTATACGCCGGTATCGGGAGGAATTGGACCGATTACCGTTGCGTTTTTGTATGAAAATTTATTGTTAGCGGCTTTAAAAAACGACGAAATCAGAAGTAATAATGACTAATAAAATATGAAACCAGAATGTCGAATTATAATAGGGATCTGCCATTTGTTCGTCATTAGACATTCTGGTTTAGAGATTAATTTACTATGAAGCATTTTTTTAGCAAACGGAATATAATATTATCAATTGTCGCACTGGTCATTATCGCCGCCGGCGGTTATTATCTTTATGCCAGAAGCTATTCGATGATGCCTGAAAGCGCATTTGGACTTTTGACCAGCGTGCACGAGCCGACTCCGACGGATCGAGTTTTGGTTTTTACTCCGCACTTTGATGATGAAACGATCGCCGCCGCCGGTTACATTCAACGAGCGGAAGAGAAAAAGTCGGCAGTCGAAATTGTCGCTATCACCAATAGCAATTATCGTGGGATCGGCGCCGATCGTAAAGAGGAGTTTTTGGCGGTAACAAAATCACTTGGTGTTAACAGTAATCAGTTAAAGTTTTTAAACTTACCGGATTATTATTTAAAAAATCGTATCAACTCCGCCGATCTAACAGGCGATTTGCAGAACGAAATCGACAGTTTTAAACCGACGGTGGTAATTTACCCCGATGCTTCCGACCAAAATCGTGACCACAAATATATCGGTCAAACGATTGATGGGATTTTGACCAACCGAACCGATCTTTACGCCTACTCTTTTATTGTCCACTGGCGATATTTTCCCCAGCCGGTCGGATTGTATCCGAACAAACATATGACACCGCCGGTCAAATTGCTGGATTTTTCTCATAACTGGCAAAAATTTGATTTAACTCCGGCCGAGGAAAATCAGAAACAAAATTCACTGGAAATTTATAAATCACAATTGCGAACCCCGCTTCTGCACGATCTTTTGGTTTCGATGGTGAGAGAGAATGAACTGTTTTCAGAAAAATTAACGCCGGTAATAAAATGAGGATAGCGGTTGCAATGTCCGGCGGAGTTGATTCCTCTGTTGTGGCAAAAATATTACACGATCGGGGGCACGATTTAGTCGGGCTCTTTTTGAAGCTGTGGTCCGATCCTTTGTCCGAAAATAAATCATGCCAAAAAGAAAATCGATGTTGTAACTGGGAAGCATTGGAAGACGCCAGAATGGTGGCGGCGAAATTGGAGATTCCGTTTTACGTCATTGATGCCAAAGTTGAGTTTAAAAAGGAGGTCGTTGATTATTTTATTGAGGAATACAAAAATCTACGAACGCCGAATCCGTGCATCGTTTGCAACGAAACGATCAAATTCGATTTGCTGATGAAAAAAGCTTTGACGATCGGTTGTGAAAGGTTAGCGACAGGACACTACGCCAGAATAAGTCAAAACTCAAAATTCAAAAAACAAAATGATAAATCAAAAATCAAAACCGAATACAATTTACTGAAGGGTGTCGACGAAACAAAGGATCAGTCATATATGCTTTATCGCTTGAAGCAAGATCAATTATCAAAAGTCTTATTTCCGCTCGGCGAAATGCGGAAAAAAGCTGTCCGTGATTTAGCGATCGAATATGACTTACCGGTGAAAGAGAAACCGGAGAGTCAGGAGATTTGTTTTTTTGCCGATAGAGACTATCGGACATTTTTGCGCCGTTATTTACCAGAGAATTATTTTTTGCCGGGCGAAATTGTTGATGCTGAGGGAAATATTATCGGCAAACATGACGGCCTCTTAAATTATACGATCGGACAACGGAAGGGAATAGATCAAAATTCAAAATCCAACCCATCTCGCCTGGCGCGAGCCGAGGAGGAAATTCAAAATTGTAGCTCAGAACTAATAAATGACAAGAGCCCGCTATATGTGACTGGTTTCGATGCTAAAAAAAATCAACTGGTCGTTGGCTTTGACGAAGATGTTTATAAAAAGGAGATGGTAGTTTCAAATCTGAATTTTATTCATACCCCATACCCTATGCTCCGTACTCCGGATTTGAAGGTCAAAATTCGCTATCACCATCCGGAAATTGCCTGCAAGGTTGTGAAAAAAAATGGCGAGTTGATCGTCAAATTTCGAAAGCCACAGCGAGCGATAACGCCGGGCCAGAGTGCGGTATTTTATATTGGTGATGAGGTAATAGGCGGTGGAGTGATCAAAAAATAAATTTACGGCAAACGCGGATGGAGTTCCGGATCCGGCGGTTTAATCTCACGACCGGAGATCCGATTAAAATCGTCAACATTGTTAATAATTTCAACTTTAACTCCCTGCTGTCCGAATCGTTTTTCCATGCCATATTTAAGCGTTTCCGGTTCGAGAAAGTCGTGATTGATATCAAAGAATGCAACGATTTCCGGTTTTTCAGATTCGATAAGATCGAGCACATTCGTATCCCAGTCGCAGATTCTGGTCGTTGGAGGCAACGAGGCAAGAACTTCCGGGGAGATTCGCTCACTTGGAGGCACAATTATCACGACATCAATTTTTGGGTCCGAGTATTCCATAGATACTATTATAGCCGAAATAACCGAAAGAGTGGAAATTCAAAAATTTTGATCAAGAAAAAAGGAGCGACTGGTCTATCGCTCCTCCGACAGTAATGCTGGTGGTCGTGATAGAAACGCCTGGTCGCGTTTGTCCTCTTCCTGGTAGTGTCGCGCCAGTAGTCTGGCATCAGCAGCCTTTTTTTCTGCAATCTCTCCGATGATCCAAGCAATGTCTGCGATCAACATTGGTTTTGATAAGAGTGGAAGATTGTTGGCGTTTCGATAGCGCAAAGCAGCAAGGTAGTCAGGATAGACTCGACCTTTGAGTGACCGATCGATCACAGGATCGCCAGTCTGTGTCATCGCCATCACCTCGTTTCTGCATTTACTCTAGCATCCTCGGTGATATAATTCAAATAATGAATTTGGAAACCAAGGTACAATTTTTGCACGGTGTCGGCCCGAAGATGGCCGAGCGGTTAGAAAAGTTGGGCGTTGAAACGTTGACGGATTTAATATACGATTTTCCCAGAACGTATTTGGATTATACGAAAATCAGCAAGATTGCTGAAATTACAAGTAACAAGACGCAAGAAACAAATTCCAATAATCAAACGATCAAGGCGAAAGTTATTAATATTACAAATCGGCGTACGAGTCGTCGAAGATTTACCGTTACCGAGGCGGTTGTCGCTGATGCCACCGGATCATTGAAAGTCGTTTGGTTTAACCAACCGTATCTGGAGAAAATGCTGAAAGCCGGGCAGGAGATTGTTTTAAATGGCAAAATTAGCTTCGACCCTTTCTCTCACCAACTGCAAATGGAGTCGCCAAACCGTGCCAACGGACCGAAAATTGTTCCGATTTATTCGGAAACTGTCGGAATTTCCAGTTACTACATTGCCAAATTGTTGGTGAATGTCGAAGCGCAAATTGCAAACATTAAAGAGTACATTCCGGAGATAATCATCGAAAAATACAATTTGATCGGGATAAAGGATGCGATTTTGAATTTGCACCAACCCGCTGATGCTGAAACACTGGAGCGTGCGCAACAGCGAATGGCATTTGATGAGCTTTTTTTATTCTCGTTGCAAAAACAACTTTCAAAGCGCGATATTTTGGTTCACAGGGCAGCGGAAATGATTATCGACGAGACTTTTTTGAGGAATTTCGCCGAATCTCTACCGTTTAAATTGACAGTTGCGCAGAAAAAATCCGCCTGGCAAATTATTAAAGATCTGGCTTCCGACAAACCGATGAACAGACTGCTAAACGGTGACGTCGGTAGCGGCAAAACTGTTGTTGCCGCTTTTGCCGCCGCGGTTGTGATTAAAAACGGTTATCGTGTCGCGTTAATGGCGCCGACGGAAATTTTGGCGAATCAGCATTATCAGACTTTGAGTGACGTTTTGCGACCACATGGAATATCAGTTGGGCTTGTGACTGCGGCGGAGAATAAAATCAAAATTGAAAATAAAAAGTCAAAAGTTGAAAATCCGGAAATACTTGTCGGGACACACGCGTTGTTACACTTGAAAGATCCAATCGAAAATCTTGGCATGGTAATCATCGACGAGCAACATCGATTTGGTGTCAATCAACGCAATAAACTATTGCAAGTTAAAAATGGTCTTCGCCCGCACTTTCTTTCGATGACGGCGACACCGATTCCGCGAACGATGTCACTGGTGGTTTTCGCCGATCTAGATGTTTCAGTTATAGACGAAATGCCGGCCGATCGGAAAAAGGTTCAAACAGAAATCATCGAACCGGCCGATCGGGCAAAATCCTACGAATTTATCCGCAGAGAAGCAAAAAAGGGCCACCTTGCGTTTGTAATTTGTCCGCTGATTGAAGAAAAAGAAATTGTCAAAGAAAATCTTTTTGAACAGGAGAGGAAAACTGTTACTAAAGAATATGAGAAATTGTCAAAGGAGATTTTTCCCGATTTGAAGATTGCGATGTTGCACGGGAAGATGAAATCAAAGGAGAAAGAGCTGATAATGACTGATTTCAAAGCCGGGAATTATGATATTTTAGTTGCTACTTCGGTGGTCGAGGTTGGTATCGATATTCCAAATGCAACGGTAATGTTAATCGAAGATGCCGAGCGTTTCGGTTTGGCCCAACTTCATCAATTTCGCGGTCGAGTCGGGCGGGGGGACAAGCAATCATATTGCCTGCTTTTTTCATCATCAAACTCGGAAATTGCCCACCAACGTTTGGCTTTTATGGAAACAATTTCCTCCGGTTTTGAGTTGGCCGAGAAGGATTTGACCTTACGCGGTCCGGGGCAAATGTATGGTAATGAGCAGTCGGGTTTTTGGGATTTTCGTTTCGCCGATATCAGTGATAAGATGATGATAGAACGAGCAACGGAAGCGGCGAAAGATGTTGCATCCGGAATAGAAAAATATCCAAGGCTGTTGGAGAAAGTCGGAGAAGCGGGGAAACATTTGGAGTGAAATTTTAAATTGGAGAAATGAACAATCAAAGCTGTTTCTTTTGTGAAAAAGGATACCGGAGTTCAAAAATAATCGAAAGTGAGAATTTCTATTCGAGATATGATGATTTTCCTGTCTCGCCCGGTCATGTCGAGGTAGTAGCGAAAAAACATACCAAATCGTTTTTTAATCTTGGGGCAGATCAAATCAACGAACTTTATAAAATGATTTGCGAGACGAAAGAAATCGTCAGCCAAAAGTTTAAACCTAATGGATTTAATCTTGGAATAAATGAGGGTATTGTGGCCGGACAAACTATTCCCCATCTCCATATCCATCTGATTCCGCGCTACAGGGGTGATGTTAAAAATCCGGTTGGTGGCATCCGAAATATTTTCCCCGATAAAGCCAATTATTTGAAAGACAAAAAATGAAAAAAGTTTACAACAAATTAATACGCGACAAAATTCCGGAAATTATTGTCGCTGATAATTGTCAGCCGAAAATTCGAGTGTTGAAAAAATCGGAGATGTTGACCGAGTTGAAGAAAAAGGTTTTGGAGGAATCTAAGGAGTTATTCGAATCGGATAAGAAATCAGAGATTATAAACGAGTTGGCCGATATTTTGGAATTAATTGACGCGATTGCTGAAAATATAAATATTGAGACAAAATTATTAAAAACAGAGCAGAGGGTTAAGCGACAAAAACGTGGCGGCTTTAAGAACAGGTTATTTTTGGAATATGTGATTGAGAACAAAAAGTGTTAGATTTTATCTCGAATGAATGTAATGAAAATTGTTTTCTTCTTTGAATTTCGGTAAGATAGTACGGAATGGTTAGAGACTTACGAATGTTTTGGATGAAATAATTGAAGAGGTTCAAAATTTAATAAATTTGGAGGGAGTATGAGTGAGAAAAAAAAGATTTTGATTGTTGAGGACGAAACTCCGCTTCGCGAAGCGCTGTCTTTCAAGTTAAAAGACGAGGGTTTTGAGGTTTCTGAGGCCGTTGATGGCGAGAGAGGATTGGAAAAAGCCATAGCCGAGCACCCCGATCTTATTTTGCTCGATGTTCTTATGCCAAAAATGGATGGACAGGAAATGGTCAAAGAGTTACAAAAAGATTCTTGGGGCAAGGATGCCTCGGTGATATTTTTGACCAATGTTTCTGACCCAAACAAAGTCGCCCAAATCGGCGAAGACAGTAGAGGTGTTACGACTGTTTTTGACTACTTGGTCAAATCCGACTGGAAGCTTGAAGATGTGGTTAAAAAAGTCCGTGATGAGCTGGGAATGCAGAGCCCAATAGTTTAACCTTGTATGAAGACTGGTTTTTCCCGTCTGAATAGGATATAATTTCCACTGTTCGCCCGAGTGGTGAAATTGGTATACACGCTAGTCTTAGGAACTAGTGCTGTAAAAAGCGTGTCGGTTCGAGTCCGACCTCGGGCACCAACATTCTCTGTTCTTCACGATCGATTTGCAGTAAGTTTGGTCAATGTGCGAGTTAATTTGAGGGAATATGGAAACAACCAAAATAGCCCTTTTTCAGGGAAAAGAAATTAGAAAAATAATCTATAAATTAGAAAAATAATCTATAAAAATGAGTGGTGGTTTTCGGTTTTAGATATTGTTGGTGCACTTACAGATAGTCCGCAGCCGAAGACATATTGGGCAAAAATGAAAATTAGAGATAAGGAAATATCCCAACCGTTCCCATTTTGGGAACAGTTGAAATTACCGACCAATGATGGGAAATTACGCGAAGCTGATTGTGCCAACACAGAAGGAATATTTTGTATTGTCCGATCAGTTCCCTCACCAAAAACTGAACCATCATTTTGTCATTGCGAGCCATCAGCCATTGGCTGAGGCGAAGCAATCTGCTTGTCGTTGCGAGGAGCTGTGCTCAGCGACGTGGCAATCTATAAATGAAATCAAAACAATATTTCGTTTACCTGATGGCCAATTTTACCAATTCCGTCATCTATACCGGAGTTACGAGCGATATTATCCGACGAGTTTATGAACATAAAAATAAATTGGTTGATGGATTTACAAAAAAATACAATCTGACAAGGTTAGTTTATTTTGAATGTTTTGATGATCCAAATTCGGCCATCAATCGAGAAAAACAGATAGAATCCGGTTCAAGACAGAAGAAAATTATTTGATTATAAAAGATAATCCGAGTTTTAAAGACTTGTATCTTGAAATAATTTAAGATTGCCACGCTTCGCTCGCAATGACAGACAAAATGAACAATGTCGCCGGTTCGGCGCGAAAAGATATTGAAAAAAGATCCGGCAGAAAAGTTTCAACTCGAAAGAATTATTTGCCAAAACCTGCAAAACGGTTAAAATAAAGGTGTTGGATAAAACTTAAAACCTGACTTATTTTTTTAGGAGGAACTATGCTCGGTGAAACGAAAGGGCCAGGAATAGAAGACGGCGAACCGCAAGATTTGCCCATCAGCCAAGAAGATGCTGAAAAATTGGTTGCCAAACTTGAAGAAAAAGGCGAAGCAACAATTGGCAAGGATAGAGGTAGAATTGGTATTATTTTAGGTAAAATTTATGCCACTCATGCAGTTGGAAATTTGATGAGTGCGGAAGTTGATAGAGGAGAGCAACGAATAGAAGCTGAATTGTTTGAAAATCTATACAGGGGAATGCCACTTGCTCAGGCTCTTCGCTACCATCCTCAAAATGCAGAATTATATGCGCATCATGTTAGAAATTCTTTTGCTCGATACCAGAGATATCTAACTAAAGATCTTACGCACCAACGTGAACTATCTGATGATGATGTAAGTCTTTTGGCTGGAATATTGACAGGATCTATGCCCATTCCCAGCGAAATGTCGGAAGCTGCTTCAAAGGACAGGACAATTATCGAACACGAGATATCGAATGATATCTCAGGATACATGGAGAACCCTGCCTACCGTGATAAGATGGGGCCCCTTCGACAAGCGAAAGAAAAAGCTCTACAACAAGCTAGAAATACCGAGGAAGAAGTTTTTGGGTCAGAGGATAATAATGATGAAATATCGCGATAACCTCGGAAAGAAGTAGCAAGAACCAGCAATTAATTTTACTTTATAACTTTCCGCACAAATTTTTCGTATCAAAATCACTCGAAATATTTTCAGAATGACCACCATATCGAAATAATAAATCATGGATGATAATATTTTAGCCAGCAATGATCCGGATGAGTTTGATGATGAATATTTTGAAAAACTCGAACGGGAATTGCTTGAAGAGGCTGACAAGTCGGATCACAAAGAGATGCCGGTTTCCGGCAGAAGTGTTTTTGAAATTGAGCGATTAAAACGGAAAAAATCAGAGGAAAGTCAGGAAGAGTAATCCTCCGGATTGAAATCGGGGGATTTTTTTGATATAGATAATCAGATGGAAAAACGAAAAATTATTGCTATTGTTGGGCCGACGGCTAGCGGGAAAACCGACTGGGGAGTTTCAATTGCCAAAAAATACCAAGGTGAAATTATCTCAGCCGATTCAAGGCAAGTTTATCGGCAACTCGATATTGGCACCGGAAAAGATTTAAATGATTACGGCAATGTTAAATATCATTTAATCGATATTTGCGATCCGGGGGAGAGTTTTACGATGTTTGATTGGCTAAAGCGCGCCAGATTGATCATCGACAATCTCTTTTCTCGTGACAAAACACCAATTATCGTCGGTGGAACGGGACTTTATGTTCAGTCACTTGTCGAAGGATTTCAACTCGTAACTGAAAAATTCAAAGTTCAAAGTTCGAATGTCAAAAAATTCAAGAGAGAAGAATTGGAAGGCAAAACATTAAAGGAGCTGCAGAGGATTTGCTTACGGCTTAAGACCGATGACTTACAACTAGATTTTAATAATCCTCATCGGGTAATCCGCGCAATTGAGCGGGCGCAGTCCGGTGAAATTGTGAAGAAGAAGAAACCGGATTTTGAAGTTTTGCAAATTGCTGTTGATCTGCCGCGGGAAATTCTTTATCGACGGATAGATCAACGAGTCGAAAATTGGTTCGAAGAGGGGTTCATTACCGAAGTTCAAGAATTATTGAATTTCGGCGTCGATCCGAAGTGGTTGGAGAAAATTGGGTTGGAATATAGAATTCTTGCAGAATTTTTGCTGAAGAACCAAAGAACTGAAGGGGGAATAAACAAAATTGAATTTGAAGAAATGAAAGCTAGAATGAAATTTGCCATTCATGCTTATGCCCGAAGACAGTTGACTTGGTTCCGACGCTTTCCGGAAATTGTTTGGTGCAAAAATTTGCAATCAGCGAGAAAAGAAATTAAAAAATTTTTGAAATAAAAAAAGCGCGAACGAAATCGTTCGCGCAATGCTCGGCTGTTATTCTAAATCTGGATTGACTCCGACAGTGCCCCTGCCAGATGGGAGAACTTCTATTGCCATTTTCTCCTGACATAGTGCTTTACAAGCCGCGGCAATCATGCGAGCAAACATTTCGTCGAAATAACTCTGGACACCGGAGCAGGCGACAATGAAACCTTCATCAGCGACACTGCCGGCATATGGCGGATCGTAATCAAGGAGCAAATGTGGTGCTTGGGAAATCACATATCCTGAATCAAATCCGGTTCTGATTGACAGGTGAATTTTATCCCAAGCGATCTTGTCGTACGGATGTTTCCAATTTTTTTTGCCGCCGATGAAATATTCGACCAATGGAGAAATTGGTTCACATATCTCATTGTCAACAATCACGATCGCCAGATGGCGACGTTTAACAACTCCTTCTCTCATTGCCTTTTTGATTGTTGGCAGTACCAAACCAATTGCATTTGTGGCCAATGATTTATCGAGCAACCCGGGCATGATCGGTTCTCCTGTAGTGAGTTATGCGACCAGCTTTTAATATATATCATTTCACTAAAAATTCTGCAATACTCTCGCTTTAATAAAATCGTTTGATCAGATTTATTGGTAAGTTCGTTTAAGTTGCCCACAGGGTCATCTGTCGGAAGATAATTTGGGAGGAGTCGCAGGCATGAAAATTACCAAAGTAAAAAGTTGTGCGGCATTTGGGCTCGACGCTTTTCCGGTTGAGGTCGAAGTTGTCATCGGCCGATGTTGCCGAAGCATCGCAGCATCAGTCGGCAGAGAAACAGAACTTATAGAAAACTCAAAGCTTCGACATCAATATAGTTCAAAATAAAAATCCAAACTTCCTGCGTTTGGATTTTAGTAATTACATCGTCTGTATATTTGTGATCTTGTAGAGCCAATTGCCAAAAGTGTCGATATAACCGCTTTGTTGTTGAAGAATTTTGACCGCAACAAGAACTATCGCTAACCCGACGAGAGTGAAAAGTATCATTCGGACATCTCGGCCGATCAATTTGCGAGTTGGTGTGTCAATGATACTATCCGATTCTGCCGCCACGACTTTTTTCTTATCAACTTGATTTGACTGATCGGAATCAACTGTCAAATCGTCAACAACTTCGTCTTCTACTTGCGGCGAAACTTCCTCGAAACGCTTCTGTAATTTTTGCTTATTTTTCTTTTTTAGTCGACTTTTTCTGCTCATAATATTTTTTTATCATATATATAGTGGGTATGGAGCGAGAGACGGGACTTGAACCCGCGACCTCATCCTTGGCAAGGACGCGCTCTACCAACTGAGCTACTCTCGCAACTGATAAAATGTTATCAAAACTAATAGAAATTGTAAAGATAAAAAAAATCGCAGTATTAGCCGCGATTAAAGTTCGTGGGGGAATCTTGCGCCTATTCGGCGCCGGTGGTCATCTTCCATCTTACGTTTCCAACTATTCCACCAGGTCGATGTTCCAAGAGGTGGAACCAGAATCGTCCGATACCCGTACTTAGTCGCTTCCATGTCAGAACGCTGATCACCAATGATTACAAATTTATGGTGATCGGTATCGGATGTGATCAACGCCGAGGCGTGTTCGAAAGCTTTGACCGAAGGTTTCATCGGCCAAGGCCAGTAGCAGGCATGATGTGGCAAGTGGTACTTTGTGGCAATCGCCGAAACACGATGGGCTAGTGGCCAAACTCCGACATTGGAAATAATACAAGCCGCTCGGATAAAACCCTCCCACAAGGCGGTTTGGATGTTTCTAACTGCGTTTTGACAAACATCCATTGACAACGTCGGAGTGAAAGTTCCGTCCAAGTCTAGCAGACAATACAGGACACCTGCTTCTTTGATGACTTTGAAGTCAATGTCCCCGACGGAATTGGCGGTCCATGTTGGGAGTGGATAACCATGACCGGCATATGACATCAAATTCATCACCTTCTTTCTTAATTCAGCACGATCGGCACTAACAGTATGGCAAAAAAAATCAGAATTGTAAAGGCTCTGCGATGGAAATCATTTACAAAAATAACTAATTGAGTTAAGATATTCAATAGACTGGCCTCGTGGCGGAGTGGTTACGCAGCGGTCTGCAAAACCGCGTACGCCGGTTCAATTCCGGCCGAGGCCTCCAAGATAGATAACCAACCAATAATTAAAACAGAAAATTTTTTGGAGACTACGGATTGTTGAATCAAAAAAGAATATCGGGGGAAGAAATTGGAAAACGGAACTTTGCATCTAACAATCATGGATTCAAAATTGAATTTGAAAATTGTAGGTTGGATGCAAGGAGTAAAGTTTCAATTTTATGCCGATGTAGCTCAGTGGTAGAGCAGTGGACTGAATTTTCGGTCCATCGTTGAGTAATCAACGATTAAAAACCGGGTGAATTCGGGGAAACTCTTTTGAGAGATTAAAAGACAATCCCGAGCCAAGATCGCAAGGGTTAAAAGTTTGCGATAAGGTGTAGAGACTAGCAGGTGAGCCCCAACGATAATCCTGCATTAGCGCCCGGCACCCCACGACATTTGACAATGGCAGGGTGATGAGATAGTCCAACCAGAGGAAAATCCTCGTGTCGCCAGTTCGATTCTGGCCATCGGCACCAAAAAAAATTAAAATTTAAAAATCAAAATATAAAATTATCGAGTTCGTCTACGGTGGACAAACTCTGATAGTAAATTTCTGAATTTTGCATTTTGAGTTTTAATTTTTGAATTAATATATTATGCTTACAAAAACATTGCAAATCGTTCAGTTGGTTTTAGCAATATTGGTTATTGTCTCGATTTTGATGCAACAACAGGGGTCAGGTTTGGGTGGCGCGTTTGGTGGCGAAGGCAATTTTTATCGTTCAAAACGTGGACTGGAAAAGGTGCTCTTTTATGCAACCATTGTTTTTATTGTTCTGTTTGTCGCCTCGGTAACAATCCCGCTTTTTCTATCTTAATCTCCAAGGAGAACCATGGCTGACATCAGCGATTTTTGGGGACATAGGGAGAAAAAACAAAAAACAAAAAACAAAAAACGAATAGTTAGGAATTGGGGAACTATTTTATCAGACAAAATCAAACCGCTAATATCAATCACCGGGAATTTTTTTCGTCGCTTAACCCGCTTGCCACGAGTTTTAAATCGAGTCGATAAAATTGCGCTCGGTATTTTGCTAGTCATTTTTCTCGGCCTTAGTGGTTATAAATTCGATCGCGATTGGTTATCAAAAACTAATAAGGTTCCGGCCGTTGGCGGGACTTATTCTGAAGTTTTAGTCGGAGAGGCGAAATATTTAAATCCGGTTTTGGCAAAAACCGACACCGACAGAACGATCAATCAACTAATCTATTCGGGGCTGACAAAAATCATTGCCGATGGCACAATCGCGCCGGATCTGGCAAAGAGTTGGGAAATTTCGGCTGATGGCAAAACTTACACCTTCCATTTGCGTGACAACGTTGTTTGGCAGGATGGCGCCGAATTTTCATCGGCTGATGTTGCAGCGACTATCAATTCAATAAAGGATGATAACATCAAAAGCCCATATTTTGACGCTTGGGCGGATGTTGGGGTTACAACTCCCGACCAAAATACGGTAGTTTTCCAACTGAAGAGCCCCTATGGAGCTTTTATCTATAATACTTTGTTTGGAATTATTCCCGCCCATATTGATGCTTCGTCAATTTCTTCTTCACCAGTTGGGACCGGACCATATAAATTCGACAAAGCGGTTTCCGGTAACAATAATTCAATTGATGAGGTGATTCTCCAGAGGTCGGAAAATTATTTTGGTCAGAAGCCGTACATCTCTGAGGTTGATTTCCAGATTACAAGCGATGAAACTCAGGCGAGTGACAAGTTCAACTCCTGGTTTGGCAGTTCGGCTGTTGCCGGTCTTACGATCAAGAAAGATGATGTTTCCAACTTCTCATTTACAACTTCGCGTGATTTTGGTTTGGTTTTCAACCTCGCCAACAATAAATTCAAAGATGTTGCCATCCGAAAAAAAATAAATTCCAGCCAGATATTTTCTCCGAAAATATCGTTTAAACTTCTGGTTTTGGATAAGCCGCTTTCCGTTTCGACCGCTGAAAATTTGCAAACCGAATATGCTAAACGTGGAATCAACATCACCATCGACAAAAAAGGCGCTGTGGATTATACCAATTTATTGGCCAAGCGGGATTACGAAGCGGTTTTGTACGGCTTTGATTCCAGTTACGACCGCGATCCATATCCTTTTTGGCATTCGAGCCAAATTGCCAGCGGCAATAATTTCTCCGGTTTTTCCAATAAAGCCGCCGATCTGCTTTTGGAGGACGCCAGAATGACAGCCGACAGCAGGGCGAGAAACCAGAAATATGATCAATTTTTTGCCATTCTTAGCGACCAAGTTCCGGTAATATTTCTGCCAAACCAAAACTTCGTTTTTTCAACCAAGTCCTCGGTTTTGGGAATCGTCGGCATCAAAGGTTTCGAACCATGGGATCATCTGAACGATTTTTCCAATTGGTATTTAAAAACCAAGAGAGTACGGCCGTAATAATAAGCAGTATGAATTGATCACATGATTTGCAATTCAATAAAACGGGCGAATGGTGGAATTGGTAGACACGCAGCGTTCAGAGCGCTGTGGCCGCAAGGTCGTGGAGGTTCAAGTCCTCTTTCGCCCACCAAAAATAAATTTTTGTGATAGAATAAAATTAATCCTGAGTTTTATCAAGGAGGGAATATTTTCGTTAAATTATCGAACAATATCTGGCAATGGTTTTTCTGCCTGATTTTTGTTTTGTCGACTTTTCTGGTCAAGCCTGTTGTGGCCGGAAGTTCCGACCCGCAAATTCATTGGTTTAACGATCCTTCAACTTACAACCTCAAAATCGAAGGTGCTAGTGCCGGCGATCAGTTAGGTGGCGACTTTCGAAATTCACATTTCATGGATGTTAATGGCAACGGAAAACCAGATTTGGTCTTAGACGCTTATTCGGCCAGCACGTATGGCAGGGTTGAAAATGGCGCTCTCTATGTTATATATGATTCTCTGCTCCAGAGTTTGATTCAAACCAAGCAAACGATCAATCTATCCGACCCGACAAAGTACAGTTTAAGGTTTGACGGTCCAAAGGATGGTGATAATTTAGCGGAAAAAAATATTAAAGTTGCTGATTTCGATCGAGACGGCAAGCCGGATTTATTAGTCGGTTCTTCCATAGTCGACTATAACGGAAGCCAAAGTGGCTCTCTGTATTTAGTCAGTGGTACTATATTGGCTAGATATTCCGGTACAGGCAACAACATTGATATGGCAAGTAACAATAACTTTACTATACGTTATGATGGGGCCGCAGGCGGAGATAGGATCTCGCGAGACGGATTTTCCAGTGAAGATTTTGATAACGATGGAACGCCAGACATTATTGTCGGTGCTGGTCATGCAGATAATAACGGTGGCAACAGCGGTTCGGCGTATTTTTTGCGAAACGGATTAATCAGAAGCCAGATCGTGACGCCGACCGGCAATAATTATACATTTGACTATCTGGGAGTTACCAACTACAGTTTTCGTATTGACGGCGCCAGTGCCAATGATGTGTTTTCATTCCCAATGGTTAAAGATCTTGATTCTGATTCGAAAAATGAAACGATTATTAGTTCCGCTCATGCCAGTACCCTAGGCAGAGTCAACAATGGTGCTATTTGGGTGATCGATGACACCACGATGTCTGGGTTCCAAGATGGGCACGCCTATAATGTTGGTCAACCAAGCACATATAATATCGAGTTTGACGGACCTGCAGATAACTCTCAAATGTACAATTTATCTGAAACATTCGATTATGACGTTGATGGAGACGGTATCAGGGATTTGTTCTTGTCTTCATCGGGCTATGAAATACCGCCAGGATCACAGGGCTATGGAGCGCTTTATTATGTCCCGGATTCGGTTTTCGGTCGTTCCTACTCGGGTCACAAAGAAGTTGACCTATTAAATGCCAACAATTATTCCCTAAGAATTAACAATAGTATAGCTCCTGGCGGTGTACCAATGTTTAGCTACGCCGACATTAACAACGACTCTCTTGACGAAATTTTAATAACTTTCATGGGAGCTTCAAGCCATGGGCTTACCTACAATGGCTCAATCTATGTTCTGGAAAATAGCTTGTTCAACTCCAAGATGCATCAGTTGGGCCAAACTATCGAGTTTGGTGTCAATGATACCGGCGTTTTCTCGCGGAGGTATGATGGAGAGTTGTCGATGGACGAATTGGGTATGAGTTTGGAGACTTTTGATATTAACGCTGACGGTAGTCAAGACATATTGGTGGAATCATCATTTATTGATAATAACGGAGCAACTGATGCTGGTGCGTTTTATATAATCCTTGGTTTTCCGCACACGATTTCTGTTAACTCATCAAGTTTGGTTATCTCGGGCAATAATTATCAAATTTCCGGCACAATTGATTACTCAAAGTCAGTAACCAAACCATCATTAGTCGAATACAAAATCGGTAGTGGAAATTGGAACAATTGTATACCGGTCGGTGGATCATTTAACGGCGACTCGGCAAACTTCAGTTGCTCATTTGATAGGAGTTTTGCAACCAGTCAACAGGTAACTTTTCGAGCAATCGACACCGATGGCGTAATTACGGCATCGGTTGATCAACCAACCATGACATTCAATTTTCCAGGTAGTACTGTTGCCTTTCCCAATACCGGCGTCGGTTTTTAGCCGATGATTTAAAAAATTATTAGTACTATCAGTGCCAACTGTTATATCGCTGGATTTCTAACTTGGTTCTTCTGCGATAAAATATATATGTCAGGCAATAATTGGGGGAGAAATAGTTTAATCATCTAGCTCGGTCTATTTGAGTAAATAAATATGAAGATATTCGTGAAATGGAAATATATTTTTGTCTTGACTGCTCTTGTTGTCGGTTTTTTGTTGCCCATTTTGAAGTTAAATGTCTTAGCTTCTACACCCGCTACCCACGATATGGCCGACCCAGCGAGCTACAATATCCGATTTAAAGGGGCGACCGTCGCTGATAAATTAGGAAGGTTTGATAGCATTTCAGCTGCAGATGTCGATGGCGATGGCATAAAAGATTTTATTGTAGGTGCTGAAAGAGCTGACAATAACGGGAGAACTGATTCCGGGTCACTATATTACATTAACGGAACCTTATATAACAAAATCATTGGTACGGGAAAAGATGTCGAACTTTCCGACCCATCAAATTATACAATCAGATATGACGGGTCAACGATAAATGGCAGGTTCGGTTATGCTAGTGCGTTTACTGCTGATGTCAATAATAACGGCAAACCGGACATCGTCGTGGCTGGAGTACTTGAAAGTCCCAATGGTAGGCCCACGTCAGGTTCTCTGTATGTAATATTAGATTCTCTGATAGATAAATACTCCGGAACGGGAAACAACGTTGATATGGCAATTTCGACCAATTGGAATATGCGGTTCGATGGCGCCTCAGCAACAGACAATTTTGGTGACTATTCTACTGTTGCTGATCTTAATAACAACGGGAAAAATGATCTGATAATGGATTCTACTCAAGCACATTATGGTAATGGTCGTTCGGGGGCTGTTTGGATAGTCTATGATAGTTTGTTGAGCGGTTACTCGGGTGTTGGCCAGACTATCGATATGTCAGATCCATCAAAATATAATTTGAGGTATGATGGGGCTTCATCCGGGGATGATCTTGGCGATCCCGATATCAACGTAGCCGATATTGACAGCGATGGTAAATTGGATCTAATGGTTGGCTCTGTGACGGCAAGTATTGCCTCAAGAAGTAGTAGCGGTGCTATCTACGTAATTAATAATTCGCTGGTAAACAGTCACCTTGGTGTTGGGCAGAATATTGATCTGGCCAACTCTGCCAATTACAGTATTTTATATTACGGGTCGGCGGACGAGAAATTGGCTGTTTCTCCCAGTGTAAGTGGAGATATCGATGGAGACGGTAAAACCGATTTAGTCTTGGGGGGACAACAGGCAGATTATAACTCTAAAACAAATTCAGGGTCGATTTATGTCATATATAGCAGTCTGATTAGTAAATACTCGGGGCCCGGCCAAATGATTGATATGACAAATACCAACAACTACAATATACGAATCGACGGTTCAGCGCAAAACGACAGTTTGTCATTTCACTATCTGGCTTTGGTTGATGTCAATAATGATGGCGTTTTAGACATCGTTTCCAGCGCTCCGGCTGCAAGTCATAATTCCAGACAATTTTCCGGTACTCTTTATGTTTTTTTTGGTAGTATGCTTGCTACTTATAAGGGTACTGGAAACAATCTTGATGCGGACTCGGTTTACAGCGTTAGATATGATGGAGCTACAGATAGTCAAAGTTTCCCCGGCGGTGATAATACGAGGTTTGAGGACATGAATGGTGATGGTCAGCCGGATCTTCTTGCTGGAGCGGCCTACGGTTATAGCGCCGATCCGGGGTTAAGAGACGCCGGAGATGTTTATCTTGTTTATAATTTTCCCCATACGATTACTATGGATTCCAGTATTTTTTACCTAGGCAATATCACCACCAGCGTTACTGGGATTGTGTCAGCCCCGAACTCTACAACCAATATTGCGATGGTCCAATACAGCCTTGGCAGTAATGCTTATTCGGCTGATTGGAGTGACTGTACGCCAACCGATGGAGCTTTCAACTCGACGAGAGAAAGTTTCAGCTGTGCTGTACCAAACTCCTCGTCTGGCCAGCCAAGAACGATTTATGTTCGAGCGTATGACACCAATGGTTCATACACGGCCCAAAGCCATTATGCCAGCTCAACATTGACCGCCGTCTCCTTACCAAACACCGGCGTTGGTTTTTAATTGAACTCTGTTTAACGGTATCAAAACTATTAATGTCGGTCCCTCGGGACTTGTTTTTTTATTATATTTTAGCTAGAATCACCTGGAGAGTCGGAAACCACCGAAGGGGAGCGATGCGATGGAGAAGTTCCTTGATTTTCTCTCGCTTATTGCAATGAACGTTGCTTGGCCGATGATGGCATTTGATTGGTTGATCCGATCCGAATGTGACAAATCCTTTTATCTGGCAAATCCGCGGTTAGTTAGGGGCTGCGCCATTCTTGGCGTTTGGACTCTGGTTGCTATTGTCATCTTATCGTTAGTTTCACCATCCAACCGGCCATATGGGGCTTACGAAACACTGATTATCATGTATGGGCTTGAGCGTGTTTTTCTCCAAGCTTTCATTTCTGAGCCAAAAGATTCCGGCAAGTCGCAGTGACTTGCCTTTTTTAAATCTATTTGCTACAATCAAATTAGAAAATCATTAATCTAGCTTGAATAGATATCAGATCATATATCTCGGGCTAGATCCCGAGTTTTTTGTATAACATGGAGCCATAGCTCAGTTGGTAGAGCTACTCATTTACACTGAGAAGGTCGGGGGTTCGAGTCCCTCTGGCTCCACCAGCCGAGGTGGCGAAATTGGTATACGCTCAAGATTGAGGTTCTTGTGCCCGCAAGGGCGTGCAGGTTCAATTCCTGTCCTCGGCACCAAAAATTAACTGATAACGGGAAAAACTAGTAATTACAGGGCTTACGCACTTATGCTTCGGACGAAGTGAAAAGTTCTCGATTTTTAGCCTCGAATAATAAAATTTGCCTAAGTCATATAGTTAATAACTATAGTTTTACCACTGGTTAAAGAGTTATTGGATTATGGCTATTCATTCTTCGCTATCAATTATTAACTAACAACCATGCTACAAAATTATTTAACAACCGAATATCTGTTTTCAGCCGTGGCGCCGAGCAATCAGAAATTATTTCTGATTCTCGTCGGGTTTTTTCTGTTATTCATCATCATCTCGGTTTTTCTCGGCTTCAATCAAAGCATCCACAAAGGCTTAAAATCAAGATTATTTAACTTTTTTCTAACTATCGGAATTTTGGGGTTGTTAATTTCATTTTTTCGCTATGAAAGTATCGCTTATGTCGGCGCGCGAGTCGTGATGCTGACACTATTTGTCGCAACTGTTATTTGGTATTTTGTAATTACCATTTATTCACTGACCAAAATGCAAAGCGAAATTCGAATTATTAAAAATCACGAACGATATGTTCAATATTTACCGAAGAAAAAAAGAAAGTAGTAAACATTATGAATAAAGGAGAAAAAGAAATGTCGGAAATTGAAATCAAAGAGAAGAAAACCAAAAAAGTTGCCAACGAATCGATGGAGAGCTTAATTGAGGAAGCCGGCGATCAGCTTTTGCCGTACAGCGAAGGAGAGATTGTTGAAGCCAAAGTTTTATCAATTTCGCGAAATAAAATTTGGGCCGACGTTGCCGGTTTGTCTTTGGGTTATGTGCCGGAGAAAGAGATTACGCTAAACTCTGATGTCAAAGTCGGCGACACGATTTTTGCTTATGTTATTTTGCTTGAAGATGAAGATGGTAATGTTGTTCTGTCGCTGAAAAGGGCCGATCGCGAGCGTTATTGGAAGGACATGGAGGAACACTTTAAAACCGGCGAGCCGGTGGAAATTACCATTAATGAAGCAAACAAGGGTGGTTTGATCTCTGAAATCGGTGGAATTCCCGGATTTTTGCCGGTGTCGCAACTTTCTCCTGAACATTATCCGCGAGTTTCCGGTGGCGATCGTGAAGAGATTTTATCACGCCTAAACAAAATAATCGGCGAAAAAATCGCTGTCAAAGTTATCAATTGCGACAAAATTGCAAACAAACTTATCTTTTCCGAGAAAGCGGTTGATGCTGAGAAGCTGGCATCAAAAATTGAAAAATACAAGGTTGGTGATGTTTTGGAGGGAACAATTTCCGGCGTTGTCGATTTCGGGTTATTTGTCAAAATTGACCCGTTGGTTGAGGGATTGGTTCATATCTCCGAGGTTTCCTGGTCACGTGTTACCGATTTGAATAAACTGTTTAAGGTTGGCGACAGTATTAAAGTTTCAGTTATTGCAGTCGAAGACGGACGGTTATCATTGTCGCTGAAAAAATTGGCCAATGATCCTTGGACTGATGCAGCGAAGAAATACAAAGTCGGTCAAATTGTCAGTGGTGTGGTAACAAAAATTACGCCGTTTGGAGCTTTTGTTTCACTCGACGATCAAATTGACGGCTTGGTTCATGTTTCTGAGCTTTCGGATCAGCATATTATAGACCCCGGTCAGATGGTCGGTTTGGGCAAGGATTATCAATTCAAGATCATTTCAATTGAGCCGGAAACACATCGATTGGGGTTGAGTTTGAAAGCGGTCAGAAAAAAGACTGAGGAGCTGAAGGACACAAAACCGCTTGAAGAAAAATCCGAATTTCGAATGACTAAATCCGAAGAAAATCCAAAATCCAAAGACCAAGTGTCAGGTGAAACTCAAAAACCAAAGCCTAAAGAAAGAGCAAAGTCAAAAAAGAATAAGGAGGAGAAATGATCATAACTTATTTGGGCGGGGATAAATTCAGAATAAAAACTCGCGATGCAAACATTACTTTGGCATCTGATTCGGTTGATATTGATGGTTTTGTCATCAATAGCCCGGGCGAATATGAGCGAAAAAATGTTTTTGTCGAAGCGCCGTTTGAGCAACCGGTATTTAAAATTTTGGCCGAAGAAGTAATGATGCTTTATCCAGGGAAATCCAAAAAGTTTTCCGATAAACAAATTGAAGCGCTTGACGGTGTGGATCTCTTGTTCTTGCCGGCCGGTGAAGAGGATTCGATGAATTTGAAAGATGCGCTGGAACTTTCAGCCACTCTTGAGCCAAGTATGATCATTCCAATGCTTTACCCGAACGTCGGAGCATTAAACAAAGAGGGTTTGGAGGGCGAAGTCGCTAAATCGGCAAAGGTGGTTAAATCAGCACTTCCGGAGGAAGGACACCAGACGATTTTTTTGGAACAATCGTAAATTTCTAATTCCTAAAATTTTTTAGATCAATTGGCTTAATTTGAACTATGGCCTCATACAATAAACTCATTACTTTTCTGGAGCGGGAAGATGTCCAGAGGTTTCTTTTGGTCGCTCACGAACGGCCGGATGGCGACACTGTTTCGGCGACTTTAGCCATGGCCCGGCTGCTTAGGTCACTTGGTAAAAAAATTACGGTTGCTTCATCCCATGGTGTGCCGGAGGTTTTTAAATATTTACCGGATTGGCGTGACGCCAAAAGCGATTTTTTGGTCGGCGATTTTGATGCCATTATCCTGATCGACAATGGCGACCTCAAGCGGACCGGTTACGCCGAACGAATTATTGCCGCTAAAACCCGGGGAATTCCGATTGTCAACATTGATCATCATCCGAAAAATGATATTTGGAAGTACGCGACGATCAATGTTATCGACGAAAATGTTTCCTCAACCTGCGAGATTATTTTTGGGCTGTTTAAGAAAATTAATTTGGAACTGGAACCGGAAATCGCAACGATGCTCTTGACCGGAATTTATACCGATACCGGCGGTTTTCAGCATGCTAATGTTTCGGCCAAGACTTTGTCGTTGGCGGCGGAATTAATGAGTCACGGCGCGAAATTGAAAAATATTTCTAGCAACATTTCAAAGCATAAAAGTTTGGCGATGCTAAAGCTTTGGGGCATTGCGCTCGATCGAATTGTCAATTTAACCGGCATCAAACTAATCTACTCGGTAATCACTCGCGCCGATATTGAAAGCGTTGGCGCCAGTGACCAAGATTTGGCCGGTGTTGTCAATTTAATCAGTACAATTCCTGATGATGTTGCCACGCTCTTGCTTTACGAAACGGCTGATGGTAAAATTAAAGGCAGTTTGCGGACAGAATCGTCTAAGATTGATGTGGCGCGAATCGCCGGATTGTTCGGTGGTGGCGGGCATAAACGAGCGGCCGGCTTCGTAATTGATGGACGGCTGAAGAAAATTGAAGGCGGATGGAAGATTATCTGAAAATTGAATTATGAATCATCAGCTTTAAAACCATAATTTAAGATTTAGAATTAATTATTTATAAAAAAGCCCTGGTGGCGGAATTGGTATACGCGCATCACTTAAAATGATGTGGCCGAAAGGTCGTGTGGGTTCGATTCCCACCCTGGGCACCAATTGATAATTTGTCGGTCAATATGAAAAGAGAACAGAATAATTGCAGACATGACTATAAAAGTGCCATTAAAGTTGGAAATATTGATTATATGTGTCAACTTTGTGGCAAACTTCTTGATCCACTAGAATGGTTTATTATGAATAGCTTCGAATTTGTTGATTCTGGCGGCGAAGTCGCCGGATCGGCGCGAAAAGTTATTAAAAAAAGATCCGGCAAAAAGGTTTCAACTCGGAAAAACTATTTACCAAAATCTTCAAAGTGCTTAAAATAAAAGTCTTACGCTGGTTCGACTCTGACCTCGGGCAGCAAAAAAAACAGAAGTTGACTTCTGTTTTTTTGATTTCTGATATGTTACAATTATTTTAGATGCAGAATAAAAGATCACGAGTTAAAAAGGTGATCATTTCGATTGCCGTACTGGTCGCACTTGTTGCGGGGTATTTTTATTTGCCATCAATTCTTGGTGACAGCGTTTTACCACTGAAATATCCGGACTTAATAAAAAAATGGAGCAAAGCCTACAATGAAGATCCGTACAGAATCGCCGCGCTTTTAGAAACTGAATCCGGTTTTAACCCGCTGGCACAATCGCCGGTTGGGGCACTTGGAATTGGACAAGTTATGCCGCCAACCGGTAGGACGATCGCTCAGGGGGTCGGTATGACTGATTTCACCACAAGCAAATTATTTGACCCAGATATTGGTATTCAATTTGCAACCTGGCAAGTTCATGTTCTGATGCAAAAATATAACGGCAACGAGGTCGCGGCCTTGGCGGCTTATAACGCTGGCACAGGTAATGCCGATAAATGGCTTCGGTCCGGACTTTTACAGTCGCAAAGTTCAAATAGTTATGCCAACCGAGTCATGAATTATGAAGCCGCTTATCATAAACTTTATCAAAGCCAGCTTGATTTGAGCGCGCCGGTTGTTGCTCCAACGCCAATCGTCATGACCGTGACCAACACTCAAACCAGAAATGTTATTTGGGGACAAGCGCTGAAAAATTTGGTCTCGGTTTTTTATGGAACGGGGAATAATCAGTAATTCAAAAGTCAAAATTGTAACTCAAAATTTAAAATGATATGAAGTCCGAGGAATTACGGGAAAAATTTCTAGAGTTTTTTCAAACACGGGGGCACAAAGTGCTTCCGTCTGCTTCTCTGTTGCCGGAAAATGATCCGTCAGTGCTTTTTACCACTGCCGGGATGCATCCACTGGTGCCATATCTGCTCGGTGAAAAACATCCTTTGGGGAAAAGATTGTGTGATGTACAAAAATGCTTGCGGACAGATGACATCGATGAAGTCGGCGACTCTCAACATTGCACTTTTTTTGAAATGTTAGGTTATTGGTCGTTAGGCGATTATTTTAAAAAGGAATCAATCCACAACACTTTTGATTTTTATACTGAGGTTCTTGGATTTAACAAAGATGATATTTCAGTCACTGTTTTTGCCGGAGACGAAACTGCGCCGTTTGACCAAGAATCCTTTGAAACTTGGAGAAATGAGATTGGAATTCCGGAAAATCGCATCTACAAATATGGCAGAAAAGAAAACTGGTGGGGTCCGGTGGGCGAAACCGGTCCGTGCGGTCCGTGTACCGAAATGTTTATCGACAGCGGAATCGAAAAATGTTCCAAAAATTGCGGTCCAAGTTGTCACTGTGATAAATTCGTCGAAATCGGCAACAACGTTTTCATGGAATTTAACAAAATATCTGCCGACGAATACGAACCATTGATGCAGAAAAATGTCGATGTTGGTTTGGGTTTTGAGCGGTTGTTGATGATCTCACAAAAGAAAGATGATGTTTTTGAAACCGATTTATTTTCGCCAGTAATAAAAAAAATTGAAGAACTTTCGGGGAAAAAATATCACGATAACCTAAAAGAGTTTCGAATTATTGCTGATCATTTGCGAGCTGCAACTTTTGCCATTGCCGACGGCGCGATTCCTTCCAATAAAGGTGCTGGCTATGTTATCCGCAGGCTGATTCGTAGAGCTCTGGTTTATTCATACTTACTTGTAGGTAAAATTGATAATGTGTCTAATAGTATTTACCCGATATTTCGTGATATTTTCGAAGGCGTATATGATTTGTCAGATGAAAAAATATTGACAACGCTGAATGAAGAGGAAATTAAATATAGCAGTGTGCTTATAAGTGGAGTTGAATTGGTTGGTGATAAAATGGATTTTGATAAATTTTTTGACCTTTATCAATCAAAAGGACTCCATCCCGAATTAATTCTTGAAATTATGCAAAGGAAAGGTTTCGAGGTGACAGATCGACTCAAGGATGAATTGTTGTCAGAATTTAATAATCGCTTAAAAAAACATCAAGAGCTTTCTCGCACGGCTTCGGCCGGAATGTTTAAGGGTGGTTTGGCGGATAATAAAATTGAAACAACTCGCTTGCACACTGCGGCTCATCTATTATTGGCAGCGTTGCGACAGATTTTGTCACCTGATGTTTTACAAAAAGGTTCAAATATCACTGATGAGCGTTTGCGTTTTGATTTTAATTGGTCGGAGAAATTAACGCCAAGTCAAATTGAGCAAATTGAAAGTATCGTCAACGAAAAAATAAAAGAAAATATTCCGGTCGAGGTTAAGGAGTCATCAATCGCCGATGCTAAAGCCTCTGGTGCCAGCGGTGTTTTTGACGATCGCTATGGCGAAAAGGTAAAGGTTTATACCATTGGATCATTCTCAAAAGAAATTTGCGGTGGTCCGCATGTAAAAAATACCGGCGAACTTGGAGTTTTCAAAATTACCAAGGAAGAATCATCCAGCGCCGGCGTCAGGCGAATTAAAGCTGTTCTGGAGAACTAATATGCCAAATGGTGAGCAAGGTTTCGGTCAATCGGGCAAAGAGTCATCATTCGACAGAGTGACAATTCCCGGTCTCTCTGATGATGACAAAAAAGTAGTCTTAGCCGATCTGGCGGAAAGTTTTAAGAATCCGCCGGAGGTAAAAGGCGAACTAGAAAAAACTCCGGAGGAAAAAGAGATTATTGTTATTGCGAATCAAGTCACAAGTCAAATAATAAAATCTTTGGGTCTTGTGCCACTTGAGGTGCCGGAAAATAATGTGAAAATTCTAGAAAAAATTGAACGAGGCGAGAAAACGGTCGGCGGGGAAATGGATGCAGGAAGACAAATAATATTATTACAAAGAGTTGAGTCAAGACTGTTAGCGTTTGCCAGAACTGCACACGAAATGTTTCATATGAAATCATTCGGAGCTTTTCAGGTTTTGGATAATGATTCATTGGATGTTGATTTCAGAGCCAGGGGTGGTTTTGTTATCATTTCCAGGGATGGTTCCGAAGAATTTTTTGTCAGATTGAATGAAGCAGTAACCGAATCTTTATCAGCTTCGGCTGTTAAAAACATTACAGAGAGCAAACCGAGTGTTTTTTCAGAGGAAATTACTGAAACCGAAGTAGCCAAGCAAGGTTTTGATGCCGTTGATTTATATGGCGATTCTGTGCCGGGTGATGAAATTTATTTTGCTAGAAGACAAGGAGATGAAATTGATGGTCAAACTTTTGTTTACAGAAAAGAAAGGACAGCCTTAAATATGCTAATTGAAAAAATATATCAAAGTCACCAGGAAATGTTTGAAAATCAAAGTGAGGTTATAGACCAATTTTATCGCGCATATTTCTCTGGAAAAATATTGGAAGTCGGAAAATTAATCGACCGAACTTTTGGTAAAGGTGTATTCAGACGGATTGGTAAGGCAAAAACCGGCGAAGAATTCGCTGCTGTGGTGAATTCATTATGAGAAGATTTTGTTTTGAACTAGCGCACTAGAGTCAGGCGAATTAAAGCGATATTACAATAACAGTATATAAAAAATCCCGGCCAATGATGGTCGGGGAAAGTGATCTACTTTGTTACTTCAAGCGCTTTTAAAGCGTCTAGGACTTTTGCTTGTGTGTTCAATATTTCTTCGGGTGTAAGACTCGGCGATGAAAGTCTGGCTATCTCTCCTAGCACCGGCATCATTTCGACTCGTTGGCAAAGAAGCCCAAAAACTGTATAGCTAATCTCAACGATGGCGTCTTGGTTACCAGGCTCCGTTCTGATTTTTTTGGCTTCAGCCAGAAGAATTTCGTCTCCAAAGAAATCACCGGAACTTTTGATGAAACTGGTAACGACTTGTTTAATGCCAATTAGTTGATTCGCACGGTCGTAGTTACCATGCTCTTGGGTATTTTCCGGCTGGGCAACACCCAGCGCCGAGGTGCAGATTGCCAAAATTAATCGCGCCAGTTTTTTATTAGCCTGTTTCATCATTCCATTTAGGAATTCATCTCGACAGATGGTTGGGTATCGGAACCTTTTGATTTTGGAGCCTCGCGATGTTCTAACTTCGTCCGTCAGACAAAGCATTTTCCAACGCAAAGCCAGTATTTTTTCATCGCCTGAGACAACCGATAGCTGGGCAATTAGACCCCAAATCGAGGCTGTGTCAGATTTATAGAGTGTCGGTTTTTCGGTTACCCGTTGTTCTAAACTGTCGGCTAATTCACCACATTGGGCGAGAACAAGATTGGCTTCTTCGGAGTTGGCTGCAAATGCATCCGGATTTATTGCTGGCATTACCAAAAGGGCACTTATTACCAGCTGTCGTTGGTAAGGCGTCAAACTTTGCTCAAGATAATTCACAACCAGATCTCTCAAAATTGCATTCGGTACCCTTGTTGTCGTCGTCATCGTTATCGCTCCTTGACATCTCTGTCCGAGGGATAAGCCGATCTCTCGGCTTTTGTCGCAGATTCTCATCAGGCGACCTAAGAGCAAGTTATCATAATACGAATGGAAATTCAAGAGTTTTACAAATCATCATCGTTGGTTATATAATAGTACTATATAATACTGTCGACATCATTTTGTTTGTGAAAGAGAGGGACTGTGGGATTTCTCGGGATGGGGAAAAAGAAAAATTATGCGTTGGCGCTTGATATTGGCACCGAGTTTGTTAAGGCGTTGATTTTTCGAATTGATGATGACCAAGCCTCGGTTATCGGCGTTGGTCGCCAACGACAAAAATTATCCGATATGCAGGGAGGCCGAGTTACCGACATCTCCGGTGTAATTTCCAATTGCGAAAAAGCTCTGGATCAAGCGGCTGAGGAATCCGGCGTTGCTCCGACTCAGTGCGTTGTCGGCATCGCTGGCGAGTTGGTTAAAGGTACAACGACAACCGTTCACTATCAGCGACCGGCGCCAAAGTCAAAAGTTACCGTTGGCGAGCTGAAAACCATCATCACTGAAGTGCAAAAGAAAGCTTTTGAAAAAACTCGGGCAAATTTGGCTTGGGAGACCGGCTACTCGGAAATTGATGTCCGTTTGGTCAATTCAGCGGTGGTTGATGTCAAAATCGATGGTTACAAAGTGACAAATCCGGTTGGTTTTCAGGGTCGAGATATCTCCGTTGGTATTTTTAACGCTTTCGCTCCGGTGGTTCACTTGGGTGCGCTGCAAACAATCACCGAGGGTTTGGGTTTGGATCTTTTGGGTGTTGTCGCTGAGCCATACGCCGTAGCCAGAAGTATGGGGATGGAGGAGTCGGTTGAGTTTTCCGCCATCTTTATTGACATTGGCGGTGGCACAACCGATATCGCAGTTGTCCGAAACGGTGGCGTTGAAGGAACAAAAATGTTCGCCATCGGTGGTCGAGTCTTCACTAAACGATTGGCGAATGAATTTAATCTAAGTTTTCAGGAAGCCGAGAAATTAAAGATGGCTTATTCGGCAGGCGAATTGGAGAAAGCCAAATCGGAACAAATGAAAAAAGCCATTGATGGTGATTGCCAGACCTGGCTTTCCGGCGTCCAATTAGCATTGGAGGAGTTTGCTGGGGTCGATCTGTTGCCGTCAAAAATCCTGCTTTGCGGTGGTGGCTCAATGTTGCCGGATATCAAAAAAATTCTTGAAACTTCGGAGTGGATAGACGACCTGCCATTCGCGAAAAAACCGAAGGTTAATTTTATTCGTCCGCGTGATGTTTCTTCGGTTTTGGATGAAACTGAAAGTCTGGACGATCCGCAAGACATTACCCCAATGGCACTGGCGAATATGGCAATCGATCTTGCCGGCACTCCATCCGTTATCTCGGGCACAATCGACAGAGTGGTGGACTCGCTAAAGGAGTAATCACCAATGGATGACTAATTTATCCAAACGACGAATATCAAAAAAACTATTGCAAAATAAATCTTGTTGCGCTATATTAAAAACATAACTTAGCTAAACACCCCCCGGCTCTGTCAAAGGATCTGGGGGTTTTATATTATGTTGGGTTGGACTATAATAGAGATATGAACAAAGATCTGGTTATTTTTGATGGTAGTAATTTTTATCATGGGGCAAAACACTTATCTCCTCGTACCCATTTGACTGATTTTGATTATCGCGGATTTGCTGAAGAAATTGTTGAGAACAAAAATATCGAAATTGAATACTGCGTTGGAGAAATTGTTCAGAGAACACACCATAAGGAGAAATCCTATAAATTGTATGCAAATCAGCAAGCACTTTTTTATAATCTGGAAAAGCAAAAAATTGTGGTAAAAAAAGGTTTTATGCTTTATTCAAACCTCTCCTATCACGAAAAGGGAGTTGATGTTCAAATCGCTTTGGACATTGCAGTTGGTGCACTAAAGAATAAATATCGAAAATGTTATATAATATCATCAGATGCGGACATTTTGCCGGCGATTTTGGAAGGCAAAGACGAGGGTAAAAAAGTTGTTTATGTCGGTTTTGACAAATCAATCAGTCGGATGATGAAAGCCAGATGTTCGGCGACAATTTGTGTTAAAAAGGAAATGGTTAAAAAATTTGGCAAATAAAGGAGGAGAATGAGCAGTTTTTGGAAAATTTTTATCAGTGTTGTAGTTACAGCCATTGTTGTCGGTGGTGGAATTTTTTATATTATGCAAAAGCAAATTGATTCCACTCGTGCCGACAATCAAACTAAAATGGATGGCTTAAACAAACAAATCGCAACCCTAAAATCATCAACAACCGATTCAACCGCCGATTGGAAAACTTATACGAATGCAACTGTCGGTTTTAGCATAAAATATCCTCCCACTGACACGGTGAGTACCGCCAGCAGTTATTTTGAAGATGACGGAGTTTTTATTGACTCTACTTCTACCGGCGGTTATGAACAACCTCATTTAATAAGTATCGAAGCCGAACATTCTTCTCTGAGTCTCGATGCATATATTGCCAAAGCCACCAAGGATGCATCTTTTACTGGGGCGACAAAAAATACATTTGTAGGACTATCAGCCTATGAAGGGCTTGATAATGGAATGACAACATTGTACGGCATTTTAGTAAAAAATGGTGCAAATATATTCCACATTTCAGCCGACACCGGTAATCTAGACGGTCTTGCGAAAAATAAAGCGGCATTAACAACGGTTCAGAATCAAATCCTTTCCACTTTCCAATTTGCAAAATAAATAATTTCCCTGTAGTCCACGCTTTAGCGTGTTAACAGACTAAGGTCTGGGCTACAAGAAGCGAAAAAACATGTCCAAACTGATTTATTTAGAAACTGATGAAGAGATAACCGATGTCATCGACAAGATTTCCAAAGTCGAAGACAGAGCGGTTTCCCTTGTAATACCTCGTGGTTCAACGCTTGCGAATTCTATCGTCAACTTAAAGCTTTTAGTTAAGCGTAGCAAGTCGTTAAAAAAGGAAGTCGCGCTTGTAACCAACGACAACATCGCCCACAATTTAGCGTCGCAAATCGGTTTACCGGTTTATGAAAGCATCGATGATGCAAAAGCCGGAGCTGAAATGTCAGATGCCGGAAATCAGATACCGGAAGTGAAATCAAAAATGCCGTTGGAACGAGTCGAAGAGATTGACGGTGTAAGAGTTCATCAATATGATCGTGACGGTAGTGAAGATATGGAAGTCAGTGGTCAGATACCGGATGTCGATAATCAGATTGCAGAAGAAATGCCGGCAGAAAATACAGATATTATTGAAGCTGTTCGCGATGCTGATGAAAATATTGGCGGTGGAGCAATTATTGAGGAAAAACTAATTGAAGAAGCGGATTCCCATCCGGAACCGATTCCCGAGTCGCCAGCTGAGTTATCAGACTACAAAATAATAAAAAAACCAATGGAGGCGGAGATGAAACAGCGCGATCTTTCTCGCCCGGACATCAGCGGTGACCAGGTGTTTGGCAAAATGCGGACAGCCAAAAGCCGAAAGAAAATTATTATTTGGAGCGTTTTCGGTTTCATTGCCCTACTTTTGATTTTTGGTGCCTATATTGTTCTGCCAAAAGCTACGGTGACAGTTTCCGTTATTTCCAAACCGTTTACTTCAACCGCCGATATCAAGGTTAGTAAAAACGTAACGGCAATTGATAGTGGCACCTCAACCATTCCCGGGAAAGCGCTCGTCGATGAAGAAGATTTAACCAAACCATTTGCTGCCTCAGGAACAAAAAATATTGGGCAGGCTGCCAGCGGAAAAGTCACAGTTTATAATAATTGGGATCAAAATGCCGTTAGTTTGCCAACCGGCTCAAAATTTGTTTCAACCTCCGGAACCAACTTCGTTTCAACTGCCACTGCCAGCATTCCCGGCGCGACAGTTGGTTTGCAAAACGGGCAATTCGTCATCATTTCATCAGGGACGGCTGATGTTAATGTTCAGGCGACTGATGTCGGCGACGCTGGTAATATTGCGCCGACAAATTTCACTATCACTTCACTGCCGGCGATACAGCAATCGAAAATTTATGGCAAAAGTACGGCGGCAATGACCGGCGGTACCAATCAGGTGGTAAAGATCATTACCGACAAAGATATCTCCGACGCCAAGACCTCAACTGAAAATGAACTCCAAACAACGATTATCAATAAACTCAAATCCGGCCTTCCCGGTAACGAAAAGCTTTTGGACTCGGCGATTTTGCCGTCGATAACTTCAGAAAGCGCGTCGGCGAAAACCGGCGATCAAGTCGATACTTTCAACTATACAGCGAAAATAAAAGTTGATGCGATAGTGTTCTCTGAAGATGATTTTCGGACGATACTTTTGGCCAGCGCCAACAGCAAACTGGCGGCCGACGAGAAAATCGTGACAAACGATTCGGAAAGTGTTAAATATGTTGTCGGTAAAAGTGATGTGGCAAACGGTTCGTTGACACTCAGCGGTACATTCGACGGCTTTACTTCCGGCAAGTATGATACCGAAGCGATGAAATCGGCGATCAAATTTAAATCAGTCAACAATGCCACTAATATTTTGTCTGGTTACTCCGGAGTTTTGTCAGCCAATATCGTTACAACGCCAAAGTTTCTTCGAACACTGCCGGCTCTGACCCGCGGGATCACTATTGATTATAATTACGGGAAATAACGATGTATTTAGGAATTGATTTTGGTACAAAAAGAATCGGCTTGGCTGTTGGCAAGGAGATTCCGTACGAGCTGGCAACGCTGATAAATCAAGCGGATGTTTTTGAAAAAATCGCCAGACTTTGCAATCAAGAAAAAATTGAGCGAATTGTTATTGGCATGCCTGTTTTTGAAAGCGAAGACGCCGGAAGTTTGGCACCAGAAGTTGAAAAATTCGGCCAAAAATTAAAATTGCTGACAAAATTACCGATATATTTTGAAGCAGAAAACTTAACAACACAAGCGGCGCTTGAACTCTTACGTGAAGAAGGTGCAACGCCAGAGGAAATTGAAGACAAGGTTGATCAAACCGCCGCCCGACTAATTTTGGAACAATATATCGCTAACGAGGAGGAATCATCGCAAGAGGCACTGTGAGGAAAACTCTTCTGGTTTTTCTTTTGCTTTTTATTGTCGTCGTTTTTGCTTTTCTTTTTTATTTTCGACAGCAAATTGGAAAGCCGGTTGGGTCGTCCGACCATAAAGTTGAAGTTAAAATTGTTGCCGGTCAATCATCGACCGAGATAGCCAACAATTTAGAATCAAAGGGAGTGATTAACTCCAGTTGGTCGTTTCGACTCTACTTGAAATTCAAAAAGTTAGCGCTAAAAACCGGTGATTATTTAATCCCGGCAAACTCAACTGAAGTCCAGGTCGCCGATATTTTCTCGACCGGCAGCCATCAAGTGATTAAAGTTACGATTCCCGAAGGCTGGCGAGCGGAACAAATTGCCGCTTATCTTTATGACAAAGCAAAAATTGATCCGGCGGAATTCCTAGCAAAAACGAAAAATCTGGATGGCAAACTTTTTCCTGACACCTACGATTTGAGCGACACACCGACCGCCGATGAAGTAATCACTAAAATGGTTGATGATTATAATATCAGAACCACTGGACTGGTTGTCAATGATAATATTTTGTCGATTGCATCAATCGTTGAACGCGAAGCGGCAAATGATGCTGATCGAGCAGCGATTGCCGGGGTTTTCATTAATCGCCAGAAAATCGGGATGAAATTCGAATCGGATGTAACGGTTGAATTTCAGAAAGATACGAACAATTATCCAAGCTTCGGCATCAATAACTACAGATTTTGGCGAGCGTTATTATCCGGCGAAACGAAAACCGTTGTTGGCCCGTATAACACCTATCTGTATTCCGGCATTCCCGGTCCGATATGTAACCCCGGTCTTGCCAGTATTGAGGCGACATTGAATCCGACTCCGAGCAGTTATTATTTCTTTATTTATGGTAATGATGGTAAATTACATTTGGCAAAAACCCAAGCCGAACAAAATGCCAACATCACAAAATATCTTTAATTTTTTGCAGGAGGAGAAATGGATCCAAAAGAAAAATCATCTGGGGAAAAGTTGGAAAAGACAAGCTTCTTCAAAAGGCCGAGAATGTTTATCCCGTTGATCGCTCTCTTGCTGATTCTAATTGGTGTTGGAATTTACTTGGTTAAATCCGGATTGATTTCCGCCGATACGATTTATCGTTCCAGCCAGCCAACCGGATTGACGGCGGTTTATCAAACAACTTCACCGGTTGGAGTCGTTTTGACTTGGAAAAAATCAACCGCCAGTAACGTTAACGGCTATATTATCTACCGTTCGGAAAACGGCAAGACTAAGGATGCCGTTCAAATCGGCGCGACGACAAAAGATGTCGCAACCTATCTGGACCAAACTATTGTTAGCGGTAAAACTTATTATTACACCGCCGCTTACTCCTATATTGCACAATCAGCCAACTCGAATGCGAATATTGTCAAGGTGGCGGTTCCGGTCCAGCAGTACAATATTTTGCCAAGTTATTTCACCAATACCAGTCAGTGGAATTTGGCGCCACAACGAACGGATCAATCGACTCCCGGCGGTTTTACCGGTCCGGTTGGTTCTTGGAGTTTTCAACTTTCGCAATCAGCTCTGGGAACAGTTACCACACAGGGTGGCTCAAACTTAAAATATAATCTCTCTGTGGCGACAAAAGCCGGAGCAAGAATCACCGCCGGTGACAAAGGTGTTTATTCGCTTGGCGAAGGTAATTATGATATTATTGCTAGCGACAATAGCGGCAGAAAAATTGGCGAGTCTTGGCTTTTGGTCGACCCGAATTTCGGTTTGGCGGCAGCGACAACTGATTGGAAAACCTACACCAGCACAACCGATAATTACAGCATAATGTGTCCCAAAGATTGGGTTTACACCTTAAACGCCAACAAAGATCAGTTGACTTTCCAACAGAATATCGGAGACAAGTGGGTTTTTGAAGTTGATTCGGATCGCACCACTTTGACGCTACAAAAAGCGGTTGATGCCGAAAAAGCTTTGAAACAAAAAGCCGGCTATATCGCTACAATCACCAACGAAGCGATTGACGGCCAAGTGGCGGAGAAAATTAACCTCAGCGCTTCCGGCGGTTCGCCGTTTGTCGAGCACTTGGTTGTTAGTAAAGGGGAGTTATACACAATAACTCTTTCCGACGGTGCCGATCTGGATCAGTTGAATATGCTGAAAACTTTTCAATTCACAACAAAATAATTTAAAAATTTACAGGAGGAATTATGTCGAATTTTTGGAAGATTTTTATCAGTGTTGTCGTCACAATCGTAATCGTCGGCGGCGGAGTTTTTTATGTTATGCAAAAGCAGATTGATTCCGTCCGTGCTGACAATCAAGTGAAAATGGACGACTTAAATAAACAGATCGCCTCATTAAAATCGACAGCCAAGGCACCGGTGGTGTCATCATCGGCCACACCAGCGACAACCGCAACTAGCTGGAAAAACTATTCAAATAGCAAATACGGTTTTTCTTTGACCTTTAATGATTTAGAGCAGGGCTATGTTGTCGCATCCGGCAAAATCAACGATCCGAACGCGACTGACGAGTTGTATATTTGGCTGCCGACAGCGGATAAGACTTGGACAACCGATAAAGCCGGGTACTGGTATCCGATAGTAATATCGGTCTACACACCAGAGAATTGGGCAAAAAATCAAGCTGAAGCGATTGAGGAAGCGGCAACAAAACTTGGTGAAAATGCCAATTATGTTTTTGGCTACAACCAAGCTCAAGCCGATCCAACTGACGGAGCAAAGATTTTTGCCGATATCAAAAACATTGTTGCAAGCTTTAAAATCAATTAGCGCCGGAATTCTGGCAGTTCAGTCTTAGCCTCAACTTTGATTTTCGAGATTTGAGAAGTAATTAAGCCATCAGCGCCGGGTTCTGCTGGTGGCTTTTTTAATTCCCTTTTTGCTAGGCTCTATGTCAAGTAATGTGATAAAAGTAGACTAATTGGAATGAAAGCAAGCATTGCCTTTCTAATGTAATTATCAATATTTCTAAAACCATATGATAAGCGTTTAATAGTTTTAAGTTTTGTGTTGACTCCTTCGGT
>CAINNR010000026.1 GCA_903851235.1 uncultured Candidatus Berkelbacteria bacterium | reverse complement strand
GTTGCTAAAAGTCGCTGTTTAATAAGCCCCAGAGATCATTTAAGGTTATATATTTATAATTTTCTGTAAATAAACCATCAGTTATCTATTCTGAGACCGAATAAACCTTATAATTGAACAACAACTTTTTACAATTAAGCCTAAATTAGTAAGGACTGATGGAAAAAGAATCCAACATTATCGCCTCGAACATTATCGTTCAAATTATCGGCCGAGTTATTACCTTGGCTGTCTCTTTGATTTCGATCAAGCTGATCACCAATTATTTGGGTCCGGTCGGCACCGGTTATTACAACACGATAATCACCTACTTCGCATTCTTCATCACTTTCGCCGATCTTGGGCTTTTCTCTGTTGGCGTTCGGGAAATCTCCAAGGCACCGGAAAAAACGGCAAAAATCCTTAATAATCTTTTTACTTTACGCTTAATTACGGCGATTATCGCGACACTGATTGCCACCATCGTCGCTCTTTTGACAAATTATCCGGTTGAGATTAAACATGGTGTCATGCTTTTGGCGCTCTACCCGATTTTCAATTTGCTCTATAGCGTTTATGATATCTACCTCCAAACTCGACTGCAGATGGAGAAATCCGCCATCGCTGAAATCATTACCCGAGTCGCAACAATTGTTTTGATTTACTTGGCGGTGGTTTTCAATCTCGGTTTTTATGCCGTCCTTTCAACCGTGGCGCTGGCTGCGATTGTCAATTTCTTTTTGAAATATTTTCTCACCCGCAAAGAAATTCATCTGAAATTTGAATTTGACAAGAAAATTATCTCCTGGATTTTCAAATTAAGCTTGCCACTAGGAGTTGTTTTTATCGTCAACAACTTTTATTTCAAAGTTGACACCTTGATATTATTCTATTTTAAGGGCGCGGCCGAGGTCGGAATTTACTCCGTCGCCTACAAAGTTCTGGAGACTACGACTTTTATCGCCGCTTTTCTCGCCTATTCGTTAAAACCGCTATTGTCAGTTTCAGTTTATGAAGACAAGGAAAAGGCTGCCAACGCCGTCAGCCGCGGAATAACTTTTTTGCTTTTCGCGGCCTTTGCAATCGCTGTTATCTGCATTCCATTTTCAAAAGAAATCATTCTTTTTCTTAGTAACCAACAGTTTCTCGCCGGCTCCCACGCTTTAGTAATTTTGGCATTCGCGCCAATTTTTATTTATCTAAATGTTTTGTTCGGCGAAATAATGATTGCCAAAGATATGCGGAAATATCTAATCTGGGTCTCGATAATTGTTCTTTTGTTTAATATCAGCACCAATATAATTCTGATTCCCAAATACTCCTACGTCGCCGCTTCTTACACCACACTGGCGTCGGAGATGTTGCTTTTGGTTTTCGGCTTTATCGCCGCCAACCGAGCTTTGCCGCTGAAAATCGACTTTGCCAGAATTTTTAAGCTGATATTTGCCGCCGCACTTTCAACCGGTATCGGATTTTTGTTCGATACAACCGGAATTTATTTTCTCTTTTCACTGATAATCTCCGTCGGTTTTTATTTAATCATCTGTTATCTGTCTGACGCCGTGCCAAAAACCACGCTCGATAATTACTTTTCATCGGTCAAGAAAAAATGGATAAACTAGAACTGTCGATTATTATTGTCGATTACAAAAGTAGCGATAATACTATTGCGCTGGTCTCTGATCTATTAAAAAGATTGGATAATTTGCGTTTCGAAATAATTGTTGTTGATAACGATCCAAAAAGCGATGCTGCCGATGTTATTGGCAAAAAATTTGCTGCTGACAGAAGAGTTGTAGTTATTAAATCGGAAACAAATTCCGGCTTTGGCGCCGGCAATAATCTCGGCGCCAAATCAGCCAACGGCGAATTTTTGCTTTTATTAAACCCCGACACCAAAATTTACGACGATGCGGTAGAGCGAATGCTCGATTTTCTGGCAAAACATTCGGAAATTGGCGCGCTGACGCCGTTGATTTATCAAGCCGATGGGAAAAATCTCCAGCGCCACTTTTTCGGCCGGTTTCAAAGTCTGTCATCGCTAATTTTGCGCAATCAAGCCGGCAAGATGCCAAAAAAAACAGCTGATTTTTTCTATGCCGAAATGATTACTGCCGCAGCGCTAATGATTCGTCGGGAGCTTTTTCAGAAACTCTTGGGTTTTGACCAGAAATTTTTTATGTATTTGGAAGACGAAGATCTCTGTCGTCGAATAACAAAATTGGGCTACAAAAACGTCGTACTGGCAACGGCAAAAGTCATTCACTTCGAGGGCAAAAGTTCGAGCGATTTTGAAAAGAAAAAGTTTTACTACAAAAGCCAAAATTACTATTGGCAAAAACACCATGGTATTTTCCAAACGGTTTTAATGAAACTCCTCCGCTCACCATATGTTTTGTTACAAAAAAAATGATTGGGAAATAAAAAAGGCTCCAAGATTTTCCAAGGAGCCGGGAGTGAAAGAGACCGGTTCATAGAGTTTTTGTGTTTTTGTTAGTCGGACTCAGCACTACGCCGATTTCTCGCAGCAAGGATGTTGCGTCGTTTTTTGCGCGTGTAATCAAGCAACGCACGTCTGCCATCCAAATCGGATTCCAAAGGATGACATTGGCGAGTTATGGGTGAGATCGGAGGCTTGGGCCAGTTGGAATATCTCGCCTCCAGCATGGCGTATTCAGCTGCTGTTAGATGAGATACTTTTCCAAGAAAAAGTGGCATGACATCATCTCCTAGTCACCAGGTTGTTCTGTATATTTTGAGTATAATAAAAACCAACGCACAAATCAATTCTAGTTCTCTTGATATTGGATGGTTTAATCTTCAGGGCCGAAATCTGACGGGCCGGATTTTGGAGTTCGGGCCAAATCGCGAAACCGCATCTGTTCGGCGTTGAAATAGAGTTCAACATTACCAATTGGACCGTTTCGATGTTTGCGGATTAGAATTTCTGTTACACCTTTTTTATCCGAATTTTCGTCGTAATAATCGTCGCGGTAAATGAACATCACAACATCTGCGTCCTGTTCGATCGAATTGTGGACAATAATATCATTGGCAACAAAATTATGTTCCTTAGGCACTGAAATATCATAAACTTCTTCCGCACCAAGTGGCGTTATATTTATTATTTTGTCCCAAAAAATATCTGACTCGAATAAATCCTGATGATTTAACGATGTATCGATCGTTGCAAGTTTATCGTTCTTGATTGAAAGTTCATCCAGTCTTTTCCAGCCACCGACAGTAAGAAATTTATGATTCGCCGTTGCTTTAATTTTTTTACCACTAGCAAACAAAATTTCAAATACTTTCTTCCTTCCGGTTGAAAAAATTCTCGAAGCGGAAACTTTGGCTAATTTGCCATTTTGGCTGAGTGCCAAAACCTTGAAATCATTTTTGCCGACAATTTCCTTGATTGCGATTCGATTGCCATTTTCGGCATCAAAAATTAATGTGTCACCGGAAAGACATCCCGATTCGCGCAAATCTGAAAGTTGCGGTCGCTTGTCCGGCCGATGTTCAACGGCGCGGGAAAGTTGTGATAATGCCACCACCGGCACGTCCAGTTCGCGAGCCAAGGTTTTTAGCGACCTGGAGATCTCGGAGATTTCCTGAACACGGTTGGCGTCGCCGGATTTCGATCGGCCTTCAATCAATTGTAAATAATCGACAAAGATCACGCCGAGATTTTGTTCCATCTGCAACCGCCTGGCTTTGGCTCGAATTTCCGTCACCGTCAATCCCGGCGAATCATCAATGAAAAATGGCGCCTCGGATAATGTTCCCATGGCGTAACCGATTTTCGGAAAATCTTCGTCTGACAAATTTCCGGTCCGGAGTTTCCAAGAGTCAACGCCGGCCTGCGATGAAATTAAGCGGTCAACTAACTGTTCCTTTGACATTTCCAGCGAAAAGAAGGCAACGGGAATCTTTTCCTCGACGGCAATTTGCTCAGCGATATTTAATGCCAGCGAAGTTTTTCCCATCGATGGTCTGGCAGCTAATATCAGCAGATCGGATTTTTGCAAACCGGCAAGTTTGGCGTCCAAATCACGGAAACCGGTTGAAAGTCCACGCAAGGCACCTTTTTCTTTGTGAATTTTGTCAATTCGATCGAAAGCCTCGGTCAAAACATCTTTGATCGGAATAAATTTTTGCCGAAAAAATTTTTGCGATACGGCAAAAAGCGACTGTTCGGCTTTGTCTAAAACTGATGTTACATCATCCTCTTCATCAAAACCAAGATCGGAAATAGTCACGGCAGAAGTGATTAATCTTCGAAGGATCGCTTTGTTGCGAACAATATTCGCCCAATGAACAACATTGGCGGCCGACGGCGTTGAGTTGACGATTGAAACAATATGGCTACTCCCGCCGACATTAGTCAACTCTTTTTCCTTCTCCAATTGATCGGTGATCGTTACCATATCAATCGGCGTTCGTTTTTCGAATAATGTTTCGATCGCCCGAAAAATTGTTGCATTGCGATCATCATAAAAATCCTCGGCCGATAACAGTTCGACAACCGATAAAATCGCATCCTTGTCAATCAAAAGCGCGCCGACAACGGCGGTTTCGGCTTCAAGATTCTGCGGTGGCAATTTGGCACCGATTATTTGGTTGTGTTTTTTTGATTTCGTCATCCGGCATCCTTCAAAAAGTGATAGCTAATTATACTAATGGCTAATTGAATTATATCGACTATTCGCTATTAGTTTTATTCGTCATCCATTCTTATTATTCTGTCTCAAACATTTCCTTCGCCGCCTTCTCCAGGTCTTCTCCCTCCACTGTTTCTGATTTCTGATTTCTGACTTCGGTTTTTTTTCTGTCCTGGATTTGGCATTTGATAAAACACTTTCGGCCCAAAACGTCAGAGAAAATTTGTTCCAAAACCTGACGATTTTTGACCTCAGTAATTTTATCGTGATGGAATTTAAATCTAACACTGATAACAATTTGGTCGCCGTCAATTCCCTCCGGTTTGGCGTCGCGCAATAGAGCATTTAATGTGTGGTTGTGTTCCTTAATTTTCTCCAAAATGGTTTTCCATGATTGATCATCCAAAACTTTAATTGTTCGACTACTCGACTGTTCGACTGCTGATTCAGATTTTGAGTTTTGAACTTCATCTGATATTCGAATTCCGGACTTTGGATTTTCTTCCGCAATTTCAATTGTTTCAATTTTGACTTTTAAGTTGTCGTTTTGGCTTTCCGCCTCGGCTCGCGCCAGGCGAGACGGGTTGACTTCTGACTTTTGACATATTTCCGCCGCTTCAATAATCGCCATTTCAATCGGCAGGGTTCGAATCGGTGAATCCTTCAAAAGTTGGCCGGCCTCGATAAATATTGTTAGCATTTTGTTCAATTCGCCTGGGGTAAATTTCTCAGCCAACTTTGATAATTCTGTCATCCTCTCCTTCGTTTGATCGAAACTCACCTCACCTGCAGAGATTTTTATTAACAGCGACTGACGCAAAATTTCAATTATCTCTTTGATAATCTGGTTCGCTTCGACACCGGCTTCAATAAATTCGCCGACGATTTTTATCGCTTCCTGCCGCTGATTTTCGACGATCATTGAAATTAATTGGATGATTTCTTCGCTTCTAGCCAAGCCCAAGGTAATGCGAACGCTCTCAATCGAAATTTCAGCCGAATCGGATGCCAGCTGTTCCAAAATTGATATGGCGTCACGGTGGCTACCATCAGCGGCAACGGCAACCGCCTCCAATGCTTCGTCGCTGATTTTATACTTCTCACTTTTCGCTATCAACATCAAATTTTTAATGATATCAGCCTTGCCGATTCGTCGAAAATCAAAGCGTTGAACGCGGGAAAGGATCGTTGCCGGTACTTTGTGCGCTTCCGTCGTCGCCAAAATAAAAATCGCGTGTTTTGGCGGCTCTTCCAAGGTTTTTAACAGTGCGTTAAACGCCGGCATCGTTAGCATATGAACTTCGTCGATAATAAAAACTTTATATTTTCCGCTCGACGGCGCAAACTTCACCCGATCACGCAATTCGCGAATTTCATCAATCCCCCGATTCGAAGCGGCATCAATTTCGATAATGTCGAGACTTTTGTTTTGAATTATCTCCCTACAGCTCTGACACTCCAAACACGGTTCACCACTGCCGGATTTGTTCATTTCGTCTCGTTTTTGGCAATTTGCCGCCTTGGCTAAAAGCCTGGCAACCGAAGTTTTACCAGTACCGCGAAGGCCGGCAAAAAGATAACCTTGGCCGATTCGATTTTCCCGGACAGCCAAAAGCAGAGTGTCGCGGATGTGATCCTCGCCAATCAAGTCGGCAAATTTTTGCGGCCGGTATTTTCTGTAAAGACTCATAAAAAAACTAGCTAAATTTTTAGTCGATGTTTTAACAATACAACAATCGGGCAACTGTAAACCGATAAAAAAAATCCGCATTTCAAATTCTATATTACTGCAGGAACAATTATTAATACTTAAGGAAATTCATACCCAGCTTATCAACAGCTTTATTAACAATTAATGACCAAAAGACAACCTGCCGATATTTTGCTATTATAAAGTTAACCAGTTATTTGATTCCGGTTATTCGTTGTTAATTATGTGTTAATTTAATGACCAAAGACAAATTCGCCTCACAATTGGCAAAGGAAATGAAAGCCGCCGATATTGAGTTTAATGTTGAAAAGGCCGAAAAATTAATCAACGCTATTTCGGAATCAATGTCCGAGGGTCTTTCCCGCGATCGTAATTTGATTGTATCAAATTTTGGCAGTTTTGAGGTTGTCCGCTTTGGCGCCAAAATAATTAACAGTCCGCGCGGCGATAACAAAACCTTTTTTATGCCACCAACCGATGTCGTCAAATGGCATCCGTCGGGCAAAATCCGTGTCCGCGGCACTTCAAGCGAGGTTTCGGCCGATGAATACCTTGCGTTAATCGGCAATGCCAGTTTTGAAGACAAACTACCGGAAGTTTTAGCGCAAGATGTTGGTGTTCACGATAACCCGCCGATGGAAAAAACCGATTTGTGTGAAATTAAAATCAATTTTCGCGGCAAATCAAAGTCCTATTTAACCGATGAAAATTCACCGATTTCCAAATTCGTTAAATCAATTTTTACCCTAATGAAAACCTTTGGCGCCGATAAGTTGGAAATTTCACCCGACAGAACGGAAACAAAAATTTTATATTTCTCCGGTTCGGAAACCAAAAACCAGCGATCACTACCAAAGGATACTCACTCGGTAATTGTCGAGAAAATCGAGTCGCTGGCCGGAGGATCAAACGAGTTACTGCTTTTCGGCAGCGATCGAATCAAGCTGACGCGAAAATTAACGCCGTTCGGTAACCAATTAATTGCACAGCGAATATGAACGACAAAATCAACAAATTAAAAAAACGCAAAGGTGAGGCGCTGGTCGTGGCGATTTTGCTGGCGGCGATTATCGGTTCGGCGGCGCTCGGCGTCACCGCTATCGCCTTTCGCCAAGTCAACATCGCCGAAACTTACAACAATGGTTTGGTCGCCTATTATGCCGCCGAATCCGGTTTGGAACAGGGACTTTTGTATAACAAATATGATAAAAATGCCGAAATTCCGACAACTATCGATTCGGCTGCTACAACTAAAGTCGGCTCGAATGGACTTTTTCGCCGGCCGACGAATTTTTATCGCAATTTTTTAGATTTAAACTCAATGAGAAAGACAACCATCGACAGCGGCATCAGCGGCAGTTATTCGCTGTCGGATAGAGTCCAGGTTTATGATTTGCAATCTTATTATAAACAAGCTTTCACCGGCGACGATGTCAACGGCGACGGCAAAATTGACGGTAACGATCTGGCAAAAACCACAAACAGCCTTTACCAAATCGCCAAAGATAATTCTATAGCTTTCACCGTCAATTCTGATTTACCGGCCACGAACACCGGCACGATCAATCTTTATTGGCGATGGCTTACGACAACAGCCACCTGCAACGATTCACCTTCGTCACCTCTGCAAAAATCACGAGCCCTGGAGGTAAAATTGAAGGATTCCGATGGTGACGAACAAACAACCTTGCTTCAAGACCTGCGATGTTCAAAAATCGCCAATGCCGAAAATGCCACCATTGCGCCCGGTGGCAATATCGGAGTATTTGTTGACACGATCAGTATCAGCAAAAATACAACCGAAATGACTTTGAAGCCGGTCGGGGGCATGAATGATGGAATTTATTTTGGATTTACTCAAAAAACACCGGGGGGAACTAATCAAAGACTAACTTCCGGCTTGGCGACAACAATTCAGTCGACCGGCTATTTCGCCGGCAACTCGCGCCAAATCAGTGCCAACGTTGATCGTCAAACCGGCACAGTACTCGATATTTTCAATTATGTGATCTATAAAGGACAGTAGAAACCAATTTCTAATTGATCTAATTTCTAAAACAGAAGAACCCCTTGAAAAGATTACTCAGTGTGATATGATTGCAACTGTCGCTTAACCAGGCCACAAGGAGGTCAGGCAATGTCGATCGCGATTCTGACGATTAGAACAACTCACCGGTTAAAATCCTCTTGTAATGTTTGCGAATTCACTCTCGGGGCACTCGAAACAAGAGGGACAATAATTGTTCTCCGAGCAAAGTTAGAGAAGTGCCTGGAAGAAAACATTGGACCGATTGAATGTAAGGCCGCCCATGCCTTGAATCTTGCTGCGGCTTACGGTTTCTATCCGATTTGCGTCGCGCAGGCTCACAGTACTGAAGGCACAATTATAAGCATGACATACACCTTACAATCCAAAGAGGATTAACAACTCTCGCCCCAATCGGGGCGGTTTTTTATTTTTTTAGATTGAACTAGGTCAATTAGATCAATTTTTTTTATTCCCGCTAAGGCGGGAATCCGCCTAAAGATTTCGGTCTATATATAAAAAAGCGAGGAGATTCATTCTCCCCGCAGATTTTTTACTCCTGAACAATTCTTAGTGTGTGTTTGATTCGACCTATCGGCGTTGAAATGGTTTTCTTTACCAAAAAGTATGGGGATTCCACATTCAGCTGCTTGAAAACAAAATCGCTATCAACAACAGCTAAAAGTTTATAACTACAGGAATCCTTGGTCTGGGCATAGTAACGCAAATATTCTTTTTGGTCAAAGTAATAACCGTTGTAGGTACGATTTGTCGCATACCACCACTTCAGATAAACACAAACAGCCGAAGGATCAGTCGGAAAAACAGAACACTCCCCCAATGACTCCAGATTTGCCGGCGATTTGTTCACCAACGAAACCAATGAACAAAAGCCGGCCAGTTCATACCCACTACCAAGAATTGCCTCTCTCATAATAGCAAGTGTCTTGGGCATGTGCCCAAATTTGATCAAAAACATCTCTTGATCCTCCAAATCAGACCGATGTTCCGACCCAATCCAGACATCATCAACTGCTGACGGCAATCTACTCCTTAAAAAACTTCGTGTTAGCCGGAAGTTCTGAACCGCAACAACTCCCAAATTGATTACGTGAACCTCATGTTCAGCCATCACGCGCCATCCTTTTCTCAGTATTTTCACGACCTGACCAATGTATCAAATCGCTAGTATGGTGGTCAATACCACCATTTTATTTGACACCAGACATCAGGTTTGCTAGAATTTAGATATGGACAACATCCAAAATTTAATTGACCTGGGATTAACGCTGAACGAAGCGCGGATTTATTATTCCCTACTCAAACTTAAAAACGGTTCGATTGATGAGATTGCTAAGCGCGCCGATATTCATCGGCGAAATGTTTATGACACTCTGGAGCGATTGCAACAAAAAGGTTTAATCACGCAAATTATTTCCTCCAAAACACTTCTCTTTTCTGCTGTTGACCCGGAAAAGTTGAATGAGATTGTTGAAGAAAAACAAACTTCGCTCAATATGATATTGCCCGGTCTGGACAAACTGTATAAGCATAATCAGCCTACACAAACCACCGCGGTTTACAAAGGCGTTGGAGGCCTGAAAAGCTACATCCGGCTGATGCTCAAAGTTAATAAGACCAACTACACCATCGGGGGCAAAGGCTCTTGGTTCGATCCCAGAATTACCAAATTTGTCATCTCCGCTGAGGAAAAGTGGCGTGAGCAAAAACAGCAGTCATATGATATTTACGACGCTGAAATTGAAAAATTTCCCGAAGTCCTAAAATACGTTGGTGGCAAATACAAATTTTTGCCCAAAAAGTACTCCACTAAGTCGCAAATTGATATTTTTGGCGATTATGTTGCCATTTATTCCGGTATCGGCCCCAAAGCATTCGAGGATGAGATCTCCATTTTCGTACTCAAAGACAAAGAAATGGCAGAAGATTACAGAAAGTGGTTTCAGCTTTTATGGGATTTGCTGCCAAATAATTAGGTCTTATTGATCGTAATACTTGTTTCCGCCGTGTTGCCGGAGGTGTCGTAGACTTTGGCTTTAAGTATATAAGTTCCGGTTGGAGCGTTTGAATAACTCCAGACCGCTGAGACGGATGATGAATTTCGCGTCAGTGCTAACTGGTCGTTGATATAGATCTCAATTTTCTGGACGGCAACATTATCAGTTGCCGCCACTTGGATGTGCAAATCGTCTGACGACCAGTTGTGTGGATTATCCGACGGATCAGTGATCGAAACTGTCGGGTTCTCGCTATCTGATGTCGCGTTACTAATCGTGACCGAAACGGTCGCGTCAGTAGTTTGACCTGAAGAATCATAGGCCCTGGCCCGCAAAGTATGAGGGCCATTGCTGTAACTCGCAGTCGCAATTGATGCTTCATACGGAACGGAAGAGTCTTCTGATATCGAGTTGTTGTCGATGTAAAATCCAACCTTTGCGACACCGACATCGTCGGATGCCGAAGCGGAGAAGTTTATGATACCGGAAATCGTTGCACCGTTCACCGGCGCTGTGATCGAAACTGTTGGCGGAGTATCGGATGCCGGCGCCGCACCAGGCCCATTCGGCTCATTTTCCAACCAGGTTTTTGTACCGCCCGATGGGTAACCATAGGTCGCCGACATTTGGTCGACACCATAACCGGAGAATAAATATGAGTAATCCTCGGCCATAATTTCCGCATCACAATTTCCCCAACCAAGTGAATAATCCGCTGCCGTTGTCGATTTCGCCAGCGGTCGGATCAAATAATAGGAATCGGGGAAACGCTCGCCCGAGGGAATTTGCCAAACCATCCATTTGTAATAAAGAGAGTAGTGGTGGCCATATTCGTGCGACAGAACCAGTTTCATATAATCAGTGAAGTACGGGCTACCTTCATAATAGTAGCTATTTAGCGTTATGTAGCCCCAGGCTGAAGTTATCTGCCCGTTTGGACCCTGATTGTAGGACCCAGAGTAAAGCCCAGCCCAGCCGGTGTCGCCGGCGTTCTTCAGTATTATTGAGTAGAGATTATTCACTTCACCTTTAACCAACAGATTGCTCGACATAAAACTTTTGAGTTGGTCGCCAAGTCCGGCGTGAACTCCGGTTTGATCGATGTAGTGGATGCCGGCGATTGATGATGACGGCCCGGCGGCGGCGGACAAGGTCGTGTCGGCCGAATTGGTTGGCCCGGTTGTAGTTGTAACGGTTTTTGAACCATCGGAATTGGTTTTGGTTGAAGTTTTACCCGAAGTTTTAACCTTTGGTGGCGCTTTGACGATGGCATTTTTCGCTTCTGCCGGCGGCACCACCGTTGGGATGACTGCTTCAGTCGGTGTCTTGATTTCCGCAGTTGGCGCAAGCGCCCGATACTTTTTCAACAATAAAATGCCGGCGATTCCTCCGGTGATGATGAGAATAATCAAAAAAATCTTTAGCCAAAACTGCCAATTTTTAAAATTTATTTTTGCATTCATCAATTCTATTTTAAACCAAATTTGTAAAAACAAAAAACATTACGACTGAATTTCGACGATTTTAGTCTTGATCGAGAATGATATATGTGATATAAAGACAGTGAGCAACACATAACGCTGGGAGAGGAAGCTGACCAAAATGGGTGAGACTTTTGGAGCTCACAGTTGGGCAACAGAAACTTCTGCATACATGGCAGGTGGAAGTTTTCACGAGAGCAGTTCTGCTATTTGCTTTCATTGCGGGGTGGCAAAACCAGCCAGTCATGTCGTTATAAACGTCGAGTCTGTTTGCCCTGGCAGCAAAAGACTGACCGAGGGACTGGCAATTGCCATGATGATAAGTACAAAATCAGTTTTTGCCTGGAAAACACCCTTCACTTATCCATATTTCACCTGGCAAAAAGTTCTGGGTGGGCCGGTAGAAAATTCCTTCGAGAATCTGCTGATGGATTGCGGAAATTATCACGCCGTTGCTCCACTTAAGAGCGGCGACAACTTTCTCCGCCTGCAACTAGAATCAGGTGACCGAGTGTTTATCCCGCAAAGGGGCAATCCAATCGTTTACCAAGGTAAACACATTTTGGTGCCATTCCATTGCTACGATCAGGTGCCGGCAGAGTGTCCTCTGGGCAAGGTGGAGTCCGTTACCGTTGCGATTGCAGGACGTAGTTCATGCAATGGACACATTAACGGAATTGGGGTTGAAATCCCAGACTAAATACAACAAAAAACCAGAGCGAGTTGGACACTGTCCGATTCGTTCATTTTTATTTGCAATCAAAAAAATCCCGTAGTTGTTGACTTTAAATCGTTATATTGATATAAATTGCACAGTGACATCTGACGCGGGAGGGTGATGGATAATGAGCATGGAAGATCGACACGCTTGGGGGATAAAACCGACCTCATTTTCGGTCGATGGAGTTGAATATACTGGTACTGGATGTTTTTGTGATTATTGTGGCGTGCTAAAACCCGAAAGAGATCTCGGCGAAAATCCCGTTCCCTGTCCTGGAAGTGATGTCTTAACAGCAAAATTAGCACTCGAAACGATTCTGTCGCTCGGTAGCATCTATGCTTGGTATCGAGCATGGGATTTCACCTGGCAACAAATTCTCACCGGTCCGATTCAGGCCTGTTATTATCAGGACGACCTTTCAGACGCAATGTACACTCCTATGCCAATTGTTGAGGGAGAGCACTTCCAACGTTTCAATCTACCCGCCGGTCATAAAGTTTTTATTCCGGAAAAGGGCAACCCAATAATCTATGATGAAGTTCTGATTACCATCCCCTACAAATATTACGACCGAGTGCCTGCCAACTGCCCTGATGGAGAAGGCGCTTTAATCCTAAGCAACGGGCACGAGATTAAGGGCGTCGGTATCGAGATTCCTAGATAGTCAATGATTTCTGCACGGGTTTGGCAAAGTCCAGCCCGCTTTTTTTTGATAATTGTCCATAAAAAAAACCCACGTAGAAGATATGGGGTGGTACCGCGTAGGGGAATCGAACCCCTGATCTCCTGGATGAGAACCAGGTATCCTGGACCACTAGACGAACGCGGCATGGTTCCCGGGCTAGGGGTCGAACCTAGATTAATGGAGTCAGAATCCACCGTACTGCCATTATACTACCCGGGATCACTAAGAAACTCTATCAGATTTGAGATCGATTAGCAATCCAAAACGACTAACTGTTCGAACGAAGTCCCTCAACCATTTTTTGGATTGATACAAAATAATCCTGATGAATTAAAGTTGGTGAGGATTCAATTCTTAGCAACGACATCTCAAGTTGTCCCAAAAGCTCATCGGATTTGTCACTAATTTCAGCAGCCAAAATTTCTGCTTGATCCTTGTGACCACTATCAACCAACTGCCAATATGTATCCAACAACAGGATAATCAAACCAGTTTGATGTAACAGTTGAGCTCGAATACCTAATGCGTGTTTTTCATTTTCATCCACCGCTTTTTCCAAATCGATTTGACAGGCTGTTTTGATTCTTTCGGCGTACTCTCCTGTTTGTTGATAAAAGTCAGCGGTTGGCTCACCGTTTTCAATCATTATCGCCACCAATCGCGAAGCGGTTTCTTCTCGTGGAAATTTATCAACCAATTCGCTCAATTTTACCCCGACCGGAAAAAGTTCCTGCGATGGTTCAATCGGTTCATCTTCTGTCATTTCTTCTCCTTTGATACTTTTAATAGCAAATCAGCCGGCAGAGCGAAAAAGGCTTCGGCCGGCTTGGCCAAACCGTAAATTTCGCCGTAATATTCATCGAGTGATTTGATCGCCTTGATGTAATTTCGATCTTTGTGTTGTGACAAGAACTTCTCCATCGCTTTTTCTTTTTTCGACCAATCGAATTCCAACAAACGGTTAAAATGCGACAACGGTGACCAGATGCCGTACAGCCAAATTGAGATTTTCTTCAGATCAAAACCGTTAATTTTGGCAACTTTCAGACTTTCAATTGCCGCTTTTGCCGCCTCAACATGATCGGAATTCATGGAAAAAAACCGCGGCATCATAATTATTCCCGGATTAAATTTGACGATAATATTCGCTAGCTCTGAAATCTTCGATTCTGGCACCAAACTATTGTTTGACAGACGAAAGAAAACTTGATTCGGTCCCGCCAGCAAAGCAACAGCCTTTTTTGATTCCTCTTCACGCTCAATAGCAAGCGGTGAATGCGATTTTCTATCGCCGGAAAAAATGTAGACAATTTTGATTTTTTGATTCTCTGACGCCTTAAGCAAGGCACCGGAGCATGCAAAAATTTCATCATCCGGATGTGGTGCGATGATAAGAATATCTTTTTTTGGCAAACCATCAACTACTTGAAAATCGGCATCTGCCAACAGCGCTGTCCAAACCCGCTCGGTACTGACAAAATTCATTGTTCTGTAAATTGAGAGAAAGTATTTTTTTAAGCTCATAGAAACTGAATTATTGGAAGTTAGAAACCATGGTCGTTAGATCCATGATTCAAAATTTAGATTCGTGGTGGCGACGGTAGAACTCAAACAATTTTTGAAAATTACGCGGACCAGTAGCATAATAAGCTTCAGCATAATCTCCGGCGCCGGTTGAGAGTCCACGATAATTATTCAGCGCCAAAATCGCATCATCATACTTTTTGACTTTCATCTGCGATTTGTGGCATTTTAGCGCCTGACGTTTGTCAGGCAGATAATCATCAATGACGAATAGACGATTGAATCTACCAGCGCCCCAAACTTCGTAAAGCCAAATGTTTAACTGACCGTAATAATTTTTCAAACTGGTCGCCAGTACCTCCGCCACGGCGTAGTGATCTGGATGTAACTCCTCCATTGAAGGCGCCAAGATCAAATCCGGTTTATCAAATTCGATTTCTCGGCGAATCTGTGCCGCTAAGTCGATTGTTGGTTCAATTTTGCCATCCGGCAAGCGAAAAAACTTCTCCTCGCCGACGCCAAGAACCTTTCCCGCTTCCCTGGCTTCACTTTCACGTTCAACGATCAAAGACGCGCTCGATTTTCCGCTCTTATTTCCCTTTGATCCGTCGGAAAAGTAAATTACCTTGATTTTTGCTCCGTCGTCCGCCAGCGATTTGATTAACCCGCCACAACCCAAAGCATCATCGTCCGGATGAGGCGCCAAAACTAAAACCTTGTCTGCCTTGACCAGCGACACTATAATGACTCGCAAAGTGTCCAGTATAACACTCCTGGGATTTTTTGTTGATTCCTTCTGCCAAAACATAATTCTCCGGAAAATTATCAATTTTTATCGATTTTGTAATCTTTCAAGGTTCAAAAATTGAGTAGTTTGAATTTATTTGCAAAATCGGAAGTTATTTTACCGCTTCTTCGTATTCTCTTTCTATCTCCAATATTATCTTACTCCAATCATACTTCTCTTTCAAAGTCTTGCTCGCCTCTTGAGTCAAAGATTCACGAGCTTTTTTTTCAACTAAAAGATGGGAAACCGCTTTTGCCAACTTCTCCGAATCGGCCGGAGGAACCAAGTAGCCATTTTTTCCATTGGTGATTAACTCCGAAATTCCACCAACATCGGATGCAACCACCGGAACACCGGCGGCAAAAGCCTCCAAAATCACTAAACCGAAAGTTTCAGATAGCGAAGGCAAAACAAATAAATCCCAACTCTCTAAATATTTTCTCGGCTTGTCAATTTTGCCCAGAAGCTGAACCCGCGACTCCAAATCAAGCTCGTTAATATCTGCCAGTAGTTTTTCCCTTTCCGACCCATCGCCGATGATCTCCAATCTAGCTTTTGGCAAACTTTCGGTCAGTTTTTTAAACGCCTGGATAAGATATGTTTGGCCTTTTTGTTTATTTAACGCGCCAATGGTGCCAATCATCAACCCGGTGTGATCTGCTGCATGCCCGGTTGATGAATCAATCTCAATCGCATTTGGAATCACTACAATTTTCCCCTTAGCAATTCCAAATTGGAGCATAAATCTCTTGACCGATTTCGAAACCGCGATTAAATGATCGGCGCGTTTATAGATGCTTCTTAGCCCAAACTTTTGAAAAACCGAATTAAGAGGATTTTGCAAGTGATAATTGCCACTCCAAATGTGTTCGGTGTAAAAAAATCTTTCACCTGGTCGAAGCGCTAATCGACAAAACGATCCAGCTCGCGGACCGTGAGCGTGGATAATAATTGGCGCAAACGGATCGCCGGCGGCGCGAAATTCGGCGATGTCTCTTTTTAATTTACCAAGTGACGATAAATCCCATTTACTTTTGAATTCGACAATTTTGACTTTGACGCCGTTGATCTTCGTCGCTTCTGATGACAGCCAACCGCGTGGCGCAACTAAAAGAAGATCGAATTTTTCTTTATTGATCTTTTTTAAAAGTCCCAAAACATGGGTCGGCCCGCCGCCGATCGCCGAATCGGCGATCACTTGAATAAGTTTGATCTTGGATTGTTTTTCCATCAGTTTAATTATACCAGATCGTTTAAACCTGATTATTGATATTTTGGGCCCCAATCCATGCTAACTCGAAAATGGCGCGCTGTGTATCGGCAATGTCTTTGGATTCAATAATCAGACCTATTAGATCCTTATACGAGGCAATCATAATCTTATTACCAAAGATATTGATTTCGTTCTTGAAGGGGAATTTTTCACGGTCAATAAGCCTTGTATCGCGTAGTTCAACCTTGTCATTCGATTTGTGCACCCTCGCATCATCAGAATCCTCCACAATGGCCCGTTGCCTAATTCCACGGCGCACTCTACGCTTCAAATACTCAGGAACATACTCTTTAAGATAATCGTGAATTGATTCGGCTGACGAATATGCCAACATTTCACTATTTTTTGGCGACTCGAGAGTCTCCTCAAATAGTTGTTTGATACCCTCAATACCCTCAAACAGTTTAATTTTAGGCTTGGTTTGGTTCAACCCCTCCATCATCATAAGCTCGGGGATAATATTTCGTGCGTGCTCGAGCTTAAGCTTCACAATTGTCTCCAGTTGTCTCGGGCTTTGCGCTGCAAATATTAGTTTATTGCCACGCTCAGAACGATAAATTAACCCCTTCTGGATCAGTTGCTCAAGAATGTGATAAGTATGAGAGCGCTCCACACCTGCAACTTTGCCGATCTCCGAAGCAAGACCTCCACCTACCTCAAGAGTGGCTAGGTAGACTCTAGCTGGTTTCTCCTCTATTCCAATCTCGGCTAATTTTTCGATTATCTCATCCATTTTGGACCATAATTTGTTGTGAATTTCTCTTCACAGTATAACATGCATATTTGCAAATTGTCAACATTTAGCTTCATTCTTAGACTTTTTTGCTAATTTTAGATGTTACGAATTATAGACATTTTGAACATTCTGTAGTATGATGTGTTGTTACGATGAGAGGTAAGAGTCCTCATCGGAGGAATATTAACAACCAGCCCACAAGGGCACAATAGGAGAATCAAGATGAAACAGAGCGTCAGCAGCATGGCTGTACAGCACGGACTGGAACGTAGCGACAATGGTCGGCTCCAAACACTCTGGCTGGAGTTCGACCAGCCCTGTAATCTCGCCTGTTCATACTGTTTCGCCAACGGCGGCAGCAAACTCGGTGACGAGGCTTGTCTCACCAGAAATGACTACGTCTCTATACTCAATCAGGCACAGCAGCTAGGTGTAGATAGTATCGGAATCCCCGGTTGCGGCGAACCGCTCCTGCCGTGCAACCAAGAGTTCACGATTTGGTTCTTGCACGAGTGCGCAGCACGCAACATCTACGTAACACTGTTCTCCACCGGCGAATTCATTACGCTGGAGCTGGCCGCAAAGCTGTACGAGTTGCCCGTCGAGTTGATGATCAAGGGCAACAGCCTCGACCCCGAGAAGCAGGATCGCTTCGTGAGCGATCCCTCCCGTAGCCGCAACATCAGGGGTTATGGCAAAGCCCGCAACAGAGCCATCGAGATACTGATGGCAGTCGGTTTCACTGATGAGTCCAGGAGCATAGCCGAGTTCGGTCGCAAATCCCGCATGGCGCTGGTTACCAGCGTCATGACCGGGAAGGATGGAGGCCCCTCGAATTACGACGAGGTTGGCGACATCCTCCGCTATTGCCGCAACCGCAACATCATCTTTGACTGTGACACAGTCCTCGAACGGGGGCGAGGTGCCACCTGCGGTATGTCCCTCCAGGATGAACTGCAAAAAACAAAGATGGTCGAGTTACAGACCATCGATCGCGAAGAGTATTGCAATTCGTGGCCGATCACACGCAGCTACGCCGGCACTACTTGCGACCGCTTCAAGCATCACCTCTACATCCAAAAGTTCGGTTCGATTCACCCCTGCATCGGCTCGATTAACGTGGTCCTGGGTTATGTTCAGACCACCATGTTGCAGGATGCATTCGACAACCCACTGATGCAGATCATCCGTGCCCGTTGCTATGGTGGAGTCTGCGGCACCACATGTGCCAATTTCTCCGATGGGATCTGCAACTCCTGCCTCGGTAGGAGCACTGTAAATCTGAACAACGCCTTCCTCGAGAAGGAAGGGTATGTTGACACCGCTGGTTGCTGGAACTTCCGCAAAAACTCTAAATAGTTAGAACATCCGCCCCTTGTCTGATCTACTCAGGCAGGGGGCATTTTTTTGTTTATTGCATATTGTGATGAATTATTTTCGAAGAAAATTCGCAATATAAGCGACCAAGTAGCTCTGGCCTCTTAAGAGAATACCAAAGGGCAAAATACGAAAAATTACTAGAGATATGTAATTTTCTAATCAATACTTTCTAGATTCCTTAATTTTTCAATAGCTTTTTCGATTCTTTTACCTGATTTTTCTTTCCCCAACGCCAGCAACAGCTCAACTGGCGATGGTGATTTTTCGGCGCCGGAGAGTGCCACTCGCACCGGCCAAAACACATCACCGTTTGTTAAATTGTTTTCCGCTACAATCGATTCCAGCGTTTTCTCTAAGTTTTCCTCACTCCATTTATTTGATGTTTGGAATTTGGATTTTGAAATTACCAGCGCTTTCAGTGTTTTTCCTTTGTTGGATTTTTTGAAAATTAACAACAATGGGTCATATTCTGGATTCTTTCGCAGCGAGAGAATATATTCACCGACCCCCTTCAGGGTTTTAAATCCACCGCGACTGATCAATTCCAATTCCCCGGATGATAAATCTTTCAGGCCAAAATTTTCAAGATCTTTTAAATCTAATTTTTTAGATTTTAGATATTCCGCATTAAAATGATTCAATTTTAAAATATCAAAAATCGCCGCGCTTTTGTTAACATTTTCCAATTTAAATTCTTGAATCAATTCGGCGATGGCGAAAAACTCTCGATCATCCTTCGGATTCCAGCCCAAAAGCGCCATGAAGTTTACCAACGCTTCCGGCAGATAGCCTTGATTTTTGTAGTCAATAACCGATGTTGCGCCATGACGTTTTGATAACTTTGCGTGATCCGGTCCCAAAATCATCGACAGGTGAGCAAACTCCGGAGCTTTCCAGCCGAGCATTTCGTAGAGAATAATATGTTTCGGCGTCGACGACAGCCACTCCTCCGAGCGAATAACCTGAGAAATTTCCATTTGATGGTCATCAATAACCGATGCCAAATGATAGGTAGGATAACCGTCCGATTTGAGGATAATTTGATCGTCCTGTAAACTGGCGTCAAACTCAACTTCGCCGCGAATTAAATCATGAATTTTTATAATTCCCGATTCCGGCATTTTCATCCGAATAACATATGATTGATCATTAATTTGGTGATTGACATCACGACATTTTCCCGAATACTTTGGCGGTTGTCCGGCTTTTATCTGACTTTGGCGTTCAGTTTCCAACTCTTCTTTAGAACATGTGCAAACATAAGCTTTTTTTTCATCAACCAATTTTTTTGCCGCTGTTTGATAAATTTTCAGCCGTTCAGATTGAATCATCGGCTTGTCGGCGTTATCAGCGACAATCCCCATCCAATTTAGTGATTCGATGATGCGCTCTGTTGCACCTTCGACAAATCGCTCGCGATCGGTGTCCTCAATTCGCAACAAAAATTCGCCGCCGGAGTGTTTGGCAAATAAATAGGAAAAAAGCGCGGTCCGGGCGCCACCGATATGTAATTCTCCGGTCGGACTCGGAGCGAATCGTGTTTTTATCATAAAACCAATTTAGCACATTTATGCTAGTTTTTAAACTTGACAAACTCAAATTTAAATGCTAGAATAAATTGTTCGATTGAACACTACTCCGCCTTAAGGCGTAAATTACACGGGCTACCATGTGCCCACGCTAGGAGGTGAAAAACATGGATCGGGTAGACGCAATTTGTTTGTTACTGGACGGGCAAGATCGAAAAACGCCTTATCGTAGACTGAAGTTGGACGCTGATCGGCTTGCAATCGAGTGGATGGTTTCACCGAATGCGAGTGAGGAACAGCGCGCTGCTGGAGAAGCCTGGCACGGCCAGTGTATGGCCGACCAGCAGTCCCTCATCGAGTACTAGCAGACGGGGTAGCCCCGCTACGCTCGAGGAATGTTAAACCGGTGAGCGCTGTGCCCGTTAGACACAGCAAGCCCGCAGATACCGGCGGTGACCCGGGTCAGGTCGGTGGGTAGACCTCCTGAAAACCCATCTCCGTGAGAAGCGGAAGAGTAAAACTTCTCAAGTACGCAATCATCCGGGGGCGGCATCATCGTCGCCTCCAAAATACTTTAATATACCATTAATTTAGTTTCACTAAATTGGTCTTCGGCATAAATAAATTCAAATAGTTGAATTTATCATGCTGGTAGATCCAGTGTCTTCTCATCTCGGCTATGTAGTGTACTTTGCGCATAAATATAAAAAACTCGGATGCAAGTAGGCCGGAAGGACAAGCCCGAAAAGCTTGTTTTTTTATTTCAAATTATTTTTTACTCCCCTTCAACCGCATTGTTTAGATGTGTAAGAACTCCGATGTCAATGCCAATGACATCAATTCTAATATTTTCTTTCGGATAATTTTTTCCGATCGCAAAAAATAAATGTTTTCATAAAAAAACACCACCGTTTCCAGTGGGTTTTTTATCGATTGCAACTTTGCTTTATTTTTCTTCTTTAATTTCTTCGATCTTCGTTTCTTCGGTAGTTCCATGCGCTTTCAGCGCCGTTTCCGCCTTTTTCTCTAATTCGGCTTCCTCAGCTTCCTTTTCCGCCGCCGCCGCTTCAGCCGCTTTAGCTGTTTCTTCAGCAATTTTTTCCAGTTCCTCTTCGACACCCTTCTCTTCCCAAACAGCATAGTCGCGATTTAGCTCTTTCAGTCTGGCGTTTTTGCCGGAAAGCTCGCGCATAAAATACAACTTTGATCGGCGAACTTTTGACTGTTTGATTCGTTCAATTTTTACCACCCGCGGCGAATGAATCGGAAAAATTCTTTCGACCCCGACACCGAATGATTCCTTACGAACGGTAAATGAACCGTCCAAAGTTTTTCCGCCATGAGTCGCTATAATCAAGCCCTCAAAAATCTGAACCCTCTCTTTGTCACCCTCTTTGATTTTCTGATGTACTTTAACAGTATCCCCGGTTTTAATATCGGGAATATTCTTTTTCATGAATTTTGATAGTTGAATTTTCATTGGTCTAATTAACCTAATAAGTCAAATTGCAGTTCGTCACTGAACTCAAATAATTAAATTCAGAGAGAACTGGAGCTGCCAAGACATCGACAGCTCCGGATATGGAATGATCGCGTCCGGCGACGAGGCTTTCGCGTCGTCACCGGGTCAGTTAGTGGCTGGACTCGATCCTAAACGATCCAGCAAAACTGGTAGGGCTTTCGACGCGGCCAATGTCGCGCCGTTCGGTACATCACCGACACCGACTTAGTCGTCTGCACTGGCACAAAGAGCCGCGATGTCACCAGGGCACCGGCTGAACGGCGGCCGCTGAAGGTGAGGCGCGATTGCCTGACCATCTAACCTGACTTGAGGTCCGTGGCTAGACGACTTGGCCGCCAACTTGGCCCGTATTTCTTCTACTGTCATGCCTTCCTCTTCAGGTGGCATTTTATGTCTCCCTGCTCCGGGAATGGCGCCGAAGCAAGACCCCTCCGTGCGCGTCGTCTGCAATGGGGCTTCATCCAAGACGCGCCTTCCCTTAGGTTTTCGGTGCCGGGTGGTGATACCCAGACACCCCCACCGGACGTTTTCACCACGTCCTAGTGGACATCAAGACACGTGCCGGGCTTTGGATCACAGCTGCTGACACCAGCATACCCATTACCAGTGGGCCACCTCCTGTTCCCATGGAGCTCACGCTTCAGCCTATCAAAAACAAGCTAAAGCTTGGTCTCCACTTAAACAACCGCAACTTTGGTTTTTTTTGCGCCAGAACCGGAAAAAGTTGTTTTGCGCACTTCGGAAAACTTAACAACGCCGTTCTTTTTGGCGTAAAGCGTATAATCGTTGCCAACACCAACATTGTCACCGGGCAAATATTTTGTGCCTTTCTGTCGAATAATAATATTGCCGGCGACGATTTTTTCGCCAGCAAAAAGCTTGACACCGAGTCGTTTAGAGACCGAATCCCGACCTAAACTTGTACTGCCTCCGGCTTTCTTATGGGCCATTTAACTCCTTTTGAGTAAGTTCCAAAATATTATAGTTAATCACCAAATTACAACAAGCAATCAATATCCAACAGCCTATATCCGAACTTTTTGGAATTTGGCTATTGCTGATTGTTTATTGGTTATTTCTGCTCCAGCAGGACAATTTGTCGTTTTACGACTTGATAATCGCGCCCATACTCCATGGGTGGACAAAGAATAGCGTAGCCGATTTCCTTGATAAAGTCAACAGATTCGTTGAAAATCGATAACTTTTTGCCATTCGCCAGCTCAAAAAGCGGAAAAACCAGACCAACGGCTCGTAGCCGGTCGCCAGCAGTCAGCAGATTTTTAAGAAAATCTAGATATAATTTTGTGATCTTTTTTTTTGCCTGAATTTCCTCCTCAATTCGCAATTTTGCCTTCCGTGGTTGGCCGAGAAACGGTTCGCTGACAATGATAAAATCCCGATCGATTTTCGAAAAATCAAATTTGGTCGCATCCGCAACAAAAACTGAATCATCGGGTTTGGTCGATAATTTCTGATTTATAATTCCTGATTCATTAATAAACCAACCTAGATTAACTTTCGTATCCAAGACGGCTCTTTCCGATAAATCGGAGCCGATCAGATCACAACCAAGCGATAATGCTTCTATTAAAATATTGCCTGAGCCGCAAAACGGATCGACGACAAGACATGAATCATGACTGATGAGTTCAAAATTATCGGGTTTATTCATAATTCTGGTTTGGCCGACGGCCAGATTCACCATCATACGGGCAAGTTTTGGCGGTAACATTCCGGAAACAGCATCGGAACGAGGTTTACCGTAATCCCGTCGGCTCCAATCATTAATGTCCTGAACAGCAATTAATTTGCCAATTCCGGTTTCAAATAACCCATACTCGGTATTTTCGATATCCATCTTATATTGAAATGATTGAGCCGAGGAGAGCCGATCGTCCTCTTTGCCATCAACAACTCGAATTGATTTCCCAACCGATTTTTTCGCCGAGATCGCCAATTTAAAAGTATCGATTTTCACCTTGCTGTAATTTGAAACGGCAAAAATCATTTTTTTGGAAAAATTCTCTTTTGCCAGTAGATCGGCGAGTTTTTCATCAGCAGAAGCGATTTTCTGATAAATTTTCACCGTTCCACCAAGAATTTTTATCAGCTCGGCAACCTTTTTTGAATCTTGGTCGAGTTTGATCTCTAAAATCTGATCGGTTAAGATGGAAACAGAATCGTCTGTTAAACCAAAATCAAAACCAGCCAAAACGCACTCCAACTCTTTTTGGCTTATTTTATTTTCCCGACCAAGAATGAAATAGTAAATCATAACTTTCAATCTCCCAATGTTCGAAAATTAAATCATTGGAATTTAATTGTAAATTGCAAAATTTCTTCATTATCATATCATAAATCATTAAATTTAGCCAGGATATTATGCCATCAGAAATCAAACAAGCCGCAAATTTTGTTCACCTTCATGTCCATTCGCACTATTCAATGCTTGACGGAATGGGCAAGATTCCCGATTTGGTCGCCAAAGCCAAAAGCGACGGCCAACCGGCGCTGGCGCTAACCGATCACGGAGTAATGCACGGAATTATTGAGTTTTACGAAGAGTGCAAAAAGCAGGGCATAAAACCGATTTTGGGTCTCGAAGCTTACGTCGCTCAGCGGACAATGAAAGATAAACAACCGCGGGTCGATTCCAACTCTTATCACTTGATATTGCTGGCGAAAAATGATGTCGGCTACAGAAATTTGATGAAATTAACCTCGATTGCTCATTTAGATGGCTACTACTACAAACCGCGAATTGACAAAAAAACTTTAGAAAAATTCTCCGACGGTCTGATCGCCTGTTCAGCCTGTGTCCAGGGTGAAATTCCCCGGAAGTCGCTGGAAAATATCGCCGAGGGTCGAAAAGCTCTGACCGAATATTTGGAAATTTTTTCTAAAGATGATTTATATTTGGAGGTTCAACACCACCCAAACACTGTGCCAGAACAGAAACAGGCGAATGAAAATATTTTTAAGTTGGCAAATGAATTCGGTTTGAAGGTTATCGCCACCAATGATCCGCATTACGTTGATTCCGGTGATGATATCGCTCACGACGCCTTGCTTTGTTTGCAAACCGGAAAGTTAGTTACCGACGCCAACCGGATGACAATGGCCGGAGATGACTACTCACTCCTAACCGAAGCGCAAATGGCTGCTAATTTCCCTGACCACCCGGAGGTTTTAACTAACACGCTGGAGGTGATGGAAAAATGTAACTTGGAGATCGAATTGGGCAAATTTCAATTTCCAGAATTTCCACTGCCGGCCGGCGAAACCTACGAATCTTATTTACGCAAGTTAATCGAGGAGCGATTGCCAAATCGGATTAAAGATATCACGCCGGAAATCAGGGAACGGATTGAATACGAATTCAAAGTGATAAAAGACAAAGGTTACTTGGGTTACTTTCTGATCGTTCAGGACTTCTTCTCGTGGGCGAAAAAAAACGGTATTCCGACCAATGTTAGAGGCTCGGCCGCCGGCTGTTTTATCTCCTACGCTCTCGGTGTTACCGGTAAACAACTCAATCCTTTTGATTACAATTTACCCTTTGAGCGATTTTTAAATCCCTTTCGCCCGTCGGCACCTGATATCGATTGTGATATCGCTGACGCCGGCCGCGATGAAATTATTAAATATGTTTCCGCCAAATATGGCAAAAACCACGTTGCTCAAATTGTTACTTTCGGTACAATGGCGGCCAGAATGGCGGTTCGCGATGTCGGTCGAGTTCTTGGTATGAGTTACTCCGAGGTTGATATTATCGCCAAATTGATTCCACCACTAAAAACGACTTTGGATAAGGCTCTGAAAGAGGTTGCCGAGCTAAAGAATCTCTACGATTCCGATCCGCGAGTTAAACAGTGTATCGACATTGCTCGTCGGCTTGAAGGCGTTGTTCGTCACGCCTCGGTCCACGCCGCCGGTGTGGTTATTGCGCCGGAAGAGATTACGAATTACACACCGGTGATGATGGACACCAAGGGTGACCGCTTAATCACTCAGTATGAAATGCACGCCGTTGGCGAAGACGGCGTCGGCTTGATCAAAATGGACTTCTTGGGCTTGGCCAACCTTTCAATTATTCAAAACGTGATCAAAATTGTTGCTAAAACCCGCGACACTCAAATCGATTTGGACGAAATTCCGCTTGACGACAAAAAAACCTTTCAGCTACTGGCTCGGGGTGAAACTATCGGCGTTTTTCAGTTGGAATCCGAAGGCATGCGAAAAAATATTAAAGAACTTCGTCCAACAACCATTTTAGACATCATGGCGATGGTCGCGCTTTATCGTCCCGGTCCGATGGCCTTCATCCCTGAATATGTCACTCGTAAACACAATCCGGATAAAATTGTTTATGCCGATCCGCGAATGAAGGAAATTTTAAAACAGTCGCTTGGGTTGATCGTTTATCAGGACGACGTTTTAATGATCGCCATTGAACTTGCCGGTTACAATTGGGAAGAGGTTGATAAATTCCGCAAAGCAATCGGAAAAAAAATTGTCAAAGAAATGGCAGCGCAAAAAGATAAATTTTTTCGCCAGATAATTGAACGCGGAATGAATGAGTTGGCGGCCAACGAACTTTGGAATCAAATCGAAACCTTCGCCGGTTACGGTTTTAACAAAGCCCACGCCGCCAGTTACGCCTTGGTTGCCTATCAAACCGCTTACTTGAAAGCCAACTGGCCACCGGAGTACATGTCAGCGCTAATGACATCAAATAAAGATGATTTGGATAAATTGGCGATGGAAATTGACGAGTGCAAACGAATGGGAATTAGCGTTTTGCCGCCGGAGGTTAACGAATCATTCGTTGACTTCGGAGTCGTGAAGGAAACCGGCAACGTTCGTTTCGGACTTTCAGCGATCAAACATGTCGGTGGCGCCGTTGCCGAGGAGATAGTTGAGGATCGCAAAGTCAATGGCAAATTTAGGGATGTCGCCGAATTCTTGACTCGATTAGGTCCGAAGGTAATAAACAAAAAATCACTCGAGGCCTTGGTGATGGCTGGAGCGTTGGATGATTTGGCCGAAAGGAACGAACTGCTCTTTAATATGGAACGAATGCTGGCTTTCGCCACTGGAATGAAAAAAAACAGAGACTCAAAACAAGATTCTCTCTTCGCCGACGACGTAATTGAGTCAGCAAAGATCGAATTTGAAGAAGCTCCGCCGGCGGAGAAAAAACAACGTTTAGCTTGGGAGCGCGAGCTTTTGGGGATGTATATCTCCGAGCATCCATTGTCAGATTTGCAACCGATAATTGAGCCATATCAACATAAGAAGATCGTCGAAATTTTGCCCGAGATGGAAAATCAATTTGTTCGCATTGCCGGTATTATTACTACCGTTCAGGAAATTTTGACTAAAAAAAATAGTCAAAAAATGGCCTTTATAAAAGTCGAAGACCAAAGCAAAAATATTGAGGTTTTGGTTTTTCCAAAAATTTTCGCCGCAACCCCGACTATTTTCACTCCGGATCAGGTAATTGTTGTCGATGGATATGTTAGTAATAAAGACGGAGAGCTAAAAATTCTAGCTGAAGAGATTTATCCTGTCGGCGATGAAAAAATCCCATCATTTGAGTCGCGAGCAAAGAAAAAAATTAGTAATTGGGCCGGAAATGGCAATAATCAATATTCGAATACCGAAACTCAAAATCCTAAACAATTTCAAAACCCAAGTGCTCAAACAGAAAATCAGCCTGAGATTCTAACCATAATAATTCCCCGAAACTCCAAGTCGGTAATTTTAGCCGATATCAAAAAGGTGATTTCTGATCATCCGGGTAACACTCCGGTCATAATACGCCTGCCGAAAAATGGTCAGGGTTGGGAGGAGATCAAAATTAAAAACCGCCTTGACAGCAGTCCTGTGGTTAGGAGAAAATTAAAAGAGATCGTTGGGAATGAAAATATCAGATGAAAAAAATCGTTTCCGACTGTTGATTTGTTTTTTATTTGATGCTAATATATTTTCGTAAACTTCAGACCCCGGAAGGAGCACAAATGCTCGACGAAAAGCCCAAAAGCGAAGATGACACTGAAGAGGAGACGGAAGATGGCAAGGGGGTAATCCTGTACGACCCGATGTACCCTGAAATGGCGATAGGGGTTGGCATGGAAACAAGAGAGGACATCCTTCGCCGTCTGCGCGGGAGAAAATGGTAAGAGGAGTAGACGGAGGATTTTCCCAACTGACACTGCCGGTGTTGCCGGCAGTTTTTTTTATAAGCCAAAAACCGTCTTGACGGCAATCAGGCAGTTAGGAGAGAATAGAAAAAGGGTTATTAAAAATAAATATATTTCTTATATAAGGAGAAATATGCCTGAATCATGGCAACCGAAAAATGAAGCGCCTTCCACAAAAGATCAGAATATGATGTTTGTTCCTGGAAACAGAGGGCTAAAAGCTACGCCGGAAATCAGCCGAATGTATTCAATTGGTAAAGAAAGCCGAACCGAGGTGAAAACTGTCTTCGAACAACAACGTGAAATTGGCCAAAATTACGGCGGGATTTTTCGTGGGCAGATGAAAAATGAAGACTACTACACTGGCCAGTCCAATATCAGCAGCACCGTCGGAGCAATCGAAGCGATAAATCCAGCATCATTGTATTCGGATAACTCGGAGGAAAATTTAAAAAGAATAGCTTTCAGACTAAAAATGTTGTCGGAATATTTCAGCGGTTTTTACACCTATCCCGACAGTAAAGGGGAAAAACCTTATCTGCATCAGGACGAACTTGACTTGATACTCGATTCTGCTTTTGCAGAATTTGCAGTCATGCAGGCTTTAAAAGAAAGATCAGCCGCTACCGGTTGGGAAATTTATCACGCAACAAGAGACGAAGACGTAAAATACGGTACCGACTCATTTGTTTGGGATCCAAATCAAAAAAAGGCTCTAGCAATTCAAACAAAATGTTTAACCGTAACCAAAGCACCAGAACATTTGGCGAAGGGGCTAAGTCTGGATCCTCAATCAATCAAGGACAGAATTCTTGATAACAGTGATTATGCTGGAGTCAATTTATTTAAAAACGGCGATTACCGGGCAAAACTCGAGCGAAGGGGCCGTGCCCTATTGACAAATTGTTCTAAATACGATAATATAACTCCTGTCTTCGTCTTTTTGCCAAAAATGAATGGTGGGCCAGTAACCTTCGACAGGGCTACTGGTTTGCCTAAACCAAGGATGAAGGATGAGCTCTTCTCCGAATTGGGTTTCATGCTTTGAGAAAGGTGATGAAATGAAGTTTGAACCTGGAACAAGAGTCCAATTCTCGCCCGGCGAAAAAACGCCGAGTGACGTTTCGTTCTGCTCGGTTGCGAGAGCAATGATCGATGCGCACTATCTCGGAACGTCCGGACCACAGGTCGGGTCAGAGGTCATGGCAGATTTTCCGGGACACATGCTGTCTTGCGATAAGTGCCAACAGTACGAGTTAGCAACAAGAACAGGAAGCGGGGGATATCACTAAGCGAGCCACTCCAAACCGGAGCGGCTCGCCTTTTTTATCTCACAAGGTTTTTTGTTATTTCTTGTTGGAGTCGGTACGGATCGGGAATGTATTTGATGATAAGTCTGCTCTCAGTGCCGGCGGTTTGAATAATTATTTCACCAAAATTTAGCGCCGTTGCCCACATGCCGGAGGTGGTGTTGGTTACATCCTGGATTTTTGAAAGTTCGGTTTCAGTAATTCGGCGATCAAAAAATCCGCGCTGGTCGACATTGATTACCCGCTGATTTGTCACCAAGCAAAAACTGTCTAAGTAAATGAAGCGGATTTTGAAGATAATCTCGAAGATATAAAGTAGACCAATGCCGGCGATGATGTAGAAGATAACGCCAAAATCAAAGTAAACCAGTACGATGACAATTACCGCCAACACTAAAGTTGATTGCAAAAGCGGCCAAAAGAAAACTATTGGATGTCGACGAACAACATTTAAAACCGCTTCATTCGGCCGTTGACCTTTGAATGTGAAATCCGATTCGCTCATAAAACCATTTTATCATAAAAGTAATTTTACAAAATGACATCTCCTTAATTGTGAAAAACAAAGTTTTGGCTACTCCTGCCCGGTTTTTATGAGCTAAATCCTGAATTAAATTCAGAACAACAATTCAGCAAGGGCTGGGAAGCCACACTAAAAAATCCTCTTCGAGAAATCATTAGTGGATTTTATTGGCAAACAATAACTTGGACTACTGTGGGGACTAGGCGATTTTGAGAACTTTTTTTATTCGCGCCAGTTCGGCATCAAGGCGTTTAACTTCAAAGACCAATTCTTTGTGGGCTTTTTCATTTCGCTCAACTTTGCCGACCAATTTATCAATCTTGACACTGATTTTTTCCAATTTTGTGTCGATTTTCTTGATCCAATCGAACAAAGTGATGATATTGATTTTAAGCCCGGAAACTTCTTTTTCTACCCTGCCAAGTCTAACTTCAACGCCCCCCAGCCGAGTTTCGACACCCTCTATTCTTGTCTCAACTTTATCAAGCCGAGTTTCGACACCCTCTATTCTTGTCTCAACTTTATCAAGCCGAATATTTACACCATAAAATCCTTCGGCGACAAAATCTGTCATTCCTTCAAAGAGTTTCTCAATTTTCTTGGTATCTGTCTTTTCCATGGTTGTTTAATTATAGTTTGCAATCGAAAATAATGTCAAATCTTATTTCAAACTGCCCAAAAACGGCAAGATGGTGAACACCAGCATTAAAATCAATAGGACAATGAACACAATTTTCACCCATTTTTTGTTTTTTGTTTCGAACATCTTGCTCCTTAAAAAATCATAAGATCAAAACTCAAATATCAATTGATTTTTTGATTTGATTCAAAACCAATATCAGTGCGGCGATAACAATAATTAGGATGCTAGAAGCGATGATTTTGTTCATCGTCGTTGATCGCAGCGCCACCCAGCCGAAAAGGGCAGCGATGGCGTAAAGTGATAAAACTGTTGCCGGGACGGAAAAACCGGCAGCTAAAAAACGGTGATGCAAGTGAGTTTTATCCGGTGTGGTAAAAGGATTTTTGCCCCGAATTATTCGAGTACCGGCGACTATTAAGCCGTCAATGATCGCGAATCCTAAAACCAGAAACGCCGTTGCTAATTTTCCACCGGAAATCAGCGGCAAAATTCCGAGTATAAAGCCCAAAAACATACTGCCACAGTCACCCATAAAAATTTTTGCCGGGTAGAAATTCCAGTAGAGAAATCCAATAGTCGCGCCAAAAAGTATGATAGCGATCATCGCCACCGAACCTTGTCCGATCGCTAGGCTAAGCAGAAAGATTATGAAGGCGGCGATGCCGGAAACGCCGGCGGCTAAACCATCGATACCGTCAATGAAGTTGATAACGTTCATCATGCCAATCAGCCAGACGAAGGCCAACAGATCCGACCAAAGCCAAATATGGTGAACCCTGCCGAATAGATTTATCGGGATAATGACATTGCTCAAATTGATAATCCCGCCGAAAGGATTGGAAATCGATCCGACGCCGATACCACCGGCGATGACAATGAGCGCCGCCAGAATCTGGAATGACAGTTTCTTCCAAGCCGAAAGCCCGCGAATGTCATCGTAAAGCATGGCCGAAACGATGATTAAGGAACCGAGCCAAATGCTAAGAATCCGTTTATCGAATCCAAACCATTGACCCTGACCGATGCTGGAGTGCGGAGCTATCAATAAAAAATAGACAACGGAAACAATAAAAAAGGAAAAAAACATTGCCAGACCTCCGATTCGCGGTAGCGGGCGCGAATGAGAATCTCGTTCGCGTAACTCTGGCGCCATTTTTTTCTTAACAGCAAAATCGCGAACAACTCCGGTCAAAATTACCGAGAGAATCAGTGTTGAAAGAAATGCTAAAAAAAAAGCCATGTTCAATACTCTCAAATTCTAACTCAAAATTTTGAGTTTTGACATTTAAATTACCTATTAACTCTTCCCCAATCATCGGCGTAGATAACTGTTTCCGTTACCAATTCGTAATCGAGTATTTCCTCCGGTTTGAACCAGATTTTAATTTCCATTTCGGCTTCTTCGACCGATCCGGAAGCATGAACCAACGATTGAATCGCTCGTCCGGTTTCATCCGACATTTCGTAAGAGTCGGATGAGTAATCGCCACGGATTGAACCAATGTCGGCGATTAGTGGATTGGTGGCACCGGCAGTTTTTCTACCAAGAGCCACCGCATGCGGTCCCTCCCAAATCATGACCAAAATCGGTCGATCGCGCAAACTATCCATCAGTAAATTTCTAGTTCGCTTGCCATATTCTATCGGTGTCAAAAGATTTTTTTCGCCTTTGGTTTCGTAGTTGGCCCGAGTTTTCGTTCCAGAGGAAACATACCACGATTCGTCGTCGGCATAATGCTTGCCAATCAGTTCGGCATTAGGCGCCATCAGTTTGCAAGCGACCATTTTCAACGCCCGCTTTTCAAATTTGCTCATTAGCTCACCTATTAAATGCCGCTGGATAGATTCTGACTTAATCGCAATCATCGTCCGTTCCAATTTCGGTTTCTCCATTATTTCTCCTGACTAAAGAAATTATTAATTTTTGAAATTACTGTTTTGGGTCCGATGGCAGCAACGGTAACTTTATCGGCTTGTAAATATTTTTTAGCCGCCGCAACTACATCTTCAATTTTAACATTTTGGATCATTCGGTAGTAATCATCTGTAGTTATCACTCGCTCGGAATATATTTGCCAAGTCGCCAGAAATTGGGCAACATTTCTTGAATCCTCAAAACTGATTTTTGCCTGACCGATCAAATAACTTTTAGCTTTTTTGACTTCGGCAACCGATACATCACTCCGGATTTTTTCATATTCGGATAAAATTGCTTTAAGCGCCAACTCGGCTTTGTCATTCGCAACACCGGCAGAAGTCGAGATATCACCAATATCCGAACGTCCATCATAAGAAGTTCTGACAGAATATGCCAAGCCCTGCTTTTCACGAATTTCCAAAAACATTCTCGAACTCATATTTCCGCCAAGTATGATCGCTAAAAGCTTCGTAGCCAGCCAGTCTGGAGAAAAAATCGCCGGCGCATGGAAACCTACCAAAAGATTAGTTTGGCTTGTATTCTTGACTTGAAATTTTAATTTTTCCTGACTAAATTTATTTGAACGATTTTTTATTTTTCCACTTTGAGGGAAATTAAAGCTTTCTCCTATAATTTTTTCCAGATCATCAGATGAAAAATCGGAAAAATTTCCCGAAATAACGATTACAACGTTTTCGCCAAAATAATAACTATTTTTAAAGTTGATAATTTTTTCCCGATTCATCTCTCCTACCGCTTGAATCGTTCCGGCGACATCTCGCCCCAATGGATTCGAGCCGTAAATTGCCTGATTGAAGATATGTTGAACATAGCTTCCGGGCATATCTTCATACATTTTTATTTCCTCAAAAATCACACTTTTTTCTTTTTTGATTTCGTTGTCTTCAAACTTTGAGTTCGTTAACATGTCGGAAAAAACATCGACTGTTTTTTTCAGATGTTCCGAGGCCGAAGTAATATAAAAACCGGTGACTTCCTCAGCGGTAAAAGCGTTAAAATCAGCACCAAAAGCATCAACTTCGCGAGAGATATCAGCAGATTTTGGCCGCTTTGTTGTACCATCGAAAAACATATGCTCCAAAAAGTGAGAAATCCCGGCAATCTCCTCACTTTCGTCGCGAGATCCGATTCCAACCATAATCAAAAGTGAAACTGTCGCTATTGCCGAGTTTGGCGCCAGGATTAAGGTTATTCCATTTTTGAGTTTTTTAATTTCCGGCATCTTTTTCTATGGTTATTCATTTTGAGTTATATGTTCGCCACTTCACGGTCTGGTACGCCCGGCAGGAATTGAACCTGCGACCTTCCGGACCGCAACCGGACGCTCTATCCACTGAGCTACGGGCGCATAAGAACAACTCAAAATGCAAAATTCAAAAGTCAAAACTCAAAATTTATTATCACTTTGAATTACAATTCTGACTTCCAAATTTTGGCTTAAAACTTAATCCATCTATTGATTGTGTCAGCGATGTCCTCGCCACGATCGTCAGCTTCCGGCAAATGCTTGGCCAAAAATAGTTTAATTTGATCAGGATTTTCGTCGCCAATCGGCATTTCAATCGGCAACGCCAAGCGCTTGAGCTGTTCGAGTCGGACAATCATCCGGTCTTGATAAGGAAAAATCCAGAATGATTTAAATTGGTCGAAAGTATAAACTCTGTCATCAACCGTGATACCCTGGTCATAAACAGCGTAGTTTTTCTTTTTACCCCGAGTCCGCGACTGACTAAAAAGAGCAAAGCAAGCGGCGACAACGACCGCTGCGCCGAACCAGAGTTGCATGTAAAGCAAAATGCCGAACAAAACGACGGCGATGACAATGATGTAAACAAGCCAATTATTCGGTTTGTCATGACTTTCAAATTCCGTCGCCTGCCAGTAAAAAACCGGCTTATCACCGGCCGCAATTGTTGGGACCGGCTTACTGACATCGGTTTTTTTATCAGCCATTAGATCCTCCGCCCGAGATTAAATATCAAACAGTCCGTGGCAGCTCACCTCGGTGAGCAAAGGGGGACTTTTCAACAATCCAGAAAATATTAAAAAACACCCTATACAGAGAATATCAATTTTTTAGCTTTTCGTAAAGCTTTTGAGATCAAGGTGAAATTACTTCCGGCTATTTTTGGACAAAAGAGAGCGAATTTCGAAAAAATAGAACGGGACCAATATTAGAAACTCTATGACCCAAAAGTAATGGCAGAAGATTGTCGGCTGATAATATTGATCGAAATAGTTTTGGAGAAAATAGAAGATAGTGGCAGCAAAAACCGGCCAAATCCACCAAGTAATGACCTTTTCAGCTTTTGCCAAATAGCGGTAATAGATTATTAAAAAGATTATTAAAATAACTGCAATGACTAACCACCAGAAACACAACTGGAGTGCTTTCGTCGTTGATCCCTTTACCCCGGCGTCACTGATTCCTTCCGATCCACCAGCTGCTGTTGGGGGAGAAGTGGAGACCGAATTTTGCGGCTGACCACTCTCTGTCGAGTTGTATCTAATCACTCTGCTCACTCTTTGTATCAACGAATTATCAACCTCTGATGTAAATTTGTTCGGTTCGGTGATATCAGTTGACTCATTACCAAAGGACATGGAGAAACTAACCGATTGATTCTGATAGTTGTTGCCAGAACTAGCTGGAAATATCGCCGCAATTTGCAAATTTCTGGTTGCCCCAGCCGGAATCGAGGAAATAATTTCCTTTGTCCCATTTGGCAGTGAGGCTAAGTTAGCCAGAGTCTCACTCCAGATAACCGTTCCATTTTCACTCGGCTCAATTTGTAATATTGACGCCAAGTTTCCGACCACACTGCTGGTTGACATGGAAAAAGAGTGTGGCAAAGTACCGTTATTTTTGACTGATAAATCTTTAATTACAATATCGCCCGGCGCCAAATTTGACTCGTTGAATAATTGGTTGCCGGCATAGGAAACCGCCAGTGGCCCGGCTGTCAGATTACCGGCATACGTTTTGTAACTGCAAAAAACCAGGCCAATGATACCTAGCGCCATCGAAATCAAAGCTATCAACAAGCCAAAATTTTTCTGACCAAGTCCCCTATACATTTGGCCCTCCGGGAGTCGGCGCGTACCTATCAGGGCAAACTCCAGTTCCCTCCGGCAACCTTGACCAAGATTTGTACTCGACAGTATTTTGATAAGTTTCTGAGTCGATTAGGACGTCCGGTCCAATTGCACCGTCATAGAGTCGGACCGTTTCCGGCCCGAAATTATTAAGGGAAAAAAGCAGGTCAGCGTTTTTGTAAACCACAAACAGAAAAACCAAGCGAAAAAATCTAGTCATTTTTTCTCCTTTTTTGGAGACTGAGATATTTTTTTCTTCTTGCTTCTAATTTCTTTCACCTCTTTGTGGATTTTTTTCGCTTCTTCGTAAACAATTATCACCGCCGGAATTACAATCAAAAGAATTATTCCGGGAAGAGAGCGGCAAAACGAGACCAGATATCCGAAATACGGGATCGACAATATCACCTTACCAACAATCTTATCTTGGGCTACCTGCCCTAGGTCAACGCCATTGTTAGCGTCGCCTTTAGTTTTGAACAGACAAATACCCCCAGCGCACTGTTTTTCGGCAATTCTGTGGGTTGATGTTTCCTTGGGCTTCTCAAGATTTTTAAAGGTGATAATATCACCGATATTGTAATTATTATAATTTTTATCAATTACGATAGATCCGGTTTTGATCGCCGGTTCCATTGATCCGGACTTAACCACTAGTAATTTGAATCCGCCAACCGAGAATGAAGAAGAGATCGCCAATAAGGCAAAAATAGCAACTAAAACGTAAAAGAGGTATTCCAATATTTTGATAATATTTATTTTTTTCAGTTTATTTTTCATGGACTTTATTTCCAGCCCCAAATAATTGAGGCTGGATAAAAAACCATCAACTGCTAGTTTGTTCTGCCTTCAATGTAAAAATCCCAGACTAATGACTGGCCCATCAAAGTGTTTTGATTGGCATCCTCATTAGGCAGATAGACATGATATCGGAACGACTCCGAACTACCGGGGGTCAGTTCTGTCCAGTTCGGGTTCAACAAATCGACATTTGCCAAAGCGTCAATGTTGCCGTCATAAGCAACCTGCCACGTTGGCCAACCACGGTTGACTTCAACTTTGATCTTGACTTTGTGCCAAAGACCAGAGCCGGAGTCATTTGGGTTGATAACGTTAAGGCTAAGACTCTTCGCCGTCAAGGTACTTGGACCATTAAACCATGGTTGGCCGTAATTGTTGATATCGAACTGTGGCGAGTCACCAACTTGATCCGGCGCCATTGGACTGAAAGTCCCACCAATTACAGACGGTTCACCATTTACTCTAATGTCCAAAATACCGGTGGAAAAAGTATTACCAGTAATTGTTGCCGAATCACTGAAATATGCGCTAGTTGACCCAGCAGCAATTGCGGCGACGGCGATTATTGTTAACAAACTTTTTGCGATTCTTAGCATAATTATTCCTTTTTAATTTAAGAAAATTATATTACATTGGGTATCGACCAAAACCCAACAAAAAAAACAGCGGATGGGAAACTCAAAAAGCATCCCAAGTCACTGATTTTAATTTATTGATCCGTGTCCCCCACATAGATAGAGCCCGGCTACAAATCAACCTCCAACTTACCAATAATAGCACGTCGTATATACTTGTCAATAGAAAAAAATTCTTTTTGGTGGTGCGCTTATAAAAACATTCGGGCCAAACTGTAATAAATCCTATAATACTTCCGCCAAAGGCGGATGGTTTAGGTATTGTGATTTCAAGTTTCTCTTAAGCGGTAAAAAGTGTTATCCGAAAGACACTTTCTTTAATCAAATTCACTCTCAAAACCCATAAAAAACATGCCCATATACTCTTATAGAGAGTGCACTGCACTCCGAGATAAAGTCACGGATTAAATATATTGTCTCTGGTTTCCTGCCTGTCAAATTCCTGTTACAAATTCCAATACTTATCGACTCTCTTATATTCATTTACCCAATCTTCTTTATTTTTTTTAACAAATTCGAATCAAGTGTTTTTAAGCTGACAGAACACCAGACTAGCCGGTTCTACAAAACAATATCGGAGTTACAAAGTGGTACTGTCTCATTTGGCGGACTGGATGCACTTTCCTTCGAACACCTTTTGGCCTGGCTTGACCGGTTAAGGCAAGCTTTTGAAGAGAGTGACAGTCCTGAATACTCTAAACAATCTCTAAAGACCTAATCTTTAGCACTTTTGCGATTCCTTGAAGCTTATCGATCGAAAGATTAACTTCGCCCCTTTCAATCTGAGCATAATAGCTAACATTGATGTCTGCTTTTTCAGCCACCTCTGCCTGGGTAAGTCGAGCCTTCTCTCTGGCCTTCCGAATTTTTTCACCCAATTTTTTCCGAGTTGTTTCGTTATTATCGCTCATTATGTTCATATACTAACAAAAAACTATCGAAATATCCATAAGCCACTTAAATTATAATAATCGAAGGAGAAATATGTCAATGCAATCACCGGCATACAAAAGACATTTGGAAAATTTGCAGAATGAATTTGATGCTAAGAAATATCACGAATTGCAAAAACTTGATCTTTATAACGAGAAAACTTTTTACAAAGCTTTTGTTGAAGATATGCTGAACGCCAAAAAAGAAATCATTATTTACAGTCCGTTCGTAACCAAGTTCCGATCCGAATTTTTCAGTGATACCTTAAAAAAACTACGGAAAAGGAACATCTGCATTTTTATTTTCACTCGGCCCATGGAAGAGCAAGAATATTTGATGCAATCCGAAATTAAATGCGCGCTGAAAGATTATGAAGAGCTGGGAGTTTGTATTATTTGCTTACCCGGCTTTATTCATCAAAAAGTTGCGATCATTGATCGGGAAATTCTTTGGGAGGGCAGCTTAAACATTTTATCCCAAAGAGAAAGCAAAGAAATAATGAGGAGAATTACGGATGAAGACTGCTCAAAACAAATTATGTCCTATCTTGGACTTAACAAGCCATTAGCCGAGGGATATAAGTTTCAGTATGAGAGGTTGTGCCGAAACCTAATTGAAAATTCGAAAAATAATTGGCTTTATGCCGGCTTGAGGATAATTTATCTTGGAATCAAGGCCTTGATCTCTTGCTTAATCAAATTAATTCACGCACGCACTAAACACAAAAAGCTTCCATGAATGAAAGCTTTTTGTCGGAATAGCAAGCTTTTAAAGGAAACGAGATTTCGTCGCTTGTTTGCCTTTAATCGCTCCCGCAAAGCGGCTCTTGATACACCCGTAAGCCACTGTTGTTTTTGACCGCACAAGGCGGGTTTAATATGCAGCAGTGTTTTCAAAGAAAACTTCGAAAAATACCAACTCTCACTATTCCTGTCTAATCATATCAAGTATTATGATAAATTTAAATTTGAATTAGTTCTTGGTTCATAAGTTTTTAATAAAATCTAAAATTCGTAGCGGTTTTCTTTGAGAAGTTGCCTTATTCTGGAATATTCCGAATCATTTATTATTTTCGATCCGAGGAAAAAATCAGATAACAGGACTGTACCCTTATAATTTTTGAGGTCTAAAACTTTAATACTCCGTCGTATCGCCTCATTTGTTGCTCTTCTTTCGTCGGTAACAAACACGGCGCCTTTTTGTTTTGCCAGAACCATTGAGGATATCTCACCTTTGTTCAGAGCACCAATAGCTGAAAGTTCATTAATCAAATCAAATTGCTCAGAAGAAGGAGAAAATAAAACAAAGTTATTATTTTCAATTGACTGGACAATTTGTGAGAGATATTCTACTTTTTGGACGTTCTTATTCTGGTGGTAATTTATGCCGTCGACAATTTCCGCATAGACTTCCTTGGTTACAAAACGGCTCGCTCCAGCCTCACAAAGCAAATCTAGACGACCAACAATCGCAAAGTTACTCAATACGCAGGTATCAAAAACGAGTGGCTCATATGTTGGGTCGATCATCTTCCCTCGCTTCGTCCATACCTTGTAGTATATCCTTCGCTTCTTCTTGAGACACTCTTAATAGCTCGGCCAACCTACCCATTGATATTTTCTCAGCGTAAAAGGCTTTAAAAACCATCCGAATATAATCACTGGGAAGTCGTAATTTGTTAGTATGGTTATTTATTTCCTGTTCCAGCCCAAGAGAGAGGGAAGCGAAATTTAAATTGCCAGTATCTTTAATTTTTAATTCAACAGCGCAATCAAATGAGTAGCCCAAATTATTAAGCCTATAAAGAGTAGTTTTCCAGCTAGTTCCGTACTCGTTGCGGATCTGAGCAATTTGTTCGTTATCAAGTCGTTTAATCTTAATCCGTAAGACATCCTCAACAAAATATTTAACGCCATCCTCGGGCATTAACAAATTGGCTGCAAACTGGTCGGCGCGTTTCTCAATATAACTTTTTCGGGCTCCCTCTTCGAAAATGACTGGATTTTCTTCTTTGTCATAAAGATAATGACAGTATTCATGAGCGGCCGTAAAATTTTGATGCCCCGGTGATCGATCGCTATTTACGAGAATACTGGCGCGATTTTTGTTCTTTTCGAAATAAAACACTCCCGACAAATCCGGATCGCCGATTGGCATCCTGACGACGAAAATTCCTTGAGATCCAAGCAAACCAAACAAATCTTTAATCGGAGCATTGTCAAGCTCAAGCTTTTTTCTGGCAAGCTCAGCAGAATGTTTTCCTTCGGCGATGTAATCTCGATTCATTTGGTTAACTCCATGAGGGAATCGTAGTCTTTCAAGATTTGCCCGAACTCAGCGATAGCCTTTTTGCCCACTTCGTTGACGTTCCCGCGGCAATGGATTAAACATTCCTCAAGCGATTCTACTTTTGAAACGGTATTTTGCAGAAGATCGTTGACCGACACCCCTAAAAGCCGGCACAGCTCAAACAGTTCAAAGCTATCGATTTTACGCTTGCCGGCTTCGATCGAAATAATTGCCTGACGACTGATTTTTAGCTGTTCAGCTAAAAATTCCTGGCTGTAACCGGTTTTTTCGCGCAAAAACTTTATTCTCTGGCCTAATTCAGCTTGAGAAATCATTTTACTCCCTCCCTCCTTAATGTTTACATATCTGATTTTATTGTATTATTAATGTGACATTCTTGTCAATAGATAGTAATGGTATGTAAGAAATATTGACATTTTTCAAAATGTTGATTACTCTTGTATTCAGAGGTCGCTGTGCTGGCGTTAACCAGCATGGAGGCGACAGCGTCGGTCGAACCTCGCAAGTGTTAAAAATAATTCGTTAAGGAACTGTGATGAATAAGATCTTAATATCGTACGATTTGCACAAGCCCGTCAAAGATTACGAAGAACTATACAGATATCTAAAAGGTTTTGGTACGCGAGCAAAGCCCCTGGAATCATTGTGGATGGTCAAAACTTCGAAATCACACATCGCTATTAGAGATGAAATTGTAGCCCACATCGACAAGGATGACTCAATTATTGTAATCGATGTCTCCGGAGACGCAATGGCCTGGCGTGGCCTTGGTGATAAAGTCTCAGAGTGGCTCAAGAATAACTAGAGAAACAAAAAAGCAGGTATGGTTATCTGCTTTTTTGAATTTATGTTTCGCCGATTATTCTATAATTTTTATTTCGTAAATAATTCTCTTACTTGTCAAACTTGATATCCCTTTTATTAAAAAGGGATATCATCAATATTTATTGTATCGATTTCGATACTTCCATCGTCAGGGGCGACCATAGTATAGTTGATTTTGCCCAATAACTCTCGCCATCTACCAGAGAAGCATCCATTGATTTGAGAGTTATCAGTGATAGCTTCTCCTAATTTTGTTTTCTCTTCCTGAGTAAGATAGCCGAGAATATAAAAAGGGAGATCCGCCCTCCGTTTTGTCTCATCAAACGATGTACTGTTACAGTACAAGTCGACAATATTAGCACGAAACTCAGGATCGTTACCAAGGAGCTTTTCGTAAGTTGGATTTTTAAAGAAAACTGGTAATATTCGCTTTAAGAATTCAGGGTAAAAATTAAAATTAACGGCTTGCGACAACATCATTTTTATTTTTTGCACTTTTACTGAAGCATTCCCAGACGTCACAGCATATTTGAGTAGTTTTTCTGATTTTATAATTCCCAGTTCGCCCAAAGCGTTTTCTTTGCTCAAATAATAAAAACATTGCTTGAGAAGTTCTTTTTCTTGTTGAGGATTTAATTTCGAATATGCGATATTGAGCTCACTACTTTCCAATTCAGATAGTCTCAAAAAATCATCGTCTGGTGTTGAACCAACCTGATCTCTATTTGGACTAAGCAATTCCTCTGTATACGATACCACATCAGTTAAAAATGACTCAACCTTCTGGCGCGATATAGCGTTGAAAGACACATGCGAACAGCTATTTCTAAGTTGGGAGTAAGAGTTTAAATCATTTCTTACATTCTGGTCATAAAAACCACATTCATGGCTTAATTGTATAAGATCAGACTCCTTGAACTTGTTCAGATCATGAAAGACAGTAATATTGCATTTAATCATGTTTTTGCTCTTAGCTAACTGGACAAATTTAGTTAAGTCAAATTCTTGAATCCGTTTAAATAGAGCAAACACAAAAAGTTGCCATGTCATATTCACCGATGACCTAAGCAACAAATTTTGATAGCACATAGAGGCTTCGACAACGTAGCTATCCGCTTCAGGCATCCGTTTAATAAGATCTCTAATCGAACTCAAAATTTTAGGGTTGGCCTTATCGTCTCCAGCTTTTATCTTTCCTTGTTTTAGCACCATCAAAATAATATCTACCACTTCAGGAGCATTTTCTCTATCGGGATATATTTTTTTGACGCATTCTAGCGCCTTGTCATAAGATTCTTTTAATAGAGATTCGGCGTCAAAGTAAGTTTCTGCTGGGACATAAATATTAAAGTGGCTGAGAGTTGAGTTTATGATTGAGCCATACTGGGTGGTCTGTTCAAGCTCGCCAATTGCATTCTTTAATATTCTCCCCAAATTAGTTAATCCTGCACTCTCCAATAAAATTACTAATGCGTCAATATCATCCATTCGAACCCTCAACGATCTTTATCTCTTCAGGTGTAAGCCCATAAAGTTTGTAGACCATTTGGTCAATTTGAGATTCGAGATTTTTGGTATCCGTGTCTTTATTTTGTTTTTTTAAAGTTAAAATTTGATCAGCAATTGTGACGAAGCTGTTTTGTTCTGCCTTACTGATATTTTTTATTACAAGGCCCCTCACGGCAGTTGGGTAAGTATGTGATGTCGAACCTTGCAGACTTTCTGTTGCAAATCTTTTCTTGAAGTAGAAACTCTCTAGCTTGGATAATATTATTGCTAATACGTAATGTATATCTATATCTGCATCGATGTGCTTAAAGTCATCAAAATCACTCCTGAGATCTGTATCTCTGAGACCGTGGTATGGAGCGATAAGAACAACACTATGATTTGAGTATCGGCCGGTCTCGTCTAACACAGCTGCTAGAGCATGACCTTTATCAGAAATCATTCGTATCGCTATTTTTTCCTGCTCAAATAATGATGGATGTCGGGGACCATACATTTCTTTTGGACGATAGTCCAGCCACAGGTTCCTGGACGCAAGCTTCCATCGCTGAATATCTTTCCCTTCATAATATGGCTTTGCGTTGCCAACTGGATGTTTGCTTACAACATCTTTTTTGCCAAAACCACCCTTATCTTTACTTGAAACCTGCGCTCCATAGTTTACATAGAAAAAATTACCAATTCTCTCCGATTGTTTTTCAATCTTAACAATGAGATCATCCTTCTCATCACTGCTATCAATAAGAAAAGAATGACTGGGGTGACTAAGCCAATTATCTCTTTCAATGTTTTTTACGAGCCCTATGATATCCGAGTCTTTATTACTATGAATATCTATTTTATAGTTTGACTTATCTTCACCTTTCTTAGCAACTAAAACAGTAGTCCTTCGAGCAACTCCATCAAAAACATTTGTGTCGTTAAACTCTAATAGCGATGCTATTCGCATTTGAGTTAACAGAAATTCTCTTGTCTCTTTTGCATATTTCTCTCTCAATATTGGATTTGGGACAATATAGGACATACTCCCATTATTACTCAAGATATCATGACCTTTAGCTACAAATGCTATATAGAGATCCCAATGCCCGACTAATATAGAGTAATTCTTCAAGGCACTTTTAATCTCGGGGCGCATATTTGGGTCTTCTTTTTCCATAGACCATGCACTAACATAAGGGGGATTTGCAATTACCACATTAAAACCACTTTTAGATTGAAATACATCGGCAAAATGGAGATGCCAGAGGAAAAATGGCTTGGTATTTTTCTTTTTGAATTGCTCTATTTTTTTCAGTGACTCAGGTTTACACTCGCGCTTTAAAGTCGCCTCGATGAATTGCCATTCGAGTTCAGATGCTCGATCAAGCATTTGCGTTTTCTCTTGCCGATTGCTTTCATTGACGATCTTCTTATGAAGTTCTGTGAGTTCGTCCCATCTGGCCTTAATTTCGTCGATTTTATTGAATAAATCAACGGTGCCACCTTGCTTGGGTTTCTCTTGCAAACTTTGAATAAGTTTTTGCTGACCTTTAATTTGCTGTTTGATCAGCTGTTCTTGTGATTTTGATAACGCATTTTTTGAGTGGAGTCTAAAGAATTCCCTTTGAAGCTCATTGATTTTCTCATTGGCTTTGACAATTTGTGCTTCTCGATCGGCGTGATCTTGGGGAATAATACTTTCATCGAAAAGCTTGATACCTTCGAATTCTTCGAGCAAACTATTGCCTTGCATAATCTTGTAGTCTAAGTTCGGCAACGGTTTGATCTGTTTAATATCATTCTCATCTACTACCAACGAAAGCCAAAGACGAAGTTTGGCAATTTCAACTGCACCAGGATCGATATCAACACCATAAATAGAATTTGTTATTGCCTGCATTTTGAAATCGTAAGCGGTTCTGCCAGCACATTCTAGAGAACTAGATTCTGGATCAAGGCCTGAATGACAGAGGAAGGGATTCAAAGATAATCGAGCAGTAACTATTTCGCCCATCATGCCAACAGGGAAAGCACCCGAGCCGATGGCCGGATCGCAAACCTTTATATCTGCTAGTTTCTGATCAATGAGTTTGGCATTTTCCTTTATCGAAGCGGGAATCATTGAGCCCTCGCCACTGTCTTTTTGAGTCACCAAATACTCGTTTTCCAGAACTTGATCGCCAATTTTAATAAACTCTTCTAGATCATTTTTGGTAACTTCTGGTAGCTCTGTAGCTAAATAATTTATTAAACTCTGCTCACACATATAGTGGACAATCTCTCGGGGAGTATAGTAAGTACCTTTGGATTTACGATCCTTAACTTCAAGAAGGTTTTCGAAAACTTTTCCGAGCATTTCAGGATCAACTGCCACTTCCTTTTCCAGTGGCTCGTCTTCTCTAACCGTGAAGTTATAGCGATCAAAAATATCAAGAATACCATCACCAATATCGCCCTGTTTGGTCGGTCGTGAATTCGAAAATAGTTCGTTATCTAAATTGATATCGGTGTGAACCCAGTCGTAGTTACCGATCGGATCAAAAAGTCCGCCATTAAGAAAAGGGATCTTGCAATTAAAACTGCCATAATAATCGTCGTCTCGCTCTCGAGCCAGAGCCTCGTAAAACATCGGCTCCAAAATTTCGTTAAAAAAGTTTTTGTACTTAGAGTGTTTCTCCGAGTAAAGCTGGCGTAAAAAATCTTTCGGACCAGTGCCCCAATCCGCGTCTCGTTCAACGCCAAACCAGCCTTTTTTTTGCAGGAAGTAGAGAAAGACAATCTGGCCTAGTAGCTTTTTGGCAAAATCCACCGTGTCGACATCTTTTTCGGCAAAGTCGGCTTTGATCTTGGTATCGTTTTTGACCATCTCGTCCAGATTATCTTTCAACCTCAAGAATAGCTCTCGGTATTTCTCGAAGAACTCTTTGGTAACTTTTTCAATATTGAAGGCATCTTCGAGCTGCTCAAGCGTCGGGTTACTATCATCGTCTTCGAGTATCGGAGCCAAACGGCTTTGAGCCGTATGAGAACTTTCTTTTGAACCAACCAGGAATGACCAACGACGAGCGGGAGTGAATTCTTCCTTAACTTTCATCTTGCCGCTTTTGCCTTCCTCGAACTTATATTCCATTTTGATCAGAGAAAAACGCCAATCATCTTGGCTTGGGCTAACGAAGGCAACCAAGGCAGCGTCTTTTTGGTCGCGCCCCTTTAGGTAATCGGCTACAAAATTTCGAAGTGATGTTCGTGCCCGATCGATAGAATTATCTTTCTCTAAATAAACAACCAAAATATCAATTTTCTTTTCGTTTGGATCGGTATAAGTACCAAGCCGTTCGTAAGTCTTAATAATGTTGGCCGTTTTTTTGAATTGCTCTTTGACATACCCATGGGCGTGAAATGCCTTGTCTTCATTGATGTGATTGAGAAGATTCTTGGTGAAATTTAAAAATTGCTCTTTGTCGAAAGAGCTTTGCAGAGTTCTTTTTATGATCTGCTTGGTTGCATCTTTAATCATTTCATTAAGTACTCCGAGAGAATTACTTCTCTTTTACCAAAAGTCAGGCTCTGATCCTCGGCAAAGTGCTTTTCGAGAAGTTTCTCTGGAATTTTAGTTTGCAAAACCGCCAGGATTCTAAGTGGGTTAATGCCTTGCTGTATTTCCTCTTGTACCGCCTTGAGGGCTTCTTTCGAGGTCTGCTTGGGTAATCCACCTTCTTCTAGCTGAACCATGATCTTTTTTAGGTAAAGCTCTTGCTCTTCGGTGAATTGTCGACGATCTTTAAGAGTTGCTTTAATTATTCTAAGTACTTGGGTGGCACTGTCGCGGCCGCCTCGCAGATTAGCTTCTTCGATATCTTCGGTGGTCGAAAAGATGAATGCTTGCTTGTTCTTGTCTAAAATCTCAAAGAAGTTTTCTGGTAGTGATTCTCTCTTTTCTTCCTTGATTGATTCTAGTATTTCGGCGGCTGAAATAAAATCAATTTCCGCAGAATCTCTTTCGGCACCTGCTGCGTAAAATTTCTGCAGTTTGCCTCGTCGGAAATAAGTGATGACCGACTCTGACATCTTGTCGGATTGTTTGGCTGTTCTGGCTTTTTTGGGTAAACGTTTTATTTTCTCGAATGTTCCAGGTTCCTTATCTCGTATATCCTTGATCAATCTTAGGTATTTGAGCTCGCTTTTATCGAGACCGTCTTCGCCGGTAAGAGTGGACTTGGAGGTTAATTTGTTAAACAGTTCATGCTGTTCGATTGGCTCTCCCTCGGTTAGAAGCTGAGCATCGGCGCCAAGCAAAGTGATAAAAGCATTAATTTTAGCTTCGGCAGCCTCCTTGAGTTTGATCTCGTCGTTGGCTTGTTTAGTCGGGAAAAAGTTAAAGGTATGAATTCTTTCAAACTTGGTATCAATTCTATTTACACGCCCAACTCGTTGTATCATTCTGGTCGGGTTCCATGGGATATCATAGTTAATGACCACATTGGAGCGGTGAAGGTTTACACCTTCCGACAATACTTCAGTGGCAATCAAGATCTTAAACTGATCGCTTTGGTTGCGAGCTTTGGCGTCGAAATTATCGATTACCTTATCCTTAACAGCCGAACTTGATTCTCCGGTGTAGCAAAGAACTTCGTCAGGGAATTTTTGGCTTAAATTCTTTTCCAGATAATAAGCGGTTTCCTTTGATTCGGTAAAGATAATGATCTTGTTTTCCTTAAGAACTGGTTCTGTGCTGATATTTTTGACCAAGGATTCAAGTTTGGGATCTCTTTTTATCTCCTGCCATAAGTCTTGAATCTGTTTTAGGGTATCCAGATCGCTTTGGAGATCTTGTTTCAATTCAACTTTGAAATCTTTGCTTTCATATTTTTGAGCTTTGTCTTCATCAATTAGTCGTTGAATTGCGACATCGTCATCATTTTCAAGGAATTCAAAAACTTTATTGGTATATTTTTTGCTAACATAAACATTCCCGGCATCCAGCTCGTCGATGAACTGCTCGTAAGAATGGGCGAAGCGGCCTAGAGTTTGCCTAAAAGCAAAGAAGCTACTTTCCAGTCGTTTAATCATCAAGATTTTCATGAATTTGCCCATGTTCTTTTGAGCCAATAGTTCCGGCTGAGATAGCTCTCCTTTGTAATAGAGCATGGGCGTATATCGGGCATATTTGAAATGCCTGGTGATAAGCTCAATTGTTTGTGAAAAAATCTTGTCTTCGAGATCGTTGAGTTCGTAGAAACATGGCTCCGGCTTTTCGACTTCAGGAAATTTAAGGTTTTGTTTTTTGAGATCCTCGCCGAAGAAGGCCATAATTTCAGCTCGAGTGCGTCTGACCATTAAATGCTTAAGCACTTTTTCTCTAATTTCCTGAGCGTTATCTTTAACATTTTGTATGTATTTTTCAAAATCCTTTTGGCGATCCATGTCCTTAATTTTTCTATCTAAACCATTAAAAAATCGCTCCAAATCAGGCATGCCAGGAATAGTACTCTTTCGTGTTTTCTGAAAAAGTTTAATTTGACTTAAAATGTCTTTTGGCGAATTGTTGTATGGGGTTGCGGTAACTAGAATTACTCTTTTCCCTCGGCAAATTTCAGCCAGTTTCTCGTAGGTGACATTATTTTCAGTTCTAAATCGATGGGCTTCATCGATAATAATGTTGGTGTACTTGTCCGTGCCAGATTCAATTAAACTATCCAGCTTGCCGATCGATTCAAAGTGGGTTTGTCTAACCTGAAAATCCTCGAATACATTTGGCCAAGAACCAGGATTATTTTTTTCCAAAAGAACAGGAGGGGCGAGAACCAGCGTTCGTCCTTCAAGCTGGTTGGCGAGCATTGCCGAGATGTAGGTTTTACCGAGCCCAACAACATCGGAGATAAAAACTCCGCCGTATTCCCCAAGAATTTTCTTGGCGTTTAAGACTGCTTGTTCTTGATACTCGAGTCGTTTGAATTCAGGTGGTAAATATTTCATAAAGACTTCGTCATTCTGGCTGAGCTCGTCTTTAAAATATTCATATAGAAACTTCAGATAGAGTTCGTAAGGAGTGACATCATTAGAAAGCCAAGTTTTGGTTTGGATTGTTTCGACATACTTTTCACTTACATCAACGGCATTTTGCCAAAGTTCATTGAATTTATTCTGGGCGAAGTCATAGTCAGATCGGGTTTTTAGCTCGACATTAAATTCGAGGTTATCGACTAGACCAGATTGGGTGAAGTTACTAGAACCAGTGATAACCCTGCCTTTGTCTCGATCATCCTCGGCGAAGGTCATAATATAGACCTTGGCATGAATTTTCTCGGAGGGATAAGCTCGGATTTGGCTTAATTGCAAAAAATTGTTGCTAAAAGTAGCTGATTATCATATCCTGTAAATGATAATTAAGTATTTATCTACAAGGAATTGTAATCATGGCTAAAAAAACTGTCAGAGATGTGGT
>CAINNR010000025.1 GCA_903851235.1 uncultured Candidatus Berkelbacteria bacterium | reverse complement strand
TGAAGTTTGAATAAATTAATGAAACAATTTTGCATAGGTAGACTCCTTGTAGTTAAGTGATATTTCCTACATTCAGTCTACCTATTTTTGTTTTCAGCTCAAAATGAAGCTGAAACTACCACACTATTTAGTATAGAGCCGAGGCTTTTGCATTTTATTTAATTTTGTCGACCACAAAAGAAAAGCCCCCGAAAATCGGGGCTTCTCTTTTTATTAATTTAGTGAACGATGTTACTCGACTGGTGCCGTTGGGGGTGGTGTCTGAGCCGCACTGGCGTCAACATTTGAATCCAGCGCTACATTCGCAACATCTTCAACTGACGCCGGTTCCGCTTGTTCGGCTACTCCACCGACTGTCGGTCCAGTTGCCGTTTCATCGGGAACACTCGGATCTGTCGCTTGAACTACCGGTTCATCTACTGGCGGTGTTGCCGGTGTCATATCCACTGCCGGTGCCGGCATTTCTGCAGGTACCGAAACTTCATCTGCAACCGGAGCGACTGGAGCCGGGGCGACTTCCGGCATCTCTGGTGCCGAAGCCACCATCGGTGCAACCGGTGTTTGAGACATTGCATCATCAGCCATCGGTGCAACTGGCGGAGTCGTTGTCACTGTGTCATCGGCCGGTCCGCTTTGAATCGGTGAAACAGGCGGAATTGCGCCTGGAGTCGGAGTATCCATTTTCTTTCCTCCAAAAATTAATTATTATCTAACTTCATTGTCCTTGATCTTGTCGTGCTTTGTCAAGCCGCCACTTTTAACCGGATTTCCTTTATTAGCTTCAAATAAGTAAAAAGATTGTGCAAGGTCAAAAGCCGGATGCCTAAAATTTCCTTTTCTTTGGCAAGGTGGTGTAAATAGGCCCGCGAGAATCCGCCACTGCAAGCCGGACACTGGCAATTTTTGTCGATCGGATTTTTGTCGGCTCGATGGACAGATTTTAACATATTGATTTCTTTAAAGTTTAAAGTTCTGAGCTTTGAACTTTGCGTCAAAAGCAATATGTAAGCGATCCCGTGTCTTGCCATTCGCGTCGGTAAGACGCAATCAAACATATCAACACCCAATTTTGTCGCTTGGTAAATATCATCCAAGGTGCCAACACCCATTAAATATCGCGGCTTATCTTTCGGCAAAATTCCGTCGAGCAATTTAACAATTTCCAACATTTCGGCCTGACTTTCACCGACTGCTAATCCGCCAATTGAATACCCATCCAGATTGAGCTTGATCATCTCCTCAGCGCAAAACTGGCGCAAATCTGGGTATATTCCACCTTGAACAATCCCAAACAATGCCGGAGAATTCTGAATTATGAGTTCTGAATTATGAGTTTTTATACCTGATTCATGATTCATAATTCGTGATTCAAGATGATTTTTTGATCGTTTCAGCCAGTTGATTGACAATCCAACCGCCTTTTCAATTTCCGACCTTGAGGCTTTTGATGATGGACAAACATCCAGTGGCATAATGATGTCGGCACCAATCGCCAGTTGGATGTCAACAACTTTTTCCGGCGTGAAAAAAAGTTTTGAACCATCCAAGTGTGAGCGGAATTCGACACCATCGTCAGTAATTTTGACCAGGGAATTTCCATTCTGCGATTTCTTGCCACTCAAGGAGAAAATTTGAAAGCCGCCGGAGTCGGTCAGAATCGGACCCTCCCAGCGATTAAATTCCGCCAAACCGCCAAATTCGGAAATTATTTTTTCGCCCGGTCGCAGATATAAGTGATAACTGTTGCCGAGAATAATTTCCGCGCCAAGTTCGCGCAACTCCCAAGGGGCAACAGTTTTCACTGCGCCGACAGTCCCAACCGGCATAAAAACCGGTGTTTGAATTTCACCATGCGGAGTTTTGATAATGCCGGTGCGAAGCGATGTCGATTTAGATTGTGAGAGAATAGTAAATTTCATAATATATGAATTCTAAATCCAGATGCCTAATTTGAATTTTGTTAATTCGATATCAATTTTTAATTCTGGGCTTTGGATTTTGATATTCTTACAAAAAAGGCTTCCTGCAAAAGCCGGAAAGCCCTTTTTGATTTTCAAACGATATTTATCTAAGTTCTACTGTTGCGCCGGCTTCTTCAAGTTTTGCTTTGGCAGCTTCGGCATCTTCCTTCTTTGCGCCTTTGAGCAAATCCTTTGGCGCGGCTTCAACCAAATCCTTTGCTTCCTTCAAACCAAGATCCGGTTTAAGTTCGCGAACAGCTTTGATAACTTGAATTTTCTTGTCACCAGCGGCAGCGAGAATGACATCATAAGATGTTTTCTCTTCAACTTCCGTGGCGGCGGCTCCACCAGTGGTGGTAACGGCAACAGGAGCGGCAGCGGAAACACCGAAGCGAGTCTCAAGTTCTTTAACCAGCTCGGAAAGTTCGAGAACTGAAAGATTCTCGATTGACTCAATCAATTCTTTGAATTTTCCGCTTGGAGCCGGTTTTTCCTCTTTAATTTCCGTTTTAACTTCCTCTTTAACTTCCTCTTTAACTTCCTTAATAGCCTCTTTGGCTTCCTCAACTTTTTCCTCGGCAACAGCAACTTTTTCCGTTGAGTCTTCAGCAGCCTCTACAGCTTCAACCGCAGCATCGGCTGCGACTTCGACCGCATCAGTTGCCTCTTCAATTTTTTCCTCTTTTTTCTCATCTGACATTTTTCTCCTTACTATTTTTAAGATTTTAGATAATATTTTTTAGATTTTAGTTTGCTCGTCACGATATTGTGCCAAAACGCTTACCAATCCTCGGATGTTCCCAGCCATAACATTGACCAATCCGGAAATCGGTGCAGCAATTGAGCCAACAACTTTGGCATATAACTCTTCGCGGCTCGGCAAAAGCGCCAAGGCATTGATTGTCGAAACTGAAACAAACTGCTTTTCAATAATTCCACCAAGAATTTCCAGCTTTTCGTAAAGCTTGGAAAAATTTTTGATCTCTTTTGACGGTGTGACTTCATCGTCAGCAAAGGCAATTGCCACCGGTTTTTTCAGAATTTCACCATCGACTTCAATACCAGAATTCGTGAGTGCAATCTTCGCCAAGGTATTTTTGACAACCATGAATTTTACACCCTTTTCTTCCAGCGAATTTCGCATATTTTCGATCTCTTTGACCGACAAACCTTGATAATCAACAAAAACGGCTTTCTTTGAACCAAATTGATCATTCAACTTCGAAAGTTGTTCCTCTTTTTGTAATCTTGTTTTTGCCATTTTATCCTTAACTATTTGTTATTAGTTATGTGTTATAAACTAAAATATCGGCGTTTCCGCCGACGAGTTACAACAGAAAACCGAGCAGTAACCTAATCGCGATTCGATTGTAAATCAATTGTATTGTTATTGAATTACCTCTGAACCGAATTGGGTTACCATCGACTTACTATTTTTCTCCTGCGCCGGACTTACTTGATTGCCGACGGTCTTCGGAAGTAATTTAATCTTAGCAAAAGATACTTTAACTGTCAACACTTTTGTTATTACCGATAAAAAAACCGCCAACCACAATCAGGTCAGCGGTAAAAGTTATCTATAACACGACCACTGGAATCGTGTATTGGGGTTCGTGGGCTTTCAGAACCTCCTGGAATTTCAGGACCTCATCTTTAAGGCCCTCTGTCGGTTTAGCCTCGCCGGTTGTCAGTTTTTTTCTGCACTTGCTAATAAACAAACATAAGACACTGGCGGCTTTTTTAACCTCGGAACCATTAGGAAAATACCGGCAGTCATTCCAAATCACGGTGATAGAAAAATTGAGGAATACCAACGTAACTTTGGATTTTGGATCTGCAAGTCCGGATTCTATCCTGTTAAGAATCCTCTCAACACTGTGGACCAAACCAAAATACGCCGTAAAACTGAAATCAGTCGGGTCGATCATTACATCAGCCCCTTTCGGATTTCGTTGCTCAAATAAAAGTATATATTAACTTTCGCTTATGTCAATTAAATGTCATGGTCCAATACATAGGTAACACTTAACTTGTTTGTTTAAATCTACTTTCAAATGCTTCTGGTGTCAAATATCCTAAGCTCTGGTGTGGTCTAAAAGTATTGTAGTGGTCAACCCATTCAGCCACTAATCGCCGCTGATCTTCTAACTCAATGGCCAGCTTACCTTGCTGAATAAATTCTCGTTCGATGGTGCCAATAACTCTCTCGATAAAGGGCTTATCCTTCGGTCGACGATACCTAGTAAAATACTGCCCGATGTTGAGAGACCGGGCTTTCAAGGCAAAGTCTTTCATGTTCTCACTACCATTGTCGACTCTGACTTTTTCAATTGGAAATGGAAACTCTTTCATATTATCTAATATATGGCTGGCTTGGATTGAGGAACTGGTTGTACTGACATGGACAGTTAACCTTTTACTAACACAATCAATACCAGCGAAAAAATATCTTTGCTCTCCAAAAAAATTAACATGTTTCATATCAGCTTCACCTAGCTCTCCCGGCCTTTTACTGCGGTAATACGGGTGTAAGAGTTGCCTGGCCACCGCACAGCGGTTTCGTTGTTTCTTTTTTGGTATTGGACTTTTGAAAAAGAGATTGTACTTTTTGATTGTTCTACCAACGGCTGACGGTGACATGATAATACTGTCTTCCCGCTCTAGCAGGACCGCGACTTTGTATTTAGAGTAAACCGGATATTTCTTTCGCCAGTGAATAACACGGTTAATGTTTTTAATTGGTATCTTAGATTCTCTGAAATTGTGTGGCTTTGTTGACAACGGTTCAAGACCTCTTAGTCCTTTCTGATTGTACCGTTTCAGCCATTTGTAGAAGGTTTTGGGCGGGATGCCATAGTAGCGGCAAGTTAGCCGACCATTACTGTGTTTTTTGTAATGATCTATCCAATTAAGGCGTTGTTTGGCTTCTTTGCTGGGTAGATAAATTTTAGAGATTTTTTCTGCTCCGGGCAGAATATGTCCATATGTATTCATTGGTACAGAATACTTCTTTTTCATTGGCAACTCCACCTTTCGATGTGTTACCTATGTGTTTGGACATAGACATTAAAAAAAACCGCCAACCATAGTCGGGTTAGCGGGAACAATAGATTGTGACTAATAGTAAATTGCGATATCAAAAGGATCTCGTAACTTCGGCATTCGGATCGACTTCTTTCTTAACAAAGACAAAGTTTGTACCATCCCAACGATGAGCAAAGTAAGTCTTCGACGCATGATGTTTAATCCAGAAAAAACTGCCTTCTGGTAGACTTGTTATTTTCTGCCAAAGATCATCCATCGCAGCAACATCAGAGTTCCCGACCCCATTAACCCAATGACGTGACACACAATCGCCACCAGTACGCATCTCAGAAAAAGGAACCATACAGCCCACATACCACATTCCTCTCTCCATGTGAATGTGCAATTTGATCATCTCGTTAACTATGCGAAATTTCTCCTCCCATGTCATCATTTCTTCTGGCATGGTAATTACCCTTTTCCACGCGTTATTTTGTGTCTAAGCGGATAATAGCACAACACTTGCCAAAATTCAAGAAAAAACAGCTCCAGTTCTACGAAGCTGTATTGGGATCTTCTGACTTTTAGTCCTCGGTCATTGCGTCTAAAACCATTTCAAAAAGTGATCGAAGTGGCGGACGATCATCAGGACGGTACTTACTGAACACAAACACCGCAGGGCAAGGATTCTTTTCTTGAATCGAAAGTGGCACTTCGTATGGGATGTCTGGACAAATAATTACACCCCCACCAGTTTTATAACAACATAGCCACCCTCGGACAATCTCCGGTTTAAAAGGCCAGATATTGGCAACCAATTTCGCCCAACTGGTCGGATAATGTTTGCCACAGCGACTCAGTGGCGGATCGTAGTCGTCATACAATCCAGGCAGTCTTCCCATGATCACTCACCCTTTCGGTGGTTTTGTAATATCTGCTTAGATTATAGCAACAAACTTTTTCAAAATAAAAAAGATCCCAATTTTTGGGATCGATTTTTATTAATCTGCTTTTAGTTTTTTCCTTCATCAGGATTCAGAAGTTCTGAATTAATTCTCCGCGAATATCTTGAAATTAACGCACGAAGCTTCTGTTGGATATCAGTATTCTCCATTATTTCCGCCGAATTTTTTGCATCATAATCAATCATCCCTATGTAATAATCAGCATCTTTCATTGTTTTTTCTACTTCAAGATAAAAATCCAAACTAATTTTATGGGCGATATCATCACCTTTAATTGCTTCAAAAAATGCCCCGATAATTCGCTGCGACTCGGCCAATAGACGATAGGTAGTTTGATCTAGAAATTCAGTTGATTTAATTTCTAGTCGTAAAACATCTCCTACTGATGAACCATCAGCTTTTTTATTTTTCTTACTTTCGGACGCTTCCTTATTATATCTAACGGAAGTTTTAACCTTTCTTGAAAGAATTCTTTTCGTTGATGAGAATGCCAAAGTCAGCGACTCAACGATCACCGTTAACATTCGTTCTTTTAGTTTTAGTGTTGTTTTTGAAATCTCTGGTGGCTGACCAAAATTTACATGCATTGAAATCGGAAGTTCGCGACTAATTTCCGTTTTTCCATCTTCATCAACCACTACTTTTAGTAAACCCATTTCGATAAATTCGTGCAACATTTTTGATTGTGTCCAAGGAGAATATGAGAAATGTGGAATTGCTTCAAACAAATCACCGTAAATTGTCGGCTTCTCAACATACCATGATAAACCGAGTGAACTATAAGCAAAAATTCCAGCCTTAACATTTTTTGGCGGAATTTCCAGCTCTAAACCAATGGTCGGCAAAAAATTGCCATCTCTGGAAAATTCTTCCTCATTAGTAGATACATTATTAATTTCTTCGACAATCGGAGCCAGGTCTTCAAATGTTAATTCTGGATTTTTATTTAGTTGGTTGAAAATTTTAAGTTTAGCAAAATCGACCGCTGTTGGCTCCAAATTTGGTATTTGCTCAACAAACCTTTTTGCTTTCTCTACTAATTGATTGACTTTCTCAATGTCGTCAGTACTAAAAACTTCCGGAGACGCCGAAACAATGACGGAGTCTCCATCAGTTGGTTCGTCTGGAAATGTTAATTGTCCTAAAAATTCTCGCTTCTGAATTTCTCGCTCGCTTTCGCGAATCGGCAATGTTAACACAACGTTTTCCGGGGTATTTTCAAATTCGCTCATAATTTTAAAATTAGATTTATCTGTTTAGATTATAGCAACAAACTTTTCAAAACAAAAAACGACCCCAATTTCTTGGGATCGATTTTTTATCAACCGCTTATGACTTACTAACTTACGACTTACTAACTATTTTGGGATTTCCAATTTCACGCTTGGTCCCATTGATGTAGTTAGATACAACGCTGAGACTTTATTTTTGGGCAAGATTTTAATAAATGCCAGCAAGTTTTCCATAATTTTTTCTTTTCCAAAAGATGCTTTGGCGATCGCCAAATGGATATTTTTCTGATCATCCTCTTTGTATTCGACTTTGCCGGATTTGATTTCCTCGACCGCAGTCTTGGTATCTTCGACAACGGTGCCTGATTTTGGTGATGGCATTAAACCTTTCGGCCCCAAAATTTTCGCCGCCGCCGCTAACTTTGGCATAACAGCCGGAGTCGCGAGCAAAACATCAAAATCGATTTTGCCGGCTTTAACATTTGCCACAATTTCATCAACACTTTTTTCATCGGCAACGGCGATTCGTTTCTCCTTCGGCGCGCCGGCAGGTAGTGTGATTGTTCCGCGAATTCCGGAGATTGATAAATTTGCGTGAACTTCAACCGTTGTATCAAATTTGGTTATCGATGTTTCGATTGCTTTATCAATTCCGTCAGCGAGTGGATAAAATTTCTCCTGATCAATTAAAGTATAGGCGGCGAGATATTTTTTGCTTCGAACTGGCTTGTTCGATTTTTTCTTTGCGGCTTTCTTTTCTTTCTTCTCATTGGCAACTTCCTCTTCCACTTCTTTAATTTCCTCTTCGAGTTCCTTTTTTGCTTCGGCAACTTCCTTGACAACACTTGATTCGTCAATGATTTCCTCCGAAGTCATGTCCTTTACCTTGTGACCCATGGTTTCCTTTCGTGGTGCTGGCGGTTTTTTAAACCTCCCACAATTATTATTAAGTTAATTCAGGATAACAGAAAGATTTACAATTTTCAAGTCTAAATTTTCAAGTATTTGAAAATTGTAAATTGATAATTAAAAAATATGCACTATGCTTCAAATGAAGTTGCCACCAACTGCTCGCCGTGAGTCAGACAATCAATGATGATGTCGGCGGATTTAGAAATCATTTTGTTAATGATTGGTTGTTCGCGATCGTTAAATTTCTCGAGTACGAATATTTTTGCTTCCGGTTTTTCGTATGGATGCTCCGATTCCGTGTCACCGATTTTTTTATCAGAAATTCCGATTCGCAACCTGGCAAAGTCAGCCGTTCCGATTTCGTCGATGATATTTTGAATACCGTTATGACCACCGCTGGAACCGCTGAGTCTGGTTCTCGCCATTCCGAGTGGCAAATCCAAATCATCAGAGATAATGACAATATCTGTCGGATCGGCTTTGTAATAATCCAAAATTGCTCGGACACTTTTGCCCGACAAATTCATAAAAGTCTGTGGTTTTGCCAGTATGTATTTATCACCGGCAACTTGGGTTTCAGCAATTTCGGCTTGGAATTTTCTATCTATCGTAAAAGATAAATCCTCACCAACAGAATTTAATCTCGGATGTTTCGCCAAGGCGTCAAGAAAAGCAAACCCGACATTGTGGCGAGTATTGGTATATTCTTCCCCCGGATTTCCCAACCCGATAATTATTTTCATAGAATAAATACTTATTAATTTTGACTTGAAGTTTTGACTTTTGAGTTTTTATTACATTCCCGGCATTCCCATTCCGCCCATCACATCCTTCATTTTCTCCGCCGCCAGTGCTTGCGAACGAGAAATTGCTTGCGAAATAGTGTTGAGTATTTGTTTTTCCAATTCCTTTTTGTTCTCCGGCTTTAATGCCTCGGCGTTTAGCGTAACCTCAGTTAAATGTTGCTCACCATTAAAAACTACCGTCACCCAACCATCATTGCTTTTGGCTTCGATTTCCGTATCCTTTAACTCTTTCTGAATTTCTCGCGCCTGTTTTTGCAATTTATATAAATCTTTGACTTTTCCAAAATCAACCATTGTTATCTCCTTATTTTTATGCTGCGGAATTTCTAAAAAAGTTTGATATCGCAAATATTACTATACTCAAAATCAGCATCAATATCAATAGATTGAGTGCCGAGAGCATAAGGATGTTAAATGATGCGGTCTGCAACAAAATGTGAGTATATTTTGAAATTATCAGAAAAATCAGAATGATAATTAATAATGGGAGAAAGGCATTGATAAAATCTTGACGACTGGGAACCATAGTAACGGCAATCGAAATTACGACGTACAGTAGCAGCAAATTTCGGAGTGAAAAATGCGACAGGTTTTTAATTATTTCCAAATTGGCGGAAACCAAGGCTTTGGTGCTAAAACCGTTTTTAAAAATGTTCAAATCAGTTGCACTTAAATATTTTGACGCAAAGTAGATAATTACTATTCCGGCGATCAGTGGTGCCAGGGAAATTATCACCGGACCGATGATAGGAACACGTGGACGCGTATGTTTGACATGCCCACCATCCTTTTCAAATAACGCCATCTCCGAAACCTTGGCACCGGTAAAAAGACAGGCGAAACCGTGAGCCAATTCGTGAACAATTACGCCAGGTGCCAAAAGTATTCGATATTTAGGCCCCAAAAAACTGTGTGACAGAAAAAAATCGATGATGAAAGATAAAATTATTACGATTAAGAGAAGCGCGACTGCCGAACGATAATGCAAAAAAACCTCTTCTGAAAAAGGGATTTTGAGATATTTCAGATAGGATAGAAAATGTGACATAACAAATTTCCAATTGCTCTAATTATTCTAAATAATTTCTAATTTTAGAATCTCTAAATAAATATTTTTTAGACCAATTAGGTCAATTTGAGAGTATTAGAAATTTCTCCGTATCTCCGCCTCAATAAATCCCTCCAAATCGCCGGCCAAAACGCCATCGGGATTTTTTGATTCGAAATCGGTTCGGTGATCTTTAACCAATTTGTAAGGATGAAGTATATACGACCGAATTTGACTTCCCCACTCCGGTTCGGAAAATTGACCGCGAATTTCATTTAGCTGATCAATATGCTGGTCTTCGAGCAACTTTGCCAGTCTGGCTCGCAGAACACTCATAGCATTTTGCTTATTCTGGAGTTGCGATCTTTCGTTTTGCGATTGGGCAACTATTTTCGTTGGCAAGTGAGTGATTCTAACCGCCGAGTCAGTGGTATTTACCGACTGTCCGCCATGACCGCCGGCGCGAAAAACATCAATTCGAATATCACTGTCGACAATCACAAGCTCGCTATCCTTGTCAATTTTCGGCATCACTTCAACCAAAGAAAACGAGGTTTGACGCAAATCTTTGGCGTTAAACGGCGACAATCGGACCAATCTGTGAACACCGGACTCCTTTTTTAATTTTCCGTAAGCGTATAAACCGTCAATTTCGATTGTTGCCGATTTGATGCCGGCAATTCCGCCGCGCGATTCCGACAAAACTTTAGCCTCAAATTGATTATTTTCCGCCCAGCGTAAATACATTCGCATCAGCATCTCCGTCCAATCCTGAGCGTCGTCGCCACCGGCACCGGCGTAAAAGTTGATAATTACCGAGTGATCGTCGTATTTGCCGGAAAAATAAGTATATATTTCCAGTTTTTTTATTTCGTCTTCGATCGATTTAATATCCTCCGAACCGGCCATTTCCGCCAACTCCTCCAGCTCGACGATTTTATTCACCTCGGTTTTTAAATTCTTCAGTTCGCGGGTTCTTTCGCTTGCCACTTCTTGATTGTTCCAAAAATCCGCCGCTTGCATCTCCTCCTCAATTTCAGCGATTCGTTTTTTATTCTCTTCAATTTTCAAAACCAGTTTGAGTTCTTCCAATTTCTGCAAAATATCCATAGTTTGATAATATCAAATTCAGCGACAAAAGAAAAACCGCCAACCCACATTGGGTCGGCGGCAAGACGGTTCAGATCAGTTGTCGCTGTTGCTGAACCGCACTATGGCGATGTTGATCCCGAGCTGTGCGTAAAGGCGTGTCATATTCTCAATGGCAATCGCCTCGATTGCCTTGATCAGCATCACGCCCGTCTCCAGAGGCAGGTCAGCCAGAACGACGTCTTCTAACCGCCTGTCCGTTATGTCGGTTGCCCGATCTTCGGAGGTGGAGTGTTCCTGCACCATCTTAACCAGCGTTCCCTGCTGATCAATCACCCAAAGAGTCTCAACTTTCTCCGGCTTCTCAGGACGATCAACGATGATCATGTACTTCCCCATTGACACCACATTGGTATCGACGGGGTACGTCTGGCCGTCCTGTTCGTCGTAAGTAGTCTGGGTTTGCTTCCAGAACTCCTTGCGGCGACAGTCGAAGACAGAGTTCGCCGGTGGAGAGTTTCGGCCACAGTCTGGCCGACTGACCAACTGTCTGCACATCGTGGACAGTTTGTACGCGTTTTCGGCGTAAGGCTTTAGTTTTCCCATCTGACCCATCTCCTTGCGCGGTGCGGACACCGCTGTCGGGGTGCGGACTCCCCTAGAGGTGCGACTTGGCCGCGAAACGCAGCTTGTTACCAGTATATACTATTATTTCCAATTTGTCAATACCATAAATACAAAACTGCTGACTTGTCATTCCCGCCCACAGGGTAAACTCCGGCGGGAATCTACTATTAGTGGATCCCCGGGTCAAGCCCGAGGATGACAAAGGCAATTATGAAATATTTAACAACGAAAAAAGCTCGCCGGTAAAGACGAGCCTTTTTCTATCTTAAACAGAGCAATCCCCCAAAATAATGCTCCCTATAAGTCTAACTACGTTCGACTTTTAACGCACTGTGGTGTCCAAAGACACACTATCAGATCTTGTTATAAGTCGAAACTTAAGCGAATCGGCGAACAATCAAAGTCGATGCGCCGGCAAGCAGAACTGAAATAATTGCCGCAACTGAAGTACTGTCAGCGCCAGTTTTCGGCAGTGTCGCCTTGGCGATAACAACCGGAACCTTGATTGTGGTCAGGGCGGTATCAGAAATTGTAACACCATTGTCAGTCAAATTGGCGGTGTTGGTCAAAACCGTGTTAGCGGCGATATTGGTTTGTGTTACAACTTTGATTTTGATATAACCCGAGTCACCAGCAGCGATGCTGTCAAGCAAAACGCCGTTGCCGACAATTCCATCGGCCATTGTATGCTCGGCTCCACCATTAACTGAAATAACAGTTGTACCCTGAATATATGTGGTGTTGGCCGGAATGACATCAGAGAAAAGCACGCTGTCGGCCGGGCCGTTACCGGTGTTTGAGAAAGCAATCATATATTCCAAAGTGTCGCCGGCATAAGCTGTGTCGCTCTTGCTGAAATTCAGCTCGTTGATGGTAAAGTCACGAACGGTTTTGCCAATATGCAGAATCGGCGTAACAACCCGCGGTGTTGGAATTGAAATCGTAACCAAAACTTTATCACCATAAAGGTTGTAAAGTTTGTGGTCATAATCGTTTCCACTCGCAGGATTGTTCGGTAGCGGATCCATAACTTTAACCGTAAATGTTCGGGTAATCGGTTGATTCGGAGCAATGTTGACGGCCGCATACTGAATTTCTCTGGCGTTGTCTCCGGCAAGTCCGGTTGCGACAACTGTTCCACCGTTTGAAGCTGAAACAAAGTTCGCTTCCTCAAGAATATCGTTGATACCATCTTTGATGACATAACCGTTTGAAACGGCGTTGCCGGTATTTTTGGTAGTCAAAGTATATTCGATTGTGTCGCCAGGCTTGGCGTCCAGTGTTTTCATCACCGTACCGCTAACATTATTTGCAACCGCAATTTGGCCGGTTGTCAAATTTTTCGCGTCCTTATTCAAGACAATACACGGCGAGGTGTTTTGCAGCAATTTAACCTTTGCTTCATCTGAAGCCGAGATTTCGTTTGAGGAAATTCTAACCGTGTTAGTGACTATGTGTTCACTGGCGATATTCGCCGGAGCAGAAGCTTGAAAGGTGATTGTGTCAGCTTTTGTCGCTCCAATTGCAAGGTCACCGGTATTCCAACCGTTGCCGAAAACCAAAGTCGCGTTTGCGTCTGAAACTATTTCAGCTGAAGTCGCACCATTGCGGGCGATCTTCATTGAACCAGCCACAAATGTCAAATCGGCAGGCAATGTGTCTTTGACGATAAGATTATCGGCAACTTTATTGCCAGTGTCAACAGCGTTGATTTTGAATTCAACGATGTTTGAAGCAGAAGCGTTTGTTTGCTCGACGAAATTTGTTTCACCGGTAGTAACGTTTCGGACTGTTTTTTGGACATCTAGTGAAACATTTGTAATCGGTGTCGCCTTAAACTGGAAAGTAACGTAACCGGCATAATTCCAGCAACCATTGATTCCACCGATATTTAAACCGTTGGCACCAACAATTTCGTTTCCGGTTTGGCCGTTTAGCAAAACTGTCGGAATATTTTCCGGATTGCTTTGCTGATTCGGATACCATCTGACTGATCCGGCAACCAAAGCAAGATTTGCATCTTGATTCAAGTTAACAGTCAGGCCAGAGAGTCCAACAACTTTGCCATCAACAACTGTATCAGTGATGGTAGCGGCGTTGTCGGCAGATATTGAAGCGCCCAAAATCGCGGTTTTGTTAACCGTTTTTGCCGGGATCGTAACTTTAACCGTGGTATTTTCGGCTGTGGTATCAACTATTCCGTTATGGTAATAGATGAGGCCCTCGAAAACATCACCACTTGTACCGGAAATCGGGTCCTTACGGACGGTGTCGCCGGCGGTAACATTTGCACCACGAAACATTTCATAGTCACCTTGCAAGAAATTAAATCTTGGGCCGGTAGCTGAAAGCTTAGTCATGGCAAAAGCACCCTGTGAAACAATTGCGGCGATTCCCAAAATACCAAGAATATACTTAGCTTTCGGTTGCAATCGCTTTAGAAACTTTTTAAATTTGTTCATTTTTTTCCTTTATTTTATATTAACTAATTACTTATTAGACGGTGCCGACGGAGCCGAGACATTGACGACGGTAATCGCAATATCACTGATCTCGTTGACGCCGGTCGCCCAGGTATAACCGGTGTTGGTTAGGTTATAACCACCAACCGGAGGGCAACCGTATATTCGACCTTGTAAGACAATAATTTTTGATCCGCCGGCGGCGATGTCGCCGATCGACAAACCGTTTGCTGTCACAATCTGATCGTTTGCAGTCAGGCCGTCAACTTTGGTTGAACCGGCGATATAATTTACGAACATAGGCATTATATCTTTGACTGAAACATTTGAAATCGAAACATTACCGGTATTTTTGACTATGATTCTGTATGTTTCCGTGTCACCGATCTTGGCTGAATTTCGCTCAACCCAACCGCCATTGCCATCGGAAACTTTTTTGTCGATGATAAGTCCGCGATTTGCGGTTACAACGACTTTGGCTTGGTCCTGGGCTTTTTCAACCCCGGCTTGATATACTCGCGCCGTATTGATTAACTCCCACGAACCGGTTGGTATATTCGATGAAATTCTGGTTTTGTAGACAATATATTCTACACCGTTGTCTCCCGGGATAATTGTTGAAAGTGAAACACCGTTGCCAAACAAGGTATCGGCGAGTTTTATGCCTTCAGGATGAGCCGAAGTATATACGAAAGATGTACCGGTCTCATAAGTCATATACTGTGGCAAAATGTCTTTTACGCTGACGTCAGTCGCATCGACATCGCCATTATTTCTGACACCAATCTTGTAAGCGATTTCGTCGCCGGGATTGGCGGCAATTTCTTCCTGCCAGTTTGTATCACCGGCATGAGCAACCTGTTTGTTCATAACCAAGTTTGATTCACCGTATATATTAGCCTGAAAAGAAACATAGCCGGAATACTGCCAACAACCGTTAATGTCACCGATGTTAACACCGGAATTGGTCGTGATGCCATCGGCGATTTGAGTTCCAACCGAGGCGCCATTTCTAAATATCATCGTTGAACCGGGTATATACGAAATTCTGGCGTTTGTAGGTAAATTAATTGTCGCGCCGCTTTGACCGACAATCTTGCCATCAACAATTGTGTCGGTAATATACGGAGTTTCGTCCGACCAAATGTAGCTGGCCATTTTCAATGTTGAACTTTGGTCAACCGGCAAATCAACTCTGACCCTGGTGTTATGAGCAGTAGTGTCAATCATACCGTTGTGAAAATAGAGCAAAAAGGAAACCTTGTCGCCGACATTGGCGCTGATTGGATCAGCCCAAGTTGATTCGGTTGACTTCGAAACCCGAAGCATCTCGGCATCGCCTTGCAAGAAATTGAATCTCGGGCTTCCGGCGGATTTAGCGTTTTTATAGCTCTGCAAACCGAAAAACCCGGCAACCAATGCGGTCGCAACGGCAACTGTTACAATCATTTTTTTTCTGTTTGATACAAAACCTTTAACGCTCGCCCCAACTTTTGAAATCATTTTTCCGATGTTCATTTGTTTCCTTCCCCCTGCCAATTAAGATTCTTTCTTAAATTTTGTATTTACTATTTTAACTTTTAAGTTTTAAGTTATAATTAATATATACCATATAACTTTTACTTTGTCAAGAAAAATTTCCTTTTCATTACAAATCTTATCTTGAATAATTTATTCCAAACCTGCAATTATTTGTAAGTTTGGATAAATCCGGGAGCTTCGCATGATGCGTTGCTCCCGGCAGTACTTGCCGTCGCCTATTCGGCGGACGGCGGCTTCGGTTCCCAACTGTGGCCTTCAACGCCTTGGGGCGTTTTCTGAGCAGGCGGTTGGTGTGATCCGCCCCAGCCGTCACCATTGCCCAAAGGCGGTGGCGTAGTCGGCGCGGTCGTGTTACCGACCGGTGGGGGCGGCGGCGCCACCCCAGGCGGGCAGGTCGGGCTGGTAGGTGTACACGTTTGGGATTGCGACTGAGACTGACTCTGTCGACTCCCTCTCGCGATCTGCCAGTATATCAGGAGATCCAAGTTGGACCTGCTGATTTCAGGATTGGCCTCATTAGAAGCGCCAAGCGGTCGGACCCCTGTCTGCTGAGTCATTGCGACTGGCTGACACAAGGGCACCGGTGCCTCGCAGACTTCCGGCAAGGCCGGCATGTCGAGTGGCTTGTCTTCACCGTAGATCGACGTTTTCGTCAGCAATCGATCGGCGACGGTTACCAACATGTTGATACATGGCCGCCGCGCGTCTTTGAGTTCGAGCGACGCGCGAGCGTGAACAGTGAGAGCAGGCGGCGTGTCCCCAACAACAACGGGAACAAGGTCGGGACCCGGGCAACCAAGTGGCGTCAGCCCGAGTGGCACAATGGGCGGAGCTGGTCCGACCGGAGTGAACTCCGGCCAATCGCGCGCTCCAGGCAGGTTGACGTACCAGTCAACCTGACCCAACCCTTGTGTGAAGATCTGGTAGTCAACCGCGTACTCATACGGTTTTCGCGTCAGAGGGAAGTGGGACTGGCCAAGAGCAGTCAGAAACCGTATGGCATTGTCTGTCACTTGACGCTCAGAACCCAGATCTGGGTGAGCGTCTAGATAGATCTGGATTGCTTTCTCCTCGTCCCCAGTCAGCGTCCGAAGCTTCGGGACATGCTGAACAGGAACCTTTGTAGTCGATGTGACCGCCGGCGACTGGCATGCTGCCAGCTGTGCCCCTTCGGGCACCTGTGCGACCGCCGTTGAGACGAACAGTACGACCAAGCCCACCAGAGTCAGAATGCGCGTCATTTCGCGCCTCCATCGTTAGGAATCTGTATGCTGTACAACTGCCCGGCTTGCACAACAGTGCTAACCGGATTCCAGCACTGGCGCTGATTAAGGCGCCAGCTAAACTGCAACGGAGATCCATTGGGGTTGGTCCACTCCGCGCTGCCGGATGGGATTACATACTGCTTCCCATCCGAGCACAAAAGATAGACCTTCCCGCCCCACTGCTGGTCGCTGCCAGTGACCCACTGAACGCGAAATGGCTTCGGCGGAAGCGCCCGAGCAAGAGTCTGCTCGATGTTTGTCAGACGAGTTTCCGCATTTGCGATTCCCTGACTGTTCGTATCGACCCGGGCCATGGTGCGACCAAGATCGTTCCGCATCGTCTGCAGATCGGAGGTTAGGGTGTCAATCCGCTTGGTAGCGGACTCCGTGAATGTTACGAGCTCACGAAGTTTCTCCCAGACATTCTTGAACTGATTCGCCGCCTCCGTTTCGTGATCGGTCAGGTTGGAGGCTGTCTGGATCGTCTTTTCTTTGGTTGCCTCGGCGTTGGCCTGGTATGTGTCCAGGCTCTTGTCGAGTCCCGCCAGATAAGCGTTGGCGGCAGTGATCGAAATCGTCAGTTCACTCAACCAACTGCCTGCCTCATTGAACTGCTTCCCAGTCTCCCTCTCGTGGTCCATCAGGTCTCCATTGACGTTGTTGACGCGTCTCTGAAGGCATGACAGTTCAGATTGGGCGACGTCGCGCAGCCGCTTCAGCTCATTAATCCGCTGAGGCGCAGGCACTTCACAAATTGGTGTGACCGTGGCGGGCTGCTCGCTGAGCAGATCTACCATGGGCCGACCCGACGAGTTCATTGCTCGTGTGAAAGCGGCCATCGGCTTCGCGTCGAGCGGGCCATCATAACCATCGATGGCAACACCCAACCACTCGGCCGACTTCTGATCCATCTTGGCGACCTTGTGTCCCAAATCCCACCCGAGGATGGGAATGGTCACGAAGGGCACCGACTTCCTGTTGGCGTCCTTGTAGACGCCGTAAACCACCAAGGAGTTGGGGCCGAGCCGAGGCATTACATCTTGCCAACCCTCGACTGGGCATGGCTTTCCATCTTGCCCACGTGTGATGTTACCGTTCCAACCTATGAACAACTGAAACGACTTCATGGCGTCAGATTGCACTGGATCCAAAGCGATCCGAAGTGTGCAGCCCTGAGGCAAGGCGATCTCAGACGACTCGCCCTCTTCACGGGAGTTGAATCCCCAGAAGTCGATCCCACGTGGTGTCGAGGCAATTCCCCGAACCACCACACCGAGCGTGTCCTTCTCCACGCCATCCGCAGCCAGAACCGCCGAAGCGGTAATGACCAACATCACAACTACCATCAACCATCCGATGTGACGCATTTAAATGGCCTCCCTTGCCCTCGCGGGCTTCGTCTTATCCTGAAACCCGCGATGGGTTGATCAGGCTTGTGTACTCTCCTGCCGTGCTTTGATACAACCGCAGGCAGAAACATAGCCAGGAAAAAGGAGAGAAGTAGATGGCAACTTCGCGTCTGGCCCGCATTGTTTATGGGGCCGAACTGCCGCTAGTTTAAAAATCCTTCTACCCATAGATCCCTAAATCCCAGCTATATTTCTACCCACAGATCAGTTTATACACTCCGTTCATACAAAAAAGGAGGTTTCCCACTCCTTTTCCTTTTTCCCCTTTTCTTGATTAATAAGAGTTTAGCACATTTTTTATAGAATGTCAATAGCATACAGGCTCTATACTAAATAGTGTGGTAGTTTCAGCTTCATTTTGAGCTGAAAACAAAAATAGGTAGACTGAATGTAGGAAATATCACTTAACTACAAGGAG
>CAINNR010000024.1 GCA_903851235.1 uncultured Candidatus Berkelbacteria bacterium | reverse complement strand
TACCGAAGGAGTCAACACAAAACTTAAAACTATTAAACGCTTATCATATGGTTTTAGAAATATTGATAATTACATTAGAAAGGCAATGCTTGCTTTCATTCCAATTAGTCTACTTTTATCACATTACTTGACATAGAGCCAAAAGCCTCTTGACAAATTTTTTAATATATGCTACAATGAATCGTTATGGCAATTGGTGAGGGATTTTGTCTTTCAGTGCGCAGTGTGCTGCTTCAGGGTATCCCCTCCACCCAGAAGCAGCACCTTGCGCATTTTCTTTATCGGGAGTGCAAATGTACATTTAAAAGGCGTGATAACATGCCATTATATTCTTTCAACTAGTCAGCGAATTTCAATTGTTATGTTTGTTGACTTGTTGGAAGAAAAAACGCCTGATGGGCGAAGACTCGCCCGAATAGGGCAAAATGAAAGGAGGCGATCGATTATGCGTTTCAGCATGATCGTCGCCATCGTCGGACTGATGTTGGTTGTAAACTGTGTGAACGCGGAAGAGGTCACCGCAGCCGTTGCTCCGACTTCCGCCGTGCCGTTCATCCCGGATGGCCAGCCGTTGGTTGTTTCGCCGGCTCCGGTTGTCACCGCTCCGGCGATTCCGCCTGGTGTACCAGCTATCAAACCGGTACCGGCCGTGCCTCAGCCGGCAGTGCCGAGTAGACCGACGGAGAAATCCGTTACGGTCGCTCGAGTCGTAGAAGTACTGAAAGTCCGCAGGGTTTGCGCCCTGAGGTCTGGAGACATTGCCGGCGCGGAAGTTTTGCGCCAGCAGATCGTCTCACTTGGGCGTCAGTATCATAACACCCAGGTGTATCTCCACTCAGGGTATTTCACTGAGCTGGAGGACGTTGGATTCAAGACTCAAGGAGAAAACGATCACAGGTACGTCCTGCGGTCGGACGCTCTACGAGTCGCATCGCCGGCATCGCCGGTAGCGGTTGTACCGCCAATCGTACAAACTCAACCCGTCGTGACGGCGGGAGAAGGGAGGGGCGTAATGACCCCTCTGGAGATCATTTTGCTGACGGTTGTGGGGTTCGCCGCAATCGCGGCAATCGTTATCGGCTGGACGATGGCCGCCCGTAGGGCGAACGCCGGGCTCTTCGCTCGACGGTTCGCCGAAGGGGCTGCTGGGTTTGCAGCTGTCGGAACAGGGAAGATCAACGTCAAATTCGTCGTCTCAGCCGGAGGTTACCGCGGTCTTGGTGAAATGGAGGCAGAGGGGACCCGAACACCGGAAGTAACCCTGCCGACGCCGTGAACGTCGTATCCGTACCGGGCACTACTCGTATAGAGTGCCCGGTTTTTTTTATTCTAAAAAAATTGTATACTGTATATATTGAAGCAAGAGTTAGGGAGGATAAATGCCAGAGGGAAGTGAAGAGACAAACAAATTGAGGGGGGCCAGAGGAATCATTAATCGTTTTAATAGCAGTGGTGCCGATGGATTAGACGGCATTGAACAAAAGCTTGACGAAGCGCTTGGTACTCAAAAGCCGGTCAAACCGCCAAAAGAGGATGCGGTTTTGAAAAATTGGCGAGATGATACATCAGCTGAAACCGAAGTGATTAAAACAGAAATTAAAAACCAGCCAGAGAGATTAACCGGAGCTCTTGACGAGCTTTCCGCCGACGCGTTTTTAGTTCGGCAAGTATTAGAGTCGAGACAGGGATTAAAGGGATTCTTGATTCAACTTGATGAAAAATTATCAATAAAAGGTATAAAGGCATCAAAAGTTTTAACTTCATCAGCACTTGGCATGGTGGCAGTCACTGGTTTGCGAGCGTTGTCTCTATCCTCGCCGGTTGTAGGTGGAATTGCCGGTGGTGTCGCCGGTGGTGTCGCCGGTGGTGTCGCTGGCAGAAACAAGCTGGAATCGGCACAGAGCTGGCAGGAAAATTTAGGGCTTGCCGACCTGGAGTCATCTAATCTTGGTGATAAAAGCGATTCCGAGTTGGCAATGGCGTTGGGTGTAATGGAGCAAGCGATTCGCGGTGGAAAAGTTCGCGGTGGCGCAATCGAAAAATTGGATATGGCGAGAAAATTTCGAATGATCAGCAGTGAAATATCTAAGCGAACAGAATCCGAAGAGAAAACCGGATTGGCCTGGCTTGATGAAATGGAAAAAACCGAGGAGAATTTGGGCAAAAATATTGCCGCCGGCGCCAGCGAAGAGTATAAGGACTTATATGAAAAAATCACAGCCGAAAATAAGAAACAAATTTGGGCTGCGGCATTAAAAGGCGCGGCAATCGGAGCAGTGTCGGGCGTGGCATTTGGTTGGCTATATCAACATTTTTCCGGAGCCGGTCATCATCAAGTATCAGCACAGAGTAAAGAAAACAGTGATTTGTTAGATAAAATTAGCAGGTTAAAGGATATTCACAAGCAAGGCCAAGATACGATTATTAACCGGGTAGTGGGAGAGAATTTACCTCTGACTCCAAGGGATACGATATCCATTTCTCATGGATTTTCGTCGGAAAATTTTAATCAATTTGTTCAACACATTAGAGCCGGTGAATCGGCGAATAATTTGGTTGCCGAAGCGGCGAAAAATAATGTTGATTTGTCGGCTGTGACGGAACACAGTAAATCATTAACTGATTTTATCGCCACAAATCGTCAGGCATTTTTGCAGGCGACACCGGAGGTCCAGAGCCGAATTTTATCCTTTCCGACTCTGGCAGAGGAAATTTTACATTCCGGTACGAAAGAAGCGCTAGCGATGGCGACAGCAAAAATGGCGAGTGTAGTTGGACTTGCCGGAATCGCCGCCGGTGGGGTTGTCGGAACTTTGACTGGGAAACGGGCTGAAAAGGGAGTAGATACGGCAATTAAATCGCGGACAGAAACAGATAAACAGTCGGTGGAAAGTTTTCAGAATCAAAAAATAGAAACAGCGGAGACGGAGAGAGCGGCTGAAGAATCGCGGTTGAAAGCTGAGGAAGTGCGACATAAAGCTGAGGAAGAAGCCAAAGTTAAAGACAAAGCAGAGAAAAAAGCGGCAAAAGAAGCGGCAAAAGAAGCGGAGAAAAATCGCAATATCGAAGAGGCAAAAAAAAGTTTGGGAGGTCAAGAAGTTCGGTTTTTCAAATATCGACAGGATCGAACATTTAAAGTTAAAGGTTTAGCGCCGGATGGTAGTTTGCAATTTTACTCCGACGAGGGTGATTTATCATCTATGGATATTTTGCCGGAACTTAAATTCTCCGATCTTTTGACCAAAGATGGACATTTGGATCAAGCGACAAAAATTCAATTTATCTTTCGGCCGGAGGAAGCAAAAAAAGCTCCTGAAGAGAAAAAAACTGGAAGCGATGTTGAACTGGTCGAAAAGATGATTGAAGAATCAAAAGAGCAGGATAAATATTTTCCAGCGACTTTTGTGGCGAAAATGATTCGTGACAGGGAATATTTAGCCATAACAATACCAGGAAATAGGCAAGCATTTATTATTGAACCCAAGTGTGCAAAGAGAATTTGTGGTGAACTAGGTGTTAAAGAGGGCAAAGAATTGTATAATACGAAGGTTGAAATTAAATTTGTCGATAGAAATATACACAAAGAAAGCGGTCGGATTTTTAATATCTCAATCGAATTAAAACCAAAGGAGACAGTATGAGCGATGATATTCAAACAGCGCCACCGGAGGCGGGGAACGCCGATATGTTAATGGCAGAATTTAATACTCGGCTTTTTGCTGAACTTGGATTCGATAAAATGCCGGCCGAGGAGCAAAAATCGGCGGAAGAGAAATTGGCTAAACTTGTAAATGACCGAATAATTAATTTGCTCTTGATCTATTTGCCGGAGGGAAAAGTTGCAGAGCTAGATAAGATTATTGAAGGTGGCGATCAATCGAAAGTTACTGAATTTTTGTCAGCGAATATTTCTGGCGTTGAGGAAAAAATTGCCAATGAATTGATGGAAGTTCGGAGCGAAATAATTGCAAAGGTAAAAAATGGTTGATGCTCGTGCGTTAATTGAAAAATATAAGACCAGTGGTGATCCAGACGCGCTTTTTGGATTCAAAGAAGAATTATCAACAATGCCACCGAAGGAGAAAAAGTTGTTAGCAGCAGAGTTGCTAGCAGGAGAGTTAGCCGAAGTACCATTGGTCGTCAATTCCGAACTTCCTGCGGAAGTTGCAACTGCCGATTCAGTGTTACCTGAATCGCAAACGGCAACACCTGACTTATTACAACCAACTGCCACCGCCGAGCCAATCGAAGATGATATACCCACGGAAAAGATTTACAGCTCAACAAATTTGGCTAAGACTGATGAGCCACACAGAATGACTCCGGTTGTAGCTGACACAGTTTTAGTTGACCAAGAGCCAAAAACTATTGACACTTATGAAGATGGCAGAAAGGTTGAAGTGCCAGAGATTCCTGTGGTACCGGTTACGACACCCGAAGTCGTTCCGACTGAAGCGGTTGAAAGTGTAGAAGTTATTTCAGAGGATGTTAGTTTAGCTGATGATCAAATCGTCCAGCAAATTGCTGTGGTGCCGGAAGTGGTAGCTGCTGATCAAGCCGAAGCCGCAGGCGAAAAGGGGGAGACGCCAGCAGAAAATCCGGTAGAAGCGGCCTCAGGCTACGATAGTTTTGTCAGAGGCGGAGATGATTCGTCGGGTCGTGTTGATGCATTCAGTGCGGCACAATTAGAAGAACAGTTTGGAAGTAAGGGGTAGAAAACTCCATTCTCCCAATTTCATACTTGATTTTGTAAGGAGGGGATTGAATAATTACAATTATAATTCGTCGGCAACAACCGGCACCAACTATATTTGGTGGTGGGTTTTTGGCGTTATTATTATCGCGGTTGGAATATACTTTTTGTACAAATATTTGCAACGAGTAATTTTATACTCCAACCAATTGAAGAAAACCGAGAATTGGGCAATGCTAAAGATTTCAATTCCGAAGGAGAGGTTTGCTGAAGAGAACGATCAGAAAATGGATTTTCGCGAATTGGCCGCTGTGATTGAACCGTTTTTGGCAAATATTGAATCGCTTTTTGATCCGAATCTCAGACGGAAGATTTCTGGCCAAGATCATATTTCTTTAGAGATTGTGTCGAAAAAAGGTTTGGTATTTTTTTACATCGGCGCGCCGGAGATTTTTCGCGACGCGATAGAAAAGAATATCTTGGCTCAATATCCGGATGCGATCTTGGAAACTGATAACGATAGGGGATACTCAATTTTTAAGGAGATGAAAGGCGAAATTGCTGCCGGAAATTTACGACTGTTAAAGAAATTCTTTTTTCCGATAAAAACTTATCGTTATTTGGAATATGATCCCATAAACAGTATTATTAACACTTTGTCGAAACTCGGGCCAGAGCAGAACGCGGCGATGCAAATTCTGATCCGACCGACCGACAATACTTGGAGGTTCGCGCTTGATAAGGTTGCAAAAAACATTCAGGCTGGAAAATCCGGCAGCTATTATTCATCATCATTTAATCAAAGAATGGGGGAGAGCTTCTTCAAATTTTTGGGTGATGTTGGTAAATCTGCGACTGGTAAATCGCTGATGGACGAAGAAAAAGATAAGCAGATGCAAAACCAGTTTAGATTGAATCCAATTCAGGAGCAACAGCTAAAATTGTTGGCGGAAAAGGGAGCTAAAACCGGTTTTGACACCCAGGTGCGAATTATTGCTGTTGCGCCAACAGCCGAATTGGCAAAAAATACCTTAAAAACCATCTCTTCGTCGTTCTCGCAATTTTTTGCCCCAGACAACAACGGGTTTAAGTTCAAAAAAGCTAAAAAATTACGAGAAACTGTGGCTAATTACATCTATCGCATATACGGCCGTGAACCGCATATGTTGTTGAATACAGAAGAAATTGCTTCTCTTTTCCATTTGCCTAATCGTTTTACTGAAACACCGAATATTGCTTGGGTATATTCGAAAAAAGAATCACCGCCACCGCAGATGCCGACAGAAGGTGTTATTGTTGGGGAAACCAATTATCGTGGTCAGAAGCAAGCGATCAGGATTAAGGATTTAGATCGAATGCGTCACATTTATATGGTTGGAAAAACTGGTGTTGGTAAAACCGTTTTATTTGAAAATACTATTTTGCAAGATATCATCGACGGTAAGGGCGTGGCTTATCTTGACCCGAATGGTGATGCCATTGAGTATATACTCGAGCATATACCAAAAGAGCGAGCCGAGGATGTTATCATCTTTGATCCATCTGACACAGAGCGGCCGATGGGTTTGAATTTACTTGAGTGGAAAACCAATGAGCAACGGGATTTTTTGGTCCAGGAAGCAATTCAAATTTTTTACAAATTATTTGATCCGAACCAGACCGGTATCGTCGGACCGCAGTTTGAGCATTGGATGAGAAATGCGGCATTAACTTTGATGGCTCATCCCGACGGCGGAACTCTTATTGATATTCCACGACTTTTTACCGATCCTGATTTTGAGAAGGATCGGGTGAAATATGTTACCGACCCGGTCGTCAGATCGTTTTGGGAGAAGCAAATGGCGAAAACATCCGACTTTCATAAATCGGAGATGCTAAATTACTTCACCTCAAAATTTGGTCGTTTTATGACCAATGATATGATGCGCAATATTATTGGTCAGCCGAAATCGGCCTTTGATTTTCGTGAGGTGATGGATGGCAAAAAAATCCTTCTTTGCAAATTGTCAAAAGGTTTGATCGGCGAAATAAATGCTTTTCTTTTGGGAATGATTATCGTTTCTAAGATTGCAATCGGCGCTTTTTCTCGCCAGGATCAACCGGAAGATGAAAGAACGCCATTTTATCTTTATGTCGATGAATTTCAAAATTTCATCACTGATGTTTTTGCCACAATTTTGTCTGAATCTCGAAAGTATAAATTGGCGCTCCATATTACAAATCAATATATCGCTCAACTTGATGAAAAAACTCGTGATGCGGTCATTGGCAACGCCGGAAACCTAATCGCTTTTCGTGTCGGCGCCGCCGATGCCGAATTTTTAGTTAAGGAGTTTGCGCCATTGGCGATTGATGACCTGACTAATATCGACAAATTTAACTTTTATATTCGCGAATTAATTGACAATGCACCGATGCCGGCTTTCAACGGCCAAAGTATTGCGCCGAACCCTGATGGTAACAAACAACTGGCTGAAGCAATTCGTCAATTGTCAAGATTAAAATATGGTAGCACTAAAGAGGTTGTTGAATCAGAGATAAACGAGCGATCGCAAATCCATAACATTGATCTACCGGGAATTGGGGAAGGGAACGCCAAGGGGGCAATGGGCTAAAATCTCTAAAACGGTTTTTAGCAATTTTTAAATCCAAACGTCTAGCAAATAACCAAATGTTCAATCTGGTTTTTAGATTGGGAAACATTTTTTCCACCTTAAAAAGTTATAAAGAGTTTTTTAAAATTTAAATTGGAAAAATCGTTGACAAAAAAAATCTTTTGTTGTATGATTATCAGAGATAAACAATGCAATAACAAAAATGGCAAAATTAAACAAAAAAGATTCATCTGCACCATCAGAAGAAGACTTGGTAAATATCAAACAACTGTTGGATTTAGCTGAAAATCAGATTCGGCGCGTCAAGTCGTTGATTTTTAAAACTGAGATTGAAGAAATGGCAAGAGAAGTTGGGATCGATACCTCCAGTCTAGACAACATCATTGAAGGTATCTTTGACGGTGAGGGGTTTGTCTCACCGGATGGAAAGAGTTATCCGATTCCTGCCAATTATGCCAGTAAATCAAAGTTGGTTACCGGAGACTTGCTGAAATTAACGATCTTACCCGATGGTAGTTTTGTTTATAAACAGATCAATCCGGTTGAACGGAAAAAGGTTGTCGGTATTTTGGAGGAATTTGGCGACGGTTGGAGAATTAATGCTGACGGTCAACTTTTCAATGTTTTAACCGCTTCTGTCACATATTTTAAAGCCAAAGCTGGTGATAAAATTGTTGGTCTGATCCCGGAAAATGAAAAATCTGATTGGGCTGCGGTGGAAAATATAATTATTGACGAAAATTAATATAATATTAGAATGGAAATTATGGCAGAAACAAAAGAAAATTTAGTCCGAGGGAAAAACTTGGTCGAAATTATTAACGATCTAATGTTGGTTTTGAACGAAAAGGAAAAAAGAACTATCTCTGGTCGATTTGGTTTTTCCGGCAAAAGAGAAACTTTGTCAGCGATTGGTCGCGAACTCGGCCTTTCTCGCGAACGCGTTCGCCAGATTGAAAAAAACGCTTTGCAGAAAATATCGGCTTTACTGAAAAAGAAGTATGCCGAAATGATTTCCTTGGTGGAAAAAAGTTTTCAAAACAACGGCGGAATTATCATCGATGAAAATATTCCAGCAGAGCTACTCGGTTTTGCCAAAAACCATAAGTTTGCCGGAAGTTACATTCGCTTGTTTTGCACTATTGATCGAGGAATTGAGAAAATAAACGAAAGCGGGAAATTAAAGAATGGTTGGAAATTAAAGGAAATTAAAAGTGAAAAAATCCTGTCAATTATTGACAAAATTATAGAATATTTTAAATCTGAACAAATTCCACAAAATTTGGGCGGTCTGATGACTGAGATTTCGGCGATAGGGCAAATGGATGAAAATTTTGTTTTATCGATAGTTGGAATTTCAAACAAATTGATCACAGCCAAAAATCAAATGATTGGGCTGGCGATTTGGCCATCGGTCAATCCGAGAAATGTTCGGGATAAAATCTATTACGTTTTAAAAACCTCTGCTCAACCGTTACATTTTACCGAAATAACATCAGGCATTGCGGCACTGAAGTTTGACAAAAAAAGAGTTGTACGGGCAACCGTTCACAATGAATTAATTGCCGACAAAAGATTTGTTCTAATTGGCAGAGGAATTTATGCGCTTCGCGAATGGGGCTATAGCGACGGAACGGTTTACGAAGTGATAAAAAATATTCTTACAAATAGTAAAAAACCGCTTTCTTCAACGGAAATAGTCGAGCTGGTGAATAAATCTCGCAAGGTTAAAAGAAATACAATTGTCATTAATCTTCAGACAAAAAAAGAGTTTAAAAAGGTTGCCGGCGGATACATATATCAGAAATTGTAATTTCGTAAATCGATTGGACTTTTTATTGTCTTGCGATGTATAATTGATGTAGAGAGGGAATTTTCAATGACTTTAATACTCTATTTGATTTATGCTGTACTAATATTGGGGCCGCTGTATTTTTTGTATCTGTGGTGGAAAATTTCACAGGAGCAAAATAAGCAGGTTTGGACGGAAAAACAGGAATTCGTTACATTGCTGATCGAAGTTCCAAAAAATAATGAAAAAGCTCCGCTTTCGGCCGAGCAAATGTTTGCTTCGTTGCACGGAATATACACTGATTCAGCCCCTTTCCAACCGAGTGTTAGTTTTGAAATTGTCTCGGTTGATAAGTTTGTTCAGTTCTATATTCATGTGCCAAAGCAGTTGGTTGATTTTGTTGAAGGACAGATCTACGCGCAATATCCGACAGTTGAAATTGGAGTGGTCGAGGACTACACCGAAAAAACCGATCTGTCAGGAAAATTTTCCGCTGGGTGTGAGCTTTTGTTAAACAAAAAAGATGTATTTCCAATCAAGCTTTTTTCCGATTTTGAAGTTGACCCACTTTCCGGCATCACTTCTGTAATGTCAAAAATCAATCCAAGCGAAGAAGTTTGGTTACAGTTTATTATCCGGCCGGTTGGCGATGAATGGCAGGAGCGGGGGATTGATTATATTGACAAAGTGAAAAAGGGCACGGATAAGACTGTCGGTTTCAAAGATTTTCATAAAACTATCGTAAAAACCGGCAAGGAATTTGGAAAAAATTTTTTCAAGCTGGCATTAAACCCCCATGCCGAAATTGAAGGCGCCGCTGCACCAGGTGAAATAAAACTTTCCGGTCCAGTTGAGGAAGCGCTAAAAAGTATAGAATTTAAAATTGTCAAACTTGGTTTTGAGACAAAAATCAGACTTATTGCCGTGTCCGACGATCCGGCTAGCGCTCGAATGAAAGCCCAGAGTTTAGCGGCGGCGTTTAAGCAATTTAATACTACCAATGGCAACGGTTTTAAGCACTCGGATATTGTTATCAATGACGGTGAATTTATCAACAGTTACAAGGCTCGCGATTTTGAAGACAGGGGATTTGTCCTGAATATTTCCGAACTAGCCGCGATTTATCACTTACCTCACCAAACGGTTGAGACCCCACACATCGTTTGGGCCGGAAGCAAAAAAGCAGAAACGCCGTCAAACCTTCCGATGGCGGAAAATATTGATCCTAAGGATATTACAATTTTGGGAGAATCAAATTTCCGAAATGTTTTTCGTAAATTCGGTATAAAAATTGAGGATCGAAGACGACACTGTTATATCATCGGAAAATCCGGTACCGGCAAATCAACGTTAATTGAAAATATGGCAATTGACGACGTGGTTGAAGGCAGGGGAGTTATTATAGTCGATCCGCACGGTGAGTTGGCGGATAAAGTTTTGGCCTGTGTACCTGATAATCGGCGAGACGATGTAATTGTTTTTGATCCGGCCGATCGCGCTTTTCCAATTGCCTTCAATCTACTTGATAAAGTTGAGGATGATTTTAAAGGTATGGTTGCATCGGGTTTCGTTGGAATTTTTAAGAAAATCTTTGGTGATTCTTGGGGGCCGAGACTAGAACATATTTTACGCAATACCGTGTTGGCACTTTTGGATTTCCCTGAGTCGACAATGCTGGATATTCCGCGAATGCTGACGGAAAAACGGTTTCGGGAAAAGGTTGTCAGTTTTGTTGTTGACCCGGTAATTAAAGAGTTCTGGATTAATGAATTTGCTCAATACGATGCTAAATTCAGGACAGAGGCGGTTTCGCCAATCTTAAATAAAGTCGGCCAGTTTTTGTCATCGGCAACAATCAGAAATATCGTTGGTCAGCCGCATTCAAGAATTAACATCAGAGAGATAATGGATATGGAAAAAATCTTGTTGATTAATCTTTCGCGAGGAAAAATCGGCGAGGATAACTCAGCGCTTTTAGGTGCGATGATGATAACAAAAATTCAGTTATCAGCTATGAGTCGCGCCGATGTCACCATCGACCATCGTCCTGATTGCTACCTTTATGTTGATGAGTTTCAAAATTTCGCTACCGAATCATTCGCTGTTATTCTTTCTGAAGCTAGAAAATATAATTTGAATTTAACCATTGCCAATCAGTATATTAATCAGATGCCGGAGATCGTCAGAGATGCGGTTTTTGGCAATGCCGGTACAATTATTTCTTTTCGCGTCGGTGGCACCGACGCAGATTTTTTGGTTAAAGAGTTTGAGCCGGTTTTTGAGGCCAATGATTTGGTTAATCTCGATCGATATCAAATTTATATCAAACTTTTAATTGACGGCATCACCAAGCCAGCATTTTCTGCCAGAACACTGCCACCAGTTGATAAAATAAGTGGCAACCGCGAACAAATTATTGATCTTTCACGAAAGAATTATTCCAGCGACAGAGCTCAGGTTGAGGCGATGATTATGGAAAAGTCGCAGGAACTTTCAGAGGAATTAAAAGCCGAGGCCAATGATTATTTCGCCAATCGTTCAAACTCGTCAACCGGCGATCGGATGCCGGATAAACGTTTTGAGCGACCGGAACAATCAAGCCAGGTTAAGACAGTCGAAGTTGAGAAACCACAACCATCAGTACTACCATCAGTATTGTCACCGGAAGTTGCCGAAAAAGCCGGTAATGAAAATACCCTAGAGACTCGAGAGGATAATCGACCTAGGAATTTAAAATGGCAAAATATGATAGGCGACAAGGTTTACAAGGAACAGACCGCCAGAGGTGGTGTGAAATGGTTTGTCGGGCAGAAAATTTCGCCGGAAATGATTGACCAGCAGGGGATTACTATCGATGAAAAAGGCGATGAGATGATTAAAACAATGGAAAAAACTTTTGATTTGAAAATTGAAACCAAAAGCGGTGAATCGTCTGATAAAAAAACTGATATTGAAAACAAAGTTAAAGAAGCCGACAGTGACCCGATAAAGAATAGCGGTGACGCTAAAAAGGTTGAACCGGAAGCTGAAAAAAAGCCAGAGGAAACCAAGGCCAAGTCATCAAGTGATGAAAGTTCGCTTGAAGAAGGTGTTGCCGTCAGTTTATAACATAAATCGAGATCAGTCGAAGCTAAAAACGCCAGTTATCCGGCGTTTTTTGTTTTCGGTAGGGGAGGGCAAACAATTCGGACTTTTATATTTTCATTTATATATGAAAAATTGTTTAAAAATTATTATTATATAACTAGAAAAATATAAGGACGAAAAAACAGAGGATATATTTTATGGTTTTTTTTGGAGGATTTGTTGTATTAATTAAACCTTATAAATAATACGAATTAAGCTCAAATATTGATAGTGGCCTAACAAACATAAATAATGTCGTATAAGATACATTATGCGACATTGTCACATTTTCTTCTAATACTTTAACAAACCTTCTAATCTATCAGAATTCAGTATCATTTTGTTTCTGTACTTCCATTCTATATAACAATCCGTGTTTGAATCAGCTGTTTTGCCCTACAAAACACCCTAGAATGCCCCAGTTTGAGTAATTATTCATTAGCTGATAAATTATATGTCTGGTGGTTATTTTACCAGTCTGGTAAATGTTAATTAAACAATTTTGGATAAAAAAAGGCTGGTTGGACAAAACCGGACCTGTGGTATGGACATATGTGCTCCCGCGATTCTGTAGCCGGATGACACAACGTTGCGGGCACAATCCGTTCCACGCTGACATCAAGGTGCAGTGATGGTCGTAATTAGACGTCACCATCGACTAAATAGATGTTATTAAACAATTAATAATTTGTAAAGACTTTTTATTGCAGCTTTAAAATGACGAAATATATTTCATTTAATATTGTCGCTGGTGTTGATCACGCTGAATTATTATCACTCAGAAAATAAAAAAACAGGAAAGAGAATTGACTACTCCCCTGCTTTGTTTGCAGACAAATTAATTATTTGACTTTTGCTTTGGCAGAAGCGTTTTGCCAGCTGATAAGCAACATTGTGGCGATGAAAATTGATGAGTAGGTTCCGAAAGTGATACCGGCAATCAAAATCAAAACAAAGTGACTGATTGATGAGCCACCGATCAAAAATAATGCCAACAAAACCATAATTGTGGTTAAGGATGTGTTGATTGACCTGGAAATGGTTTGTAGAATACTGTCGTTGGCCAAGGTTTCAATGTCGGCATTCGGATGGCGAACCATATTTTCCCGCAAACGGTCAAATACGACGATTGTATCATGGACAGAGAAACCCATGACAGTTAAAAGCGCGGTGATAAAAAGTGAGTCGACTTGCATAAAAGAGTAGAAATGACCGACAACGGAGACAAATCCGGTGGTGACTATCAAGTCGTGAATCAAAGCGGCAACGGCGGTTAGGCCAAATCGCCAGGAGCTAGCCGGTTTTGGAACTTTGCGGAAGGCATAGGCAACAAACAAAATTATGGCAAGAGAAGCGACGACAACGGCCCAGATTGCTTTATTGGTGATATCGCGACTGATTACCGGTCCGATTGTTTGATAACTGGTTTCGGTTAGCCCGGTGTTATCTTTTTGCAACGCGGAAATTAATTTGCTGTGTTCATCGGTTGATAAGTTTCGGGTGCGAAGAATAATTTTATCGCTACCGGAAGTACTGGCTGAATCAACAGTTATTCCAACAGCAGCGCTTTCCGAATCAATTTTGTTTATCTGACTAGCAATATTTTTATTTGAAAGTTCGATCATCGATCCACCAAGAAAATCAATACCGAAATTCAACTTCCAAATAAAAACCGAAAGAATACTCAAGATAATCAGTATCGAGGAAAAAATATAAAAGTAAGTTCGTTTTTTGACTAAATTATACATTTAAAAATCTCTTTAATTTGGTTCTTGACAATAAAATTAAGAATGTTCGACTAACGGTGACGGCGGTAAACATTGAGACTAAAACACCAATTGCTAATGTCAACGCAAAACCCTTAATCAAACCGGTGCCAAAATAAAACAATATAATACAAGTCAGAATAGTTGAAAAATTAGAATCTCGAATACTGTTCCATGCCCGATTAAAACCTTCTTCAATCGCGACGGCGATATCTTTTCCCAGCCGCAACTCTTCACGTGTTCGCTCGAAAATTAGAATATTGGCATCAACCGCCATACCAATAGAAAGAATAAAACCGGCGATTCCGGCCAATGTCATTGTTACCGGAATTATTTTAAACAGCGCTAGGGCGATTAAGGTATAAATAATAAGTGCGAGCACCGCTACAAGTCCCGGTAATTTGTAATGAATCAACATAAATAATCCGACTAGAATTAAACCGATGATTCCGGCGGTCAAACTTTTTTTGATCGAGTCCTCGCCGAGTGTTGCACCAACGTTTTGTTGAGCGACAACTTTTGCCGGAATTGGTAACATTCCCTCGTTTAATCGATCGGAGAGTTTTTTTGACTCCTGAATGTCTTTTTGCCCGGTAATTACTGCTTTACCGTCAGAGATTTCTGCCTGAACTGTCGGCGCCGAAACTATTCTGTTATCAAGAACGATAGCGAGTTGTTTGTTTAGATTATTCTTTGTTAGAGTGTCGAATTTGGCTTTTCCGGCATCACTGAAGGTCAACGAAACCACCGGTTCGCTGGTACTGACACCGGAGCTATTAGTTTGATATGTAACATCAGAAGAAAGCAAATCCTTCCCAGTCAAATCTGTCGGTTGCCAATATCCGGGATAAGTATAGTTATTTTGATAATAATCTTGCAACTGCGAGCCGGTTGTGGCATCGGTTACTTGTGTCATAAACATCAATTGATATGTTTGACCGATTGTGGCGATTGCCTGATTTATATCCTTGACGCCAGGCAATTGAATTAAAACCTGATCACTCCCCTGCTGTTGAATTGTCGGTTCAGCAACTCCAAGTCGGTCGATTCTCTGGCGAAAAACGCTCATTAAGTTGTTTAGATCTTGTGTTTTGTTTGTTGATCCGGAAAGGTCGGCTTGATAAACCAATTCCGTTCCGCCTTGTAAATCGAGTCCCAAATGAGTTTTTATCTCTTTACCAAAAAACTTTGGTCCTTTTGGAATGTCGATTAGAACGACCAGGGCCAAAATAATTATGATAAAACCAAAGATATACCAGATTCTTTTCATACTAATAACAATGATAAATTATTTGGTTTAATAAGTCAATTCAAACAATCATTGGGAAAAATAATAGATTATTTTCTTTAATCAATTTTGGGAAGATGTCTTCTTCCAGCATTGAAAAACCGGCAGGAATTAATGAAAAAATCTCAGGTTCAAAGATATAATAGCCCTTCATGGTTTTTTGATCGCCAGTTGCGATTGATGCGGTCGGTTGATGATTGTCATGAAATTTTATTATTTCAGAAAGATTAATTTCAATCGTTGTGTCTAAATTCACCACAATGAAAGTTTTTTTGATTTTATCTTTTAGCAATCCCAGTGCCCCAGCTGTCCCCTCACCGCCTTCTATATATGAAATTTTTAAACCGTATTTGCTACCGTTGCCGATATTTTGTTTTATTTTATCACCAAGAAAGCCGATGGCGATAATAATATCTTTTAAACCATAATCCCGTAAAGTTTTAATTGAAGCTTCGATTGTTGGGATTAATCGAACTGCACCTTTTCCACCGGCCATGATGATCGCAGTTTCAATTTTTGCTATTCCAAGTGACTCGGAAATGATTAATTCAATAGCATGAGAACGATTGCGCATTTTTATGCCATCAATTTTTTGATCGATTTTTTGTAGAACTTCGCTTTTAATAGAAATTGTAATTCTTTCGCGATCCATTATTTCCTTTTGATTAAAAAATATATGCATAAATAAACTAGCATATACCCTTTTTATCTGTCAAATTTTTTTCAAAAAAGTATTACGATATCATAAAAAGTATGAAACTACATCAATTTATCGATGATCGATTGCAAATCTGCCGGTAACTCTGATTCAATTTCCATGGATTTATGGTTGGTTGGATGAGAAAATTTTATTTTATTTGCATGCAAAAATTGTCTCTTTAACCCAATAATATCAGATAGATTTTTGCTATCTTTTGTAAAATATGTTTGATCGCCAATTATTGGATGTCCGATGCTTTTCATTTGCACTCTAATTTGGTGGGTGCGACCGGTTGGGATATTAATTGACAATAAAGACAGCTCGTTACTATTAAAAGTGTATTTCTGTATTTTCAAAAATTTTGTAACCGCCAGTTTCCCGCTAATCGCGTTAGTAACAGTAATCTTTTTTCTGTTGTTATTGTCGCGACCCAAATATGATTTGATTTCTCCGCTTTTTGCCGTGTCTCCAAAAACTAGTGCAATGTAATTTTTCTCAATTTGTTTTTCTGATAATTGTTTAGATAGCTGTGAAAGCGATTGTGGATTTTTTGCGACTACAATAATACCAGAGGTGTCTTTGTCCAACCGATGGACTATTCCCGGTCTAGTTGAGGCGTAGGCGGAATTATCCATTCTGGATTTAACAATTTCCGGAGTGTAATCAAGTAGAGCGTTGACTAACGTTCCGGAAAAATTTCCGTGCGCAGGATGAACCACCATTCCGGCCGACTTATCAATTACCAGAATATATTCGTCCTCAAATAAAACTTTTAGAGCAATTTTTTCGGCTATTAACTCAACCGGTTTTGATAAAACAGTGAAATATTTTGCATCGAGGGAAATTTTATCATCTTGTCTAGTTTTATATGATGATTTTTCAGCAATTCCGTTTACTAAAATTGCCCCGTTTTTTATCGCCTCTTGAATTTGATTACGACTGAAATCGCCAACTTTTTTTTGCAAAAAAATATCGAGTCTCTCCCCTATTTCTGTTTTATTAACCTGAATTTTTTTAATCATCAGCGATTATTTATTTAGAATTTTGTCAATAAAACTTTTCAGCGAATCGGCTGAGTTTATTCGCAAACGTGGCAGTATATATTTATCTTCCGAAGTGTTGCTAATTGCCGAATACGTTGTGGTTGCCGATAAATAGCCGGCAGTTTTTACCGCATCGTCAACTGTTGTATTATTTTTCCCCGAAGGATAGCAAAAGCTTGTTACCGGTTTGCTGATAATAGCTTCCAGCGAATTTTTACTCTCAATTAGTTCGCTGGATAATTTTGTCGGGCTTAAAGTTATTAAACTTGGATGGTCAACTGTGTGCGACCCAATTTCCATATTGTTGTCGGAGAGTTCTTTAACTTGGCTGGCTGTCATAAAATCCGGTCGACCGAGAAAACCACTGATGACATAAAAAACTCCTATTTGGCCATTCTGTTTTAACAATGAAAAAGCGTTGGTGTAAGCATCGTTATAACCATCGTCAAAAGTTATAATTACCGGTTTGTCCGGCAATTTTTTGCTTGGATAATTAAGTAAGTCGGAAAAACTTATTGTTGTGTAGCCGTTGCTTTTTAAATAATCAATCTGTGACTTGAAATTTTCTGGCGAAACCGATAAATTTGTACCAATCTTATCTTCTGAATTATTATAAATTCGAATATGATGGTACATTAAAATCGGTACATCGACTTTATTTCTGGTGTCGGAAACAATCACCGGTGGCAAAGAATTTGATTTTTTATCACTATCAGTTTTGCTATTATCGACACGCTTATCTTTTAATTCAACCGGGATAAAAATCGCCAACAACAAAACCAAAATTGCCACTAGTAAGATAAGTGTTCGGTTCTTTTTAAAGAATTTTTTCGTTGGTGTCATCTTCTAATAATTTTGTTTGATCGGATTCCAAAACATCTACATGATCAATTTTTTCTGCCAAACTCGCGTAGCCGCTGTTGACGGTATCCATTGTGCTTTTAGCATTTGATAAATGCCTGTTGAGTTTGCCCAAATTATCGCCGAATTTGTGTGATTCCTGTTTGATTGATTTTAAGGTTTTCATTATCTCTCGGCTCATTTCGGTGATTCTTTTGCCTTCAAGCCCGAGCATTATTGTTCGCAGATAGTAGAAAAAAGTGCTTGGAGAACTGGGGATTATTTTATTTTTAGCGGCGTAATCAAATAAATCTCGCTCGGAATTTACGACTTCAAAGAAAACCGATTCAGAGGGCAAATACATAAAGGCGAAATCAACGGTGCCTTCGTCGGGATTAATATATTTTTTTGAAATTGCGTTAACATGGACGCGAAAATCGGAACGGAATTTGTTTTTAGCGTCGGTTTTTTCTTCAGCCGATTTTGCGTTTAAAAAACGATTAAAGTTTTCCAGTGGAAATTTGGCATCAATTGGAATTAAGCCGGCCTCGATTTTGATAATTGCATCAACAATCTGACCACTTCTAAAACTATATTGCATTTTATATAAATCGTGTGGCAAAGATTGCGCCAGCATATCCTTTAATCCCTGTTCGCCGAGTCCGCCGCGAAGTTTTGGTGATTTCAAAAATTCTTGGAAATTACTAAGCTGGGAGCCGATTTGCGACATTGTTCCCAGCTCGCGATTAACGGCGGAAATAACTCTTGCGGCATTGTCCAAGCGTTCGTTGATTGCCTGATTTGTAACATTAATTCGTTCAGAAAAGCTGTTCAAATTTTGGTTGATCAACTGCAGTGATTGGTCATTATTTTTACTGTTTTCAATTTCCTTTAATTTGCGAAAAACAAAATAGATTATGATTCCGCAAAAAATCAAAACAACAAAAATTAATATGTATGGCAAATAATTTAACATGATTAATTTAATCAAGTGATTTATTTCTGATTAAATTATATCATATCAATTTACCAAACAAAAGCCGAATAAAAAAAGCTCGCTAAGTCAGTGACAAAGCGAGCCGGCATCCGTCCGAAGACGGTAATTATTGTGCCTGCTGTAGTGTGCAGGCTAAGTATTGCCACCTTAACCTCATACCCTTGAGGCTACTCCAGCCATTGCAACCCTTCGATAGGGATCGCTCCCGTAAAGGCTAACAATGCTGCGCCGCTAGAGAGGCGCTTCCCCCTGCAGATGGGGTAATCCAGGGTCCGCTCCTGGCAGGACTTCGGGTTTGCTGGTCAGGGCTGCACATTGGGCTGCCGACTGAGTCGGCGTAGCTCCCAGGCAGTTGGGTCCAACATACACCCAAAGAATTGAAGCCCTCGAAAGGGCGAAAATGGTCCGGGCCAGAAGGCAGTAGGGCCTTCTGGCGTGTATTACGATCCCATTATGGCCGTTTCCAGCCAAAGAGAACCCTTACCGTTCTCTCTGTTTTGTTGATCCGGTCGCCACTTAGGGCTGTCCGGCAAAACATTTTGGTTTCGCAACGGGAGCTCAGGGTGCCAATCCTATCCCGCTTTACTTAGACGACAGGCATTCGAGGGCTTTCTTCGTCAAGCTTACCCCCAGAATGTTAACCCTGCCGTGGCAAACGTCGGCACCGCGCACATAAGATGTCAGTCCGCGAGCTGGCGGCACTGCACCAGTTAGTGCGCGAGCTTGTTGAATATGATAGAGTTCCACACCCAACAAGCTCGCGGTTATCACTATATTTGATAACAGACACAGTGTAGCATACACTACTTTATTTGTCAATAGTCTGGCGGCTCTATGTCAAGTAATGTGATAAAAGTAGACTAATTGGAATGAAAGCAAGCATTGCCTTTCTAATGTAATTATCAATATTTCTAAAACCATATGATAAGCGTTTAATAGTTTTAAGTTTTGTGTTGACTCCTTCGGT
>CAINNR010000023.1 GCA_903851235.1 uncultured Candidatus Berkelbacteria bacterium | reverse complement strand
TACCGAAGGAGTCAACACAAAACTTAAAACTATTAAACGCTTATCATATGGTTTTAGAAATATTGATAATTACATTAGAAAGGCAATGCTTGCTTTCATTCCAATTAGTCTACTTTTATCACATTACTTGACATAGAGCCTCACATTACTTGACATAGAGCCGCACCTGAGCCATTTTGCTGAGTTTTCTCCCATTTTATAAAGCAAAAAGGCTCTCCACACCCCCCCCCAACAGGTGCGGGACAGCCTGAAATATTTATCAAGTCTTGATGGCTCCAATCTAAGCTTCCTCACTTAGATCACCGACCGTAAAGTAGTGGGAAGCTTAGATGTTGACAATTTCTGCTCTACTATATATAATCATATTCAGTGGGGCTGTATTGGCTTCGACAGGAGGATTTTAGTCGTTCTATTGCAAGCAGGTAAGCTGCGACCTTAACAGCGCAAACTTTAAGTGCAAAAACACTTTCAGAGAGAGTAAAAACTGCTTTTGCAGGATTTGCTTTCTCGCCAGTTGCTGCTTAATTGCATCAACCGTTCGCTTTTAGTCTGTTCGAACTAAAAGGCCGAATGTCATATTTCGAACTGCACTTTATCTGACTCCTTAGCGCATAAAGCTAAGATTTTCTAGGGATATGATTGATGATTTTTGCGACAACTTTATCATCAATTTGAAAATTTAGTTGTCGATAAGCTTGTAGAAAATTTTACGACTACCTTTTGGACAGGGGTTCGACTCCCCTCAGCTCCACCAATTAAAAAACCACCTTAAAGGTGGATTTTTAATTGGTGAATATGTTAGACGGGATTCGAAAGGCGGAGGCCTGGCTGAGGCCGAGCCGGGGTAGCGGAATTTGTCAGTAGACAAATATCCGTGACCGAATCCTGTCGAGTTGATATTGAAAGTCGAAAAGCGAGGTACGAGCGCTTGAAATCTCGTCGAGTTAACCCTAACAACTACAGCAATGGCCCGGTATTATTTGAATCTGCCCAAATCGAACTTGGGACAATTAATTATCCCTGGGCTGCATTTTGGTTATCTGGCATAAACTAATGTGGTATTATATAAACATGAACTGGACCATACTTCTCGTAATAAGTATCTTATGCTCGTCGACCCTGACCATATTGCAGCGAAGAACGATGAGGGAAGACAAGAGCGACCCTGTCTCCTACGCAATCTTTTTCCAGCTGCTAGTCGGGTTAATACTTGGCGTGACTGCTATTGTCGCCAGAGCAAAATTTCCAGATAATTTAGCTCAGTTGTGGCCGAATATTCTTCTAATGATTGCTCTTTTTTCGCTAGCAAATGTTTTTTGGTTTAGGTCCCTTAAAACACTTGAAGCTTCAAGTACCGCAATCTTTCTTCCGACTAAAATCTTCTGGATGGTTTTGGGGGGAGCTATTTTTCTGCATGAAAATGTAACGGTTTCTAGCGTTATTGGCACAGTTCTCGTATTTGGCGCAATTTTTATCACCTCGTTTTCAAAAGGAGAAAAAATCAAGTTCAGCAAAGGGGCTGTGACCTTGTTGATTTCATCCTTTTTCTATGGTTTTGCCTTTGTAAATGATGGTTATCTATTAAAAAACAACTTTAACACCTTCTTGTATTCAAGTATGGCGTTTTTGCTGCCAGCGTTGACCATCTCGGTTTTCCAAATGCGTGCTGTGAAAAATATTAGATATTTCATAGTGACCAAACGGTTGATTAGAGCTTTGATGGCGGCCTTGTTGCTATCTTTGGGCACTGTAACTATTTATTACGCCTATCAGAAGGGCGGGAATATCTCCCAGATTGGGCCATTAAGTCAGCTCTCAATAATTGTAACGGTGATATTTGGTATCATATTTCTACAAGAGAAAGGTAAGCTTTGGCAAAAAATTGCCGGAGCCATAATTAGTATAATCGGCGTAATTCTTATAATTAGATAATGAATTCTGAGAAAGGTTTGTGCATGAAGTACAAATATACTGAAAAAGAGGCGAAGAAATTTAATAAATACGGTATTGACTTAACTGTTTATCCGACAAGTATATCTACGGCGAATGTTGTCAAGGTAATTGTCCGCGAGGGCCATTTCCAGGAATTTTATGATATAAAAAGCACGTATATTTATACTATTCTTGAAGGCAAGGGGGCTTTTTTCTTAAATGACGAGAAATTGGAAGTGGAAACGGGAGACCAAATTGTCATACCTCCGGAAACAAGGATACATTATTTTGGCACAATGGAAATGGTGCTCACCACAACGCCAGCATTTAGTCCGGAAAATGAGCGGCATGTCCGACTCATTGAAAAAAGTGAAAGTCCTTATCTTAAAAATTAGTTTTTTGGATATGTAACTTGTGGTGAGATATCTCTTCTTCGAAAAGATAAAACAACTTAATCTATATCTTGGGAATACAAACGTGCTCGTTTGAGTTCATTATTATTTCCTCCGCTTTTAATATCGTGCTCCACCATGAAAAATGCATCACACAGGTGATGCTTTTTTCATGATGGCGAGGAGCGGGGTATTGTTTAAAACACGAAAACAAAGACTCAGACGAGCTCTGTTAGAAGCCTAGTCCTATGGTATCTGGTCATTCTGCCTTCAAAACCCAAGTCCAAAAATATGTTGACTCCAGAGACAACTCCGAGTCTGGATCTAACCAACATAATGAATTCTTCATTTTCGATCATCCGAAACGGTTTTACTTTTCCCGCAAAGGCCTCCCTCACCAGATTCTCAATTTCATCTCCGTTCAAGCATGTATCGATGTCAATTTGAAAGTGAGGAAGCCAATATTCCGGCCACTTATCATTCGTATGTTCAACAATTACTATTTCAACCATGGGATCTTGCCAATTGGCTCTATCGCCGATAAATAGCCATGCCGACCCCTCTACCGCCTCTTCTTCATATAGATGCATGTCCGTTTCTTTTACCCGGGCTATCAGGAAATCTCTCTCTTCCTGAATAGAGGCAACTCTGTATCCTATACCTAAATGATTTATTCTTTGAAATAATTTTTGCGAGACAAGCTGGTCAATTATATATTTTATCTGAATGTTCTGGACCAAATTATCTTTTAAAAAGCTTCTGTTATTAAAAAGCTTGTCGCTAAAAGAAACGCCCAATATTGATATATCATCATGAGTAATCTGCATAAGTTCGTGTTGTGAAGTTGATGTTTTCAAAAAAGCCTTCTCTTGCCCGGCAATTGTTACCGCTTCCGATTCAGGAAAAAGCTTCAGAACATCAAAAATTTTATTAGCGACTAACTCCATAAAAACGCAAAGACTCGAAATTAATAACTTATGGCTGACTGCAAATGGCTAATGATATGTCCGAGTAAAGGATTGCTTGGTTTTCTAATATAATTATAATCCTTGCTCACGCTCTTCCTGAAACATTCTCTTGGTGTCTTCGTGGAATTGTTTTCGATCTAACTCGGCCAATGTGAGTTCTTCACCTGCTGGCCCCTTTGGTGTGTCGGCGTGAGCATCCGCAGCACCAGGCTGACCCTCCGCGGTTTCTGGCTTTGTACCGTCAAGACCCATCATTTGCTTGTCTCTTGCGGTCATACCTTCCAGACCTCCACTCTTTTCTGTTCCGGCTCCCATGATTCCTCCTATCTTATTTATCTTTGTTATATTATGCACGTTACGATATTATTTATCAAACTTCCGAACCGGCGCAATGAGAGGAAAACTATATTTGAAGCGAGATGCCAATTTGGACTTGTTTTGACATTGCATGTGTATGATATAATTATTGTATGAAAAATATTCTCAATTACACGCTCTTAAGGGTTCCGGTTAGCACCTGGCTTCTGCAATTACTATATGTTGCTCTGGCTTTAGCTATCTTGTCTCTCTTCTTCTCTGCAAAAAGCAGGACCACTTGGTTCGTGGTGCTCTACGTCGTTGTGGTCATCATAGTCAACATCTTCTGGCGTACGGCCATCAAGAAGTAAGGGCCGGCAATCGGAAGCACAGTCGCATCTTTCATGCAATAATTGCCTCCTGTTAGCAATGTGACGTTTACCATGCTATAGCACACTAAAAGCCACATAATCATTGACCGCCGACTGCCCAAATAGACTCAAGTTTAATCCGGTGTGTCCTTTAGTATGCTATAGCATACTAAAGGACACACTTCAACTGCTTGCTTATCAGCTTTCGGGGATATTTGTTAATGAATATTAATCTATTTATTACGTTTTGTCTAATGTGTCTTCTACCTCGCAAAGGTTACAAATTGCTCTGCGAATGACAGGGTGGCGTGTAAAAGTGGATTTTCTCATCCTGACTAATACTTGGGTGCGCTCGTGATAAACTGGTTTAGCAATAAGAGCCAGAGTTCAATATATTTGAAAAAATAAACAAGTCCCATTCCATAATCAATCCTCGGGCTTTTTGTTTGTAGATTATTTCAATGAGTAATCGCCGAAAAATCGATATTATAAAGTTAAATCTAAAAGGAGATTGATATGAAACCAAGCCAAGAAATTGATAATTTAATAGCCAATAATCCGGATTGGAAAGGGGCCATGTTGGCCAAGATCAGGAAATTGATTCTAGATTCTGATTCCGAGATTATTGAAGAATGGAAATACATGGGGTCGCCGGTCTGGTCGCGCCATGGGGCTATTTGTTTGGGGAATATTTTCAAGAATAAGGTTCAGATTGTTTTCATGAATGGGGCGGCACTCGCTGATCCCGACAAGATTTTCAATGCCGGCCTTGAAGGCAACCAGAGGAGAGTCATTGATATATTCGAGGGGGATGAGGTTGAGGAGGCTAAATTTAAATCCCTAGTTCTCGCAGCTATCAATTTTAACCAAGCAAAAAGAAAGAAGTAAACTTCTAAAATTCTATTAGTCTTTCGTCAAGACGAGAGATGGTTACTGCTAGCTTCTGACTTTGAAGCTGTTCAAAATATCTTCGATAGTTGATTGGTTGGCGTCGACTTGGATAGCATATGTGTAGCCGACAACTTGATAGAAATTGCTGCTATCCTCTACAACATTGATCCAATATTGCAAGCTCTCACCTGATTTTTTACTAGTACCGTTTAGGCTTATCTCTTTTCCGTCGAGGCCTCCAAGAATAGACGGGGAACTCTGACCCCAAACCGGGCTGGTGAGTAGAGCCTCATAGACCGGCTTTGCACCTGCGATGAACTGGTCTACGGTCAGGCCGGCCGCATAAGCAGATTTAGGTTTTTTAATGATAATGACATACTCATGACTATCGGCATTTGAAACTCCAAGATTGGCAGTCGGCCAAATGCTGGTGTCGTTAGCATTCCAAGTGGAGGGGACGGAAAGGGAAACGCTTCCATCGGCACTGGTTGCTGTAATGTTGTCATCGGTTGGGCTTTCGTCTTCGGTGGCAATATTGGAAGTTGTATTTCCAGTTGCTGATTGCTTATTTGAGTTCTTGTAAAATAGGTAAATCACGGCCGCCACAATAACAATGATTACGATAATAATCGTCGTTATCAAAGTCTTATTCTTCATAAAACCTCCTATCTCTTAATAAGCATATTATCTGATTAAATCGATTGTACGACAGGGGATTGCAAAAAGCAATATAACGAGCCCATGGCTAAAGGCGTCGTCTTCACTTGAAATTAATCGCGGCCAGGAATAAAATATAGGAAGTTGAATTAAATAGTCGCTTGGGAGAGAAATATGCTGAAAGATTTTAAACAGTTTTTGCTAAGGGGGAACGTAGTCGATTTAGCGGTAGGCGTGGTTGTGGGTGCCGCATTCGGTTCGATTGTTACCGCCTTGGTCGCCGACGTTTTAACTCCACTCATCGCCGCCATCGTCAAGGTGCCAGATTTTTCCGGTATGGTTTTTACCATCAATGGTAGTCGTTTCATGTATGGGCATTTTATCAATGCCCTGATTTCATTTTTATTGGTTGCCAGCTCAGTCTTTTTCTTCGTGGTCAAGCCTATGAACTTGCTTATTGCCCGATCTCACAAGGAGCCACCAGCCGATCCTACAACTCGGAAATGCTCTGAATGCTTGAGTGAAATTCCGATTCAAGCCAAGCGTTGCTCTCATTGTGCTCAGCTTCAGTCGGAGAAATAGAAGACCTTCTTTCCAAATGATGATTTAAACCGGGTGGACTAATTTGTGGATCTCGTCAATATCAGGTAAAATAGATGTCATCAAGTGGTAGGGGAAAGGCGGGGGAATCTTAGGACTATTCAAGTCAAAACGTTCGAAAATTACTGCTGTCGCCAGTCTTGGCTCAGTCATTGTTTTGGCGTTGATTGCGGTCTCTGTTTTCAAAACCGGTGGATTGAGCTCCTTAGCAGATGAGATGGTATCGACTGCCGGTCAAACTCTAGGTTTGACTAAAACCGGTAGTGTAAGCGGCCAAGTCTTTTTCTCAAATGGCAATATTGCCAGTGGCAGCACGGTGGCGTTGGATGGTGGAACTCCGGTCTCGACAAGTGGTAGCTATTCTTTCAGCTCGGTGCCCACCGGGGTTCATACCGTAGGTGCTATCAATGGAAATTGTGGGGGATCTGCTAGTGTGACCGTAGGCTCTGGAGCGTCCGTTACCACTAATATCACGCTTATTTGCCTGGGCGGTAGTGTTCCAGGAGTTCCTATCATCGGAGCCACCACCGGCAATTTATCCGGCAAAATAATGGACTGTTCCAGCCCAACCTTCATAAACCTGGCAAGTATTGTCATCGGCAGCAATACTACCAAAACTTCTAGCGACGGAAATTACAGTATGACAAATATTCCAATTGGTTCTCCGGCTGTTTCGGTAAATGCTGGCGGATACAACCCAGTCAATTCAACCATAAATATTGTTTCAGGCAATAATATCTATAATGTTTGCTTAAACAAATCCGCCACAACCAAGCCGCCAACCGCTTCTTTGTTTGACCTCTTTGGTACTACGACTGACAATAGGGGCAAACTTCTAAGCGGCGTCGCGGTGGATGTATTCGATTCAGCAAAGAATAAGATCGGGAATATGATTTCCGCAGCAGTAGCTGATAATGGCTCGACAATTTCTCGAGGCTCAAATTATGATATCGTTAGTCTCGATCGAAGTAAACTTTTGGTGTCAGGTGCTACTTATACAGTTAAAGTTTCGAAAAAGGGCTACCAAGACCAAAACGTGACAATTTCCGCCAGTGATCTCATTTCCTCTGGCACCGGTTATTATATTTCCAGAAATTTCCAACTTTCAGTTTTGAGTAGTTTAACTCTGACCGGTGTGGTTAAATCTCAAATCGATGGCAAACCTGTTCCAGCGGCTACAGTATCGCTGACCACTCCAAGCTCGGCCCTGCAAACTTCAATTACTGACAACAATGGACAGTTCACATTAACAATCAAACCAACCTTCGACACCAGCGGCAATCTGCTAATCAGCGATTTAACGGTACAAAAATACGGCTATCTGGCCTACTATAATAAGGGGCCGAATTTGGCATATACGCTATCAACTTCCGGAGTGAATTCTCTATCTGACATTATCCTCACTCCCGACACCACCAATTTGGTGCTTTACGGCAAGATTACCGATCAAGATGGCAAATACTTGGATGGGAAAATAGGGATAATATTCGAAGTCCAAGTTATGGAAACCGTCACAAGCTCGGCAACTTTATCAAACGATCCAACTCTTGGCGACCACAATTATGTATCAAAAGATCTTCCGACTGTCTATGGCGGCAATAGAGTGACGCAAATAAATGTCACAGTGACTCTTGATGGATACCAAGAATCAGGTCAAATATACACCATGCCGGTGGTCGCTGGTAAAAATGGTTTAGTTAATTTTAATCTTCAACTACATAAAATCCAATTATTTGATTTAGTTGGCTTGATTGCAAATAGCAATAATAAAAACTTGCCATATGATGGAGTAGAAGTTACTGTCAATGGCTCAACTCCACTCCCAATCGTTGGAAGCCCTTTTCATACCGGTGAGATTTCAAAAGCAAAAGTCGATGGCAAAGATGCTAATTTGTTTGCTTTTTCACTGCCGATTCCAGCTAGTGGAAAGACATACCTCGTCACTTTTGGCTCGGGACCCTCTTCTCAGGCAATCACTATCTCTTCTTCTGATGTAATAATGCAAACCGAACCATTACACAATTATGTCCGCAGGGATTTTGCGATTGCTTTTTTGCCTAGTCTCGAAATTCGTGTATACGACAACACGTCCGAAACTACGATTGCCGGGGCAGGGGTTAATCTGACCGATGCAAGTTGTCCTGAAGTTTCGAAATTAAATTTAAGTGTCATAACTGACGCACAGGGCAAAGCAGTGTTTTATAGCTCCATTTTAGATAAATATCTTGCTGATCAGTTGCCGGGCTGCTTTCAATATCAGCTTTCGGCAACGGTTTCAAAGGGTGGCTACATTACGCAAAATTTAAGAGTTGCAAAGTCGAGTTCTCTTTTGAATAGGCAAGTATTTCTCGACAAGTCAGCGACAAAAACAACCAATCAAATTTTAGGTCACGTTTATGATTTGGATAACGGAAATCCAATTTCCGGAGCCAAAGTAACTCTATGTCCGGCAAGCGACCCGGCTTGTGATCCACCTGTTGCCAAAATAATTGCTTCAACCGATTCAAACGGCTATTTCAAATTCGACAGCCCTGTCCCCGGCAGTTATTCGATCAGGGCTTATAGCAGTGATTATGGCGATTTAACGGGAGGTCTGCTTAATTTCAATTACGCCAGTGGGCAACTAGGGCTATCGTTGTATTTTGGTAATAAACTTGTACCTATCGGGAACGTGATGGCAAATATTTTGGTTTTGGACCAGAATTCCAAAAAACCCGTTACGGGAATTAAAGTTGATCTTGTAGACTCAACCTTAAAGCCGAATCAAATCATTGATATTCCGGCTACTGGCATATATGGTGAAAGTTCATTTCAGGCAATCAAAAATCATAAATATATCGCTTCGGCAAAGGCAATAGTAGGGGACGTCACATATGCAATTTTAAAAACGACAATAGGTTTTCCCGCCAATTATGACTCTCTGAGTGACAAGGACCAACAGAGCATCAATGATAAAAATATCCTTTACGCTCAGGCCAATAAGCCAATTGATGCAATCAACAAGGTGAAGGTCACAGTCACCGATTGTGGTGGGTCAAAGAAACCAATCCCTGGTGCTTCTGTTTCATATGATTTACATTATTCTCCCGAGTTGGCGTTCTCTTTCGGATTGCCGAAAACTGCCACCGCCATCACAAACACTCAGGGTCAGGCTATTTTGCCTGATAATCTTACCTATACTGGTGGATCAATAGCTGCGGTTGGCGGGAAAATTGCATTTAATAAGGACGATTTGGATAGCTTGACAATTTCAGCTAAAGGATACGACCCCATGGAAATTAGTCCAAAAGAAAATCTCAGCGTTTGTCTTGACGAGAACGTGACGAAGAATCATAAGATATTTGTTAATAAAGCCGATGGATTTACTGGCACAGAATATGGTATTCTGGACGCTAAAGATTTTAAAACTCAGATTTTGCGGAACGGTAGCTGGACTGACGCCAGTCTGCCATTGCAAACAGGAAAAGCTGCGGACGGCGGAACTAACCTTTTCTTCACCCCGACTCAAGTCGGTTATAAATATCGAGTGATTAGTAATTCTGGCAATGTTACGGAATGGGTTTTCTTTGATAATTCTCAGGATATAACAATTGATTATTTTGTTTGTACTGATGAAGATTCGCCTGACAATCTCGTTAAAATCAGCGACAAGGTTTATCTCTATTTTTCCGATGATGAGCTTAAAAATGATTATCGGAATTCAGATCCTAAAAAATCAGCAATATTCTTACAACTTGCGGCAGAGGTTTCTAAGCTTCAAAAAGTATCTGTGGATGTCGGAACTGTACTTCTTCATTTTAGCAGCGATACAAATATAAATGCTGGGGCTCAACCTAACATTATCTCTGATTGTGCTGGTGTGCCCAATGCCCGAATAATCCAGATTAACAAAGGAATGATCGATTACTATTTCAATGGGGGAGTGAGCTTGAGCAATATTCTCAGTGGGGTTACTCACGAATATGGACATTTAGTCTTATATTATTTAAATGATGATGGCAGCAATATGGCAAAATCCTGGGCTAATATTTATGATTGGCTAACTAGTGATCAGGCCTCAGGAACAATTATTTTTGGCAGAATCAAGGACGGATACGCTAATCTTGTTCCAGCGGGACTTGGCGGCCATCCGAGCGACGACGTAAACGAACTGTTCGCCTCTTTCTTTGATGGCTATTTTGCTTCTCATGAACGGTTCTATGGCATTATCAAGTACCAAACCAGTGGATCGGCGCAAAATATTCTGGAATATATGTGGCAATTATTTGCTGAAAATATTGGCAAAGTCGATTCAAATGATGGCAATTATTTCACGCCGGTCGGTGGCAAAATCGGCAATATTCCATATACCTATTCTCAAATTAAGTCCGGAGTCTGGAAAGCTAGCGTTTACAATAAATCCAGCGCAACCACCAAGGCGCTAGTTCAGGCGACCATCGTTGTCAAGCCTGTGGCGGTTGCAGCATACTCATCGGCAGCAGCGGTCACCAAGAGCGTGGGATCTGCGATCAGCGGAGCAGCTCAGACCGTTTCGGCCACAGTTTCTGGCTGGGCAAAAAGCATAGCTAAATTGTAGCTAATCTAGTGAGAGGTATGAAAAAAATAGGCTTAATATCAAATTCTTGTTGCTAATTATTCAATAAATACTCAATTAGTTTGTTTGTGTTCTCTCTGGTTGACCCTCGGTGGATGCTGACTTTTTGTTTCAGATAACTGAAACTTCCATCCAGTGAATTTGTGGTGTT
>CAINNR010000022.1 GCA_903851235.1 uncultured Candidatus Berkelbacteria bacterium | reverse complement strand
GTTGTTCAATTATAAGGTTTATTCGGTCTCAGAATAGATAACTGATGGTTTATTTACAGAAAATTATAAATATATAACCTTAAATGATCTCTGGGGCTTATTAAACAGCGACTTTTAGCAACAAGAATTTAATATTAAGCCTAAAAATCAATTAATTTTATGTTAAAAAATTTAATTTATCTTTCATGAAAGACTACAACTTTGACAAAGAAAAGCTTACTGGCATCTGCCCTAAATGCGGAAATTTTTTTGAAAATTGTTCTTGCAAAAAAGAATTATCTGCCATCAACCCATCACTTCCATCGGATATACGATCTGATTCCCCTCCTCCAATTGAAAACGGATCGGGAATAAATTCCGAAGCAATAAAAAAACGAGCGGCAGAAATTATTGATGCAGCACTAGACAGACAAACCGAACTTCAGAAAAGAATAAAAAAATATTTTAGGCAGAACACCCAAAAAGAGCTCAAACAAAGCGATGAATACTCATTATTAAGAGCTATGAATAGCGAGGGGATCGATCAAGACCAGACATTGCGAGACGCAAAAATTATTGGGCTCGAAGAATTAAGAACAAACGCAATTGAAAGAATCGGTGAACTAACAAGTTCCCACGATATAAATCATGAGCAAATTTTAGAGAAGCTTACCATTTTAGAGCAACAACTACAATCAGAGTTAGAGACTATCGAAAAATTTGTTGTTGCGCTTGAAAATGGCGAGGATAGAATCACTGCAACAATAAAATATCTGAATCCCGTTAAACGCTGGTCGGCAGAAGCGAACTTATTGTAATATTTTTCAAATACAAAATCCCCGTTGGTTTTGCCTCGGGGGATTTTTTATTCCACAACTATTCGTTATCAGTTATGCCTTATTCGTTTTCTTACATTCCCATCATGCTTGGATCCATTCCGCCGCCCATTGGTGGCATCTGATCTTTCTTCTCCGGTTTTTCGCCAACGGCGGCTTCCATTGTCAGAAACATTGCGGCAACCGAGGCGGCGTTTTGCAACGCCGAACGGGTAACTTTTGCCGGATCGATGACACCAAATTTCATCATATCGCCGTATTCGTCGGTTGCGGCGTTATAACCTTCACCCGGATCCAAATTCCGGACTTTTTCAATTACGACTCCGCCATCAACACCGGCGTTCTCTGCGATCATTCGCATCGGCTCTTCCAGCGATCGCTTAACGATTTCGGCGCCGATCTGTTCGTCACCGTCAAGTTTTAACTCGAGCAGCGCCGGAATCGCGTCAACTAGAGCCGCACCACCACCGGGGACAATTCCCTCTTCAATTGCCGCTTTTGTCGCCGCAACGGCATCTTCAATTCGATGTTTTCGCTCCTTTAATTCAACTTCGGTCGCGGCGCCAACTTTAATCACACCAACGCCACCGGCAAGTTTCGCCATTCGCTCCTGCAACTTCTCTTTATCATAATCGGATTTTGTCGCCTTAATTTGTGTCTTGATTGATTCAACTCGGGCCTTAATTTTTGTCGCCTCGCCTTTGCCATCAACAACCGTGGTTTTATCTTTGTCGGCAACTATTTTTCTTGCTGATCCCAACAACTCCAAGGCTTTTTCATCGATTTTTCCGCCGGTTTGATCGGAAATCACCTGACCACCGGTTAGTGTTGCAATGTCTTCCAGCATCTCCTTTTTTCGATCGCCAAAACCGGGTGCTTTGATTGCCAAAACGTTGAATGAGCCGCGAAGTTTGTTCAGAACCAAAGTTGTCAACGCCTCACCCTCAACGTCGTCGGCGATAATCACCAGCTCCTTTGACCCGGACTGAGCCAGAGATTCCAAAAGCGGCAAAACATCTTGGATCGATGAGATTTTTTTATCAGTCAAAAGAATTTTTGGATTTTCAAAAACCGCTTCGATTCGGCTGGTGTCGGTAATCATGTAGGGCGAAATGTAACCGGAATCAAACTGCATACCTTCTACAACTTCCTTTTCCAGACCGAAAGTGTTCGACTCTTCAACCGCGATGACGCCGTTTTTGCCGACCTCGTCCATAATTTCAGCGATTAAATTCCCGACTTCTTCATCAGCGGCCGAGATGGATGCGACTTGAGCGATTTCACCCTTGCCTGCAACCTCTTTTGAGTTCTTTTTGATTGCGGCGACAACAACTTCGGTCGCTTTTTCAATTCCGTGGCGAATAGACATCGGATTGGCGCCGGCGGCGACATTTTTTAGACCGGAGTTAATCATCGATTGGGCCAAGATTGTAGCCGTCGTTGTTCCGTCACCGGCAACATCATTGGTTTTTTGCGCCACTTCTTTAATCAGCTGGGCACCCATATCTTCAAATTTATCCTCCAAGTCGATTTCTTTGGCGATTGTCACGCCATCATTTGTGATTGTCGGTGCGCCGTAACCCTTGTCCAAAACAACATTGCGCCCCTTTGGCCCGACAGTTACCTTCACCGTGTCAGCCAATTTATTGACACCGATTTGCAAACTTTTTCGCGCCTCCTCACCGAACTTTATCAATTTTGACATTTGACTCCTCTTAGTCGCAAACCCCAGTTTCCAAGACACAAATCACAAAATATTTTTGGAATTTGAATATTTGAAATTTGGAATTTGTTTGATTATTGATTATTCCTTATTTTTAAATTTTGTTTTACAAAATTCCAAGAATCTCTTCTTCTTTCACAACCTTATAATCCTTGTCGTCAATTTTCACTTCTTCGCCGGCGTATTTTCCGTAAAGAACCTTATCGCCGACCTTAACTGAAAATTTATATTCTTTGCCCTCGACCAAACCTGACCCGATGGCCACAACTTTGCCCTCGCTTCTCTCCTCCTTGGCACTGTCCGGCAAAATGATTCCGGCTTTTGTCACTTCCTCCGCCTTTAGCGGCTCGATTAAGATTCTGTTTCCCAGTGGCTTTAACATTTGGCCTCCAATAAATTATGAATTATGAATCAGGAATTATGGGCTGGCCCCATAATTTAGAATTCGAAATTCATGATTTAGGATTTATGTATTATCAATTGTAAAGTTTGCTTTACATTTTGTCAAGAATCAAGAGTTTTCAGTCTGCAGACTTCTTCGTTCGCTTTTCGCTATTGGTTTAATTCGCCATCCATTTGTGAAATCAAAAAAGGAGTTACCTCCTCTGTTTCTGTTTTGATTGTAGCCTAAGTTTTCAAAAAAAACAAGGCGGCCACAATGACTCGCCTTGGAGTTAAATCCCAACTACTCCTCCACTTCTCGCTCGCCTTCAACGATCAAAACCAGCGCTCGCGCCAACCATGGCGCCGATTTTTCAATCTTCGAACAGAATTCATACAACTCATCAGCCGAATGATCATATGTGGCTTAATATCAAATTCTTGTTGCTAATTATTCAATAAATACTCAATTAGTTTGTTTGTGTTCTCTCTGGTTGACCCTCGGTGGATGCTGACTTTTTGTTTCAGATAACTGAAACTTCCATCCAGTGAATTTGTGGTGTT
>CAINNR010000021.1 GCA_903851235.1 uncultured Candidatus Berkelbacteria bacterium | reverse complement strand
TTGCTCGAGGTTGGTGAACTCGAGATAAAGCCGGTTTTTGTTACGAACTCACCGCATTTATCACAAACTTTATATTTCACAATATCTTCAATCTTCTTTCTGGCTCTTGTTATTTTGTGTATTTTCTAAGAATTATCCACAAAATGAAACTCCCCGTGGCCAAGCCATCGGGGTATCGGGCTACAGTCGGAACATCTGTAGTTGGATATCTTCTGGCTTAATGCCTTGGTTTTTAATGTATTTTTCAACTACTTTCCAGTCGCCTTTTTCACCAACCGTAGCGGCGTAGTAGCCATCCGACCAGAACTCTCCGCCCCAGAGATCCTTTTTGATTTCCGGATGGGTGATGAACAACTCTCTGGCAGTAATGCTTTTGTATGTTCTGACCATTTCGCCGATGCTGTATTTGGGATGAAATGAGCAAAGCAGATGGATGTGGTTTAAATCTGCTCCCATTTGCTCAATGGTCAGCTCATACCGTTTTTCTATCTCGTGGCCAATCCTTATCAGTTCCTTTTCGATTTCCTTGTTTAACAGGTTGTATCTATATTTGACGGGAAAAACGATATGGTAATGCGTTATATATGCGCAGTGGTTTGATTTGGTTATTGTCATACTTATCAGTATGACCCGAAAACCGATGGTTTTCAAACTTTCCTTAGTGGAACCCGCGGCAAGCCGACGGGGAAATCTTTTCTATTATAGCTCTTTTTATTTACTTTTTGTCTGACATTTGCTATACTTCCAATTGAAGCATGCAATAATAGCTTGTAAGGTGCTGGGGTGTTCCCTCGGAGCATTCGAGACAAAAGTCACAGAACACCACATTATAAGACGCTGCTTCACAATACTACATCCAGAGCAATTCGCTTAATGAGACGTGCGAAGTTCGCACTTCCTTAAGTGGATAGTTGAAGCGAATTGCTCCGAGTGTAGTATTTTTTGTTGCAAATATCTTGAATCTTTCCAATCTTGTTTTTGATTATCTTGAAATGTTGCCAGTTATTTCTTTCGAAACCTTGAAAAACCGCAAATGAGACATAGTCTGCAATTTGTAAACCGCCATGTGTATAATGTGGGTTGTGAAGGTAGGACAGTTTGAATTCAGCCGGTAAATTTGGGTGTTTCTGCATATAGTCCAGTCTGACCTTTTCCACCTCTGCTTCCAGCTCTTGTCGCAATTTCAGTTTGCTATCTTTCCGAGAAAAAATAACTTCCGTGTTCTCTGATTGATGACAGATATTTTTTAACAGCTGGCCAGCCATAACCCCGTATAACTTTCCCGGGCTTTGTTTTAGCGCCGGGTAACATTTAAGTTTCTCCACGACCATCACATCTATTTTTATCTGCAAAGTGTTTATGAAATTGTAAAATTTATCCTTTACTTGGTCATAATCAACCTGTGCATGAAAAGCGTCGAGAGTATAAGCGGACGAAAATATCTTTGATAAATCACTATCGTGCAATAATCCGGCTCTAAAATCGGTAACTTGTTGTTGTAGTTCTAATTGATCTTCCGATCTGATAGCGCTAAGGATTAAAAACCGTGAGGACATGTTCTTCTCCACCAAATTGACGCCTTTTGCTGAAAAGACTTCTGGTTTGCCACTTTCATCAAGAAAAATGTATGCCATACTTACCTTTGCATCCTATCCTTAATCTGCTCCAACTATTGTTAACCCGCATATTTTGCTTCTTATTTTGACAATTAGCTACGGAAAACATATGATTAGAGTCGAAATGAGTCTTCTCATGGTGAAAGTCGGCCGCATGCCGTGATCTCGAGAAATCGAGGCTAGCCACAGAGGGCTTATTTTGTTTTATCGAACTTGTTTTTTGCGGCTGTGATAATTGATATTTTCACCAAGATCAATCATTTCTATGATTTTATCACTCATTGGCTGATTATTGAAGTCGCATATTGTGGATATGTTCGGTGTTTGTTTGGTAGTGCAGAATTTAATCAACTCGAGATCATACCGGTTTTCGTTACAAACTCACCGCATTTATCACAAACTTTGTATTTCGCGATATTTTTAATTTTCTTTCTGCCTATTGTCCACGGATAACAAAAGATCGTTTTTTGATTTCCTGCAACAGCTTCAAGGTCGCTTGCACCGACATATTGTCGCTCGGAAGCAGGACTAAATTGTCTCCAAGCTGATCCAATAAAGGACTCAAAAACTCGTCTCCCCATGCCGGAGAAAAAGTTAAAACATCAGAAAAATCAATTTCAAGCTCTTCGTTCGGTTTCATCCTTTGTAGTATTGATTGAAAAATCTTAAAATCCTCTGATCCTGCTTGGCGCGAAGTAAGTGTTGTGCCAAATTTTTTTAGTTCTATATGTATAAATTTGTCCTGAATATTATTTATAACTATTTTTAAATTTGAGTTTCGGGTCAATATCTTCCGCTCTGGTTTCTGCTTCGTTCACAAGAAATTATTTCTTTTCGTTTTCGATGCCGATTTTCCAAACATTCTTCTCCAGAAAGGCTTCAATAGTTTGACGATTCGCTTTGTTTATAAGATTGGAATGGGAAAGTTTATTGTTTTTTGCTTGATCGATAAGAGCAATAATTTTTTTACCCTCCAGATATGCCAATCGTTTATGATAGCTATTTGTCAGGGCTTTTCCGACAATTTCTTCCATCACAGCAGTTTCGTCTTTGGCATCAAATTCCCTAAAAGCTTCGTAATACATTTTTCGATCAATGAATTTAATATTTATCGGTACAAATCCTTCTCGTATCAATAAATAATTGTTAATGACGCGGCCGATACGGCCGTTACCGTCGACAAACGGATGCGTATATTCAAAAGTCAGATGCAGTTTTGCAATCCGTTTGATAATATTCTCGTTACTGGCAGCGTTGTAATCTGCCAGCATTTTGGTCAGACGACCCACAACCTCTTTCGGATCCGGGGCGATATGACTGCCTACTCGCACAAATTCGTTGTCTTTTCGAAACCTGCCGGCGACATCGTCGCGAATATTAGAAATTAACATTTCATGAAGTAATAAAATCATCGGGAGATTAAGTTCTTGCTCTCTAGCCTTAATATCAATATATGAAACGACTCGTGCCAGATTTTTTGCTTCAAAAATTTCTCGCTCGTTGATAAATCTATCCAGATCGATCTGCATCAGTATTTTTTCGGTTTCTTCAAGCGTAAGAGTACTGTTTTCGATCGCGTTTGAGTTATAGACCTGTTCAGCAACTTCAGCTTCAGTAATGAGTTTAATAAGCGCCTCTTTGCCAATGGACGCTTTATAATATCTCTCGCGCAGAGAACTTATTTTGTTGAAAACATTTAGTGTTTTTGCCATAAAATCACCTTTCTAAAATAATTTCGTATTAACATTTATACACTAATTGTATTGCTATTTCACGATTTTGTCAACATAACCGTGAAAATATACTTATTTTAGACAATTTTCACGATTATAACAATAATTCCCCACTAAATTCTTTCTTGGGAAAGGAAAAGTGTAGCATCCCCTAAGATTTATTACTTGTTAAGTTTGTAACACTTATACTTAACATCCGTCAACGACATGTTAAGTTTCAGCGATTTACTTCTGTAATCTTATCACTCAACGGCTTAGTTTTGAAGTGTAGAGTTGTGGATATGTTCGGTGTTTGTTTGGTAGTGCAGAATTTAATCAACTCGAGATCATACCGGTTTTTGTTACAAACTCG
>CAINNR010000020.1 GCA_903851235.1 uncultured Candidatus Berkelbacteria bacterium | reverse complement strand
GGTAATAACCAAACTAACTCCAATTTCCAATATTCAAATTCCAAATAGAAATCAAGATGCCAGAACCTTTGCTGATTCGGCCGAGATTATAGAGCGCTTTAATCAAAAAAGTCAGAAGTTTGGGACACCTGACTTGGCAAACGATAAGTTAAATCATCCAAATTGGAATTTTCCTGATTCCAAAACACAGTCCTAATGAAATTTACTGTTTCCCCCACCAATTGACATCGTTGGAACTGCTGTTAATCGGCTGTTCAGGCTCTTCATCCGATGAGTCCTCAAGTGTTTTTTTGATCTCCAAATCAACCTTCGGATCATAGGCGCGAATCGTCGGCATTACATCGTCTGGTTTCTCCAAAAGAGAATTGTGTGGAATTTTTTCCTCAATATCTTCCTCGTCGAGCACAACCGGTGGTTCTTGAAACTCGGCTGGCACGTTATCAGTGGTGGCTTTCTTCCTAATAACCTCAGTTGGCACTTCCGGTTTCTTTATTTTCTGAGCTTTAATTTCAAAATTATCGGATTTGGAATTTTTTTCTTGCTTCTCGCTTTTTACTTCTCGCTTTTTACTCTTCACTTCTTGCTTTGACTTGTCGATTTTTTCCTGATTCACAATTTCCGACTCTGTATTCTCAGTTTCGTCTTCCTTAGCTTCCGGCCGGACAACGGTCATAGAAGAAACTTTATCCCCGGAGTGCATTTTCATCAGCGTTACACCCTGAGTATCACGTCCAAGCCTTTTAATCGCTTTTACCGCCAAACGAATGAACTGTCCGTTCTTGGATGCCAAAAGGACATCACCTAAATCATCATAGATAACTTCCATCCCGACCAGATTTCCAGTTCGCTCGGTGCAATTGGCAACTTTAATACCGATCCCGCCGCGATTTTGAATATGAAAATTTTTAATCATTGTTCGTTTGCCAAAACCGTTTTCCAAAACTGTCAGCAAATCTGGGAAGCCGGCTTGTGGCGAAAAGAATTTTTCACCGCCAGGAATCGTTGCCGTTCCAACAACACAATCACCACTCCTGAGCTTCATACCAATTACACCAGCTGCGCTACGACCCATTGTTCTGGCATCGGATTCTTTATAACAAATCGCCAAACCCTTATTTGAAACTTGCGCGATAATGTGGTCACCGGATGACATCGCCACCCATTTGAGTTGATCGCCTTTGGCCAGTTTGATGGCGGCAATTCCGGTTTTTCGAATATGTTGATACTTCTCGACCAGTGTTCTCTTAATAATGCCGCGAACGGTGGTCATCACAAAGAATTTACCGTTGATAGATTCATCCTTTTTTAGCGGCAAAATTGCCGTAACCTTTTCGTTTTGCGCCAATTGAATGATGTTGACAATTGGCACGCCCTTGGATTGGCGCGATGTCGCCGGCAATTCATAAACTTTGTTGGCGAAAATTCGGCCGGCATCGGTAAAAATAAATAGATCGTCATGAGTCGAAGCCGAAACCATATGAATAACCGAGTCCTCTTCTTTGGTTGAAATCCCGACGATGCCCTTTCCGCCACGAATTTGTTTTCGGTAGGTGCCAACCGGCTGGCGCTTGACATAATTTCCTTTGGTTATTGTAATAATAACCTGTTCATCGGGAATAAGGTCTTCAGCTGAGAATTTATTTAAGCCGTTTGGAATTATTTGCGTTCGGCGCTCATCACCATATTTTTCCTTGATCTCCTCTAAATCCTTTTTGATTAACGACAGAATCTTCTCCGGATGAGCCAGTAAATCTTCCAGATAAGCAATCAGTTTCAATTTTTCTTGATATTCCTCTTCAATTTTCTTCCGTTCAAGCGCCGCCAGAGCGGAAAGCCGCATATCAAGGATTGCCGATGCCTGTGCCTCGGAGAGCTCAAAATTGACAACTAAGTTTCTTGCCGCTTCTTCACGATTGGCGGATTTTTTAATTGTTTCAATAATTTTGTCAATTGAATCAAGCGCAATGATTAAGCCTTCCAAAATATGTGCCCGATCTTTGGCCTTTTGCAAATCAAATTTTGTTCGACGTTCAATGACTTCCTGGCGATGTTTGATGAAAAAATCAAGCACGGCGTGCAAATTCATTACTCGTGGCTCCATTGACGGCGTTAGTGCCAACATATTTACGTGAAACGCTGTTTGGAGTTGGGTTAATTCAAACAAGCGATTTAATATCTTTTTCGGGTAAGAGTTAGCTTTAAGCTCAACAACAACGCGAACACCGTTTCGATCAGATTCATCGCGCAAATCAGAGATGCCGTCAATTTTGTGATCCTTAACCAGCTCGGCGATTTTTTGGATCAGAGTCGATTTATTTACTTGATAAGGGATTTCAGTGATGATAATCCGAAAGCCACGTTTGGCTTCCTCTATTTCGGCTTTGGCACGGATGACAATTTTACCTTTTCCGGTAATGTAGGCCTGCTTAATTTCTTCAATGTCAAAAATTAAGCCACCGGTTGGAAAATCCGGGCCCTTCACAAACTGTGTCAGATCTTCTGACGACGCTTCTGGATTATCAATTAGGTGAATGACACCGTCACAAAGTTCGGTCAGATTATGTGGCGGAATTTTCGTCGCCATGCCAACAGCAATTCCGTCGGTGCCATTTAGCAGTAACTGCGGAATTCGCGCCGGCAAAACTGTCGGCTCTTTGGTTGTGCCATCGTAGTTATCGGTAAAATCAACGGTGTTTTTGTCAATGTCAATTAACATCTCTTCGGCCAAATGTGTCATTCGCGATTCGGTGTAGCGCATTGCCGCCGCACTGTCACCATCCATAGAGCCAAAGTTTCCTTGACCATCAACAAGTGGATAGCGCATCGAAAAATCCTGCGCTAAGCGAACCAGTGTGTCGTAAATTGCGGAGTCACCGTGCGGATGATAACTTTTCATTACTTCACCAACAACGGCGGCGCATTTTCGATATTTGACGCCGGCCCGAAGTCCGGTATCCCACATTGCGTAAAGAACCCGGCGATGAACCGGCTTAAAACCATCGCGAACATCCGGTAGTGCGCGAGAAACAATAACGCTCATGGCATAATCGAGATAGGATTCCTCCATCTCAAGGCGCAGGTCACGATCGGCCAATTTACCGATATTGGTATCAACAAAATCCGGCTCGATGTTTTCGGCTGTTGCTTCAGTTTCAATATCCTTTATTGATTCAGTTGTATTTTCTTCGTCAGGCATAACTTTTTAGTTTTTAATTACAATTTTGACTTTTGAGCCATCATCAGACATCCAAATTCTTGACATTTCTGGCATGTGTTTGGATAAAACGTTTTCGTGGCAAAACTTCATCGCCCATCAGTGTAGTGAAAATTTCATCGGCGGCATCGGCCTCCAGCGATGAAACCTGAAGCAAAGTTCGGTGAGCCGGATCCATTGTCGTGTCCCAAAGCTGTGTCGGATTCATTTCTCCCAAACCTTTATATCGTTGGATGGAGATGTTGGCATTTGGATTTTTTGCTCGGATTTCGGCGATTAGGACATCGCGCTGTTTGTCAGTGTAGGCATAACGAATTTCCTTGCCGACCGGAACGGAAAATAGTGGCGGTTGGGCGATGTAGATATTGCCGTCGTCAAATAATTGCGGGAAATTTCGATAGAAAAATGTCAACAGCAATGTTCGGATATGAGCACCATCAACATCAGCATCAGTCATGATAATAATTCGCGAATAACGGAGTTTTTCATAGTTGATGTCTTCGCCGATACCGATTCCAAGCGCGACGATTAAAGCTTTAATTTCCTCTGATGCCAGCATCCGGTCAAGTCGGGCCCGTTCAACATTCAAGATTTTACCTCGAAGCGGCAAAACAGCCTGGAAGCTTCGGTCCCGACCCTGTTTGGTCGAACCACCGGCGGAATCTCCCTCGACGATGTAAAGTTCGGTTTTTTTCGGATCGCGTTCGGAGCAATCGGCTAATTTTCCCGGTAAGGTCATACCGTCAAGCGCGCCTTTACGCATAACGGTGTCACGAGCGGCTCTGGCCGCCATTCTGGCTTTGGCCGAAAGTAAACATTTTTCAACCACTCTGCGACCTTCATTTGGCTGTTCATCAAAATAGAACGCCAGCGCTTCACCCGTAACTGATTCGACTATGGCGCGAACTTCAGGATTTCCCAGCTTGGCTTTTGTTTGACCCTCAAATTGCGGATCCGGCAATTTTACCGAGATAATAGAAGTTAGTCCTTCGCGAACATCATCGCCGGTTAGAACAATGGAGCCCTTTTTATCTCCGGTAGATGCATAACCGGATTTTTTAAGATAATCATTAATTGCACGCGTTAAAGCCGAGCGAAAACCGGTCAGATGCATTCCACCCTCGGGGGTAAAAATATTGTTCGCAAAAGTATATGTGTGTTCCTTAAAATCATCAGTATATGCCAAAGCGACTTCAACCATTACATTGTTTAACTCTTTCTCAACATAAAATGGTGGATCGTTCAACGCTTGTTTAGCTTTATTTAAATGCCGCACATATGAAGCGATTCCGCCCTCGAAATAAAAAGTATATTCTTTGGGAAAAAGTTTGGAGATTTTGTCTTCAGGAACTTTGATTTTTTCGCTTTGATCTGCAAGGTCGGAGCTCTCGTCATGTTCTTGATCGATTATCTCTTCCTGCTCCTTAATATCAGCTTTTAACTTTTCAATAAATTCAGGTGCGTCCTGCGTCCGATTATCTTTAATGTTAATTTTTACGCCTTTGGTTAAATAAGCTTGTTGACGACAGTGACTAACAATTGTTTGTAAATTAAATTTACGAATCGGAAAAAGCTCGGCATCCGGTGTAAAAGTCTGAACCGTGCCGGTGTGATCAGTGGTGCCAACGATTTCGACACCGGACACAACTTTGCCTTGAGAATATCTTTGCTGGTAAATTTTACCATCGCGATGAACCTGAGCAATAAATTCCGATGACAGAGCATTAACAACTGAGACTCCGACACCGTGCAATCCGCCGGAAACTTTGTAGGACGAATCACCACCGAATTTTCCGCCGGCATGGAGTGTCGTCATCACCGTTTCCAACGCAGATTTGCCGGAAACCTTATGTTTGTCAACCGGAATTCCCCGACCGTTATCTTCGACAATTACTTTGTAATCGTTTTCCAGAGTAATTTTTATCCTATCACAAAAACCGCCCATCGCTTCATCGATTGCATTGTCCAAAACCTCCCAAACAAGGTGATGCAAACCGTCAATACCTGTGCCACCAATGTACATTCCCGGACGTTTCCTAACCGGTTCCAGCCCCTCAAGTACTGTGATCTTTGAAGCGTCATAGACGTTTGATTTTTTTATTTTCTCATCCATATTTTTTACAATATTTATTGCTCAAAAACAGAAACATGTTGTCAAGTGACAACAAAATTCCAAGCCCTCCTTAATTCCTTCTCTATCATTATAGTCAAAATATACCAATAAATCAATGAAATAATTGCCGGTTTTACCACTCTAGTCGCGCATAAATCGAAGTCGGAAAACCGAGTCTTTTGAAATCTGCTGATTTAAATGGATTTGTCGGTTGGTAGCATCATACCCCTCTACATTTTGTGGTTTCCAGCCAGTTGGATACACTAAATAAAGATTCCAATCGTAACTTTCAATCCCCGGCTGTTTCTGTATTGTTATTTGATAATCGAAACTGTTGGCATTCAAATTAACAGCCAAGTCGCGATGATAATCAACTTCCGAACTTGTTGTTTCACCCGGCTTGGTATTTTGCCAATAAGCAATTGAGCTTTTGTCGGAAACTACCTCGGGAGTTACTTTTGGTCGGTCAATTCGGCTTGATAATGGAAGTAAAACCCGAAGAAGATTTCTGTTCTCGCCATCCGGCCACTCGTAACTGCCGTTATGCTTTCGCAAAATCGTCAAACTTTCCTTCGCTGTGCCGGAATTATCAATTTCAATATTTTGATTCACCGTTTCCGCAATATTTAAACTGCTCTTAACACCGCCAATATTCGCGTCAGATAAATAGAGATAATCGCCACTGGCGTCGTGAATCTTCCCCGAAAGATCAATGCCATCAATTAAATCTTCAACACTTGGCATATTCGAATATACCATCAAGTGCTTTTCAGAAATCGCTTTCATAATCTGACTACCAACTTTTGATTCAACCTGACTGTTTTTCGTCATCGCCGCTACAAATTTCGGCATCATATCGGCGAGAATCTTTTTCGGCTGGTTCAGCGCCCAATTATTTTGATTTTGGTAGTAGCCGATTTCAACTTGATATTGAACGTTCTGCAAAAAGTTTTCATCGGTGACTGTCATATTGTACTGGGGCATCTCGATCGGGCCGACAACTTTGAGCAAATTGCGAAAAAGCGTTGTGTCGATTGAGATAATACCATCAACTTGCTTTCCCGACTCCTGTTGATAGAACCAAGCGACTTTCTCTGAACTTGTGGCGTAGTCCGGATAAACATTCGAGTCGCGCATTGTCCAAGCGTTGGTGATGCTGGAAATTCCCGCCGGTGGCGTAATAACATTGCCGGCATTAACAAAAGCTTGATCTAAAGTGTAAATGTTAGTCTCAAAATCCAACGCCGTCGCTTTGCCATTTTCCAAATCGAGTCGGGCAAATGAACCGATAAAACCGCCACCGGGTCGAATCTCAGCGTTATTCAAAAACAAAATCAGATAGCTTTTTTTGCCACCGGAAATTGTCAAGGCCGATGACAAATCCGCCGGGATGTTGGTCAAATAGTTGAAGAAATCGTTTGATGTCGTCGAAAACTTTTGCAAACTGCTAATGGTTTTTTCTTCCGAGGTTGGAAATAATTTCGGATCAAGCGATGAATTTATATTCTGTGCTTCCTGACTGTAAAATTTCGCCATCTTAATTTTTTTCGGTGAAGCGCCGAGAATTTGACTGAAACTGCCGAGATAACCATTAATTTTCGACAGGTAATCCGTGCCGGAAGAATCCGAAACTGATGAAAAATTAAGCACCTGATCGAATGAATTGGTCAATAAATGCGCGCCACGAACGGCATCAATTTCGCTGGTAATTTTTGATGACTTGCCTTTAGGATAAAGCAAACTTAGTGTAATATTATCCTGGCCGATCGATTGCAAGATTAAAACCGAATCTGCGGTTTTTGCGTTTAGGGTTTTAACTTGGCCGCCGATGCCGGCAAGATCTTTACTCGACAAACTGTCGGTCAAAGCGGAAAAGCCGGAATTCATTCCATATAAATTGTCGACAATAATACTTTTAGCTTTGACAAGTTCAAATCCGCAGAAAAACGTAACACTGATGATGACGATAAACAAAAAAAGCCACGGCCAAATTCGTCTTTTGTTTAAGTGTTTTTGATCTGATGTTTGGTCAATATCCGGCTGAATTTCAGCTGTAAAAAAATCCTCGACCGGCAAAACCGGTTCGGGATTTTCAATTATGCTTTTAATTTTCCTAACCGGTCGAATATCTTCAATTCTCTTCATACATACTATTATATAACAATAAAGCCCAAACCTCGACCGACGGCTATTCTTTGCCACAAAAAATACTTTGGGTACTCACAGTCGTGAAATATTAAGTATTTTTAGGCACAAATATTTACTTGCAACTAAATTATTGACCACCAAAGCTATATCTGCTATACTCACATCGTTGATCAAACCCAGGGAGGTCGAATACGATGTTGAGTTTGCTCGCCGACAGATGTGATTTCCGTTATGTTGTTTTCCAGGACAATGGATATGAACTTGGAGTGGTCTCCGGTATCGGTCATCACATGTATTTATATCTTGCCTGGCGCGAAGGAAATAAAGTGAAATGGGCAGAAGGTGACTGGGATCACAATTCCACTGATGAATTGCTTATGGAACTGGTAGCAGTTAACCCAACCGCCGCCGGTTGGCTGCTAAATAAAAGGTTGTTGCTCAAACACCCGAAGGAAACCATAATCGCAATGGTAAAAGCCAAAATCATTTACGGTACGGTGGAAGAAACTTCAAACGGTCAGGGAATTAAAATCTACAAATCGAATACAGAAACGATTAACCTTTTGAAGCATTACGGCTGGAATTGTGTAACAGATGTTAGCACAGATTACTATCACTGCGACTTTCCAAATTCCTAATCCAGCACACGCTTCACGCGTGTGTTTTTTTATTCTTGCTTATTTAAAACCGTTGACCGCTAAAATAATATTTGCTATATTGCTTGTGTTGGCTAAACTCGCCCACGAAAGGCGTGATCTGTATGGTAATGTCTCTCATGCGATTGCCGGAATATAATGTGGTTTTTCAAGAGAAGATAAACTTCGCCATATATGAGTTTGGTGTCATTACTACGTCCGGCTATCCGTACTGTGCGTGGGAAAAGCCCGACGGCAAAATTGCAATCGTCCCCCAATTCAGATCACTAGACGACTTGTTGACTTATATGGTGGCAGCAAATCCTACCGCCGCCAAATGGCTGTTTTTCAAGGGATTTGCGCTTGAGTCTCCGAAGGAAACCGTAATAGCTATGGCAAAAGCAGGGCTTTTCTTTGGAATATCAACTGATGATGAAACTACACTCAAACTGCGTCGGCGCAGTATTCTATCAGATGACACAATTTACGAACTCCGCATTTTGAATCTTTACCACTGGGTGGTATTTGATGACGAAAACCAAGACTTTCAATGCTATAACTTCCACGGCTGATCATTCACACAGCACACGCAATTCGCGTGTGCTTTTTTTTATAGATAATAAAAAAACGGCGAAGAGTTTGTAGCTTTCCGCCGTCGGATAATTATTCAGTCGCAAATGCTTTTGCCCTTGTGAGTGAGGTACTTCCGCTAACTTTGCCAACAGTAACCTTGACACCAAACGGGTCCTTAACAACATCGTTTGTCAGAAGCGCATTACCACACTCCTCTAATGCTGCTTCAAATCGATCAACTGGGTCTCCTAGCCGTTCATCAAAAGGACGAACATCACAAAACGTTGCCAAACTTTTTGCGCGATAAAGGCGCGATACAAGACACGACTCAACCACTTTAATAATCGAGTCGTCGCCATGTGGATACCACGACAACATCTGGGCAACAGTATCAGGATAGCCTATGTTAGCGATTGTTACGTCCTCGACAACCTCAACCGCAGACTGAAGCGCCGGTATTGGCAGCATAGAAAAATATCTTTTGCCGGAAGTAAAAGTAATCACGACCTTGGCTGAAACGCCAAGCTCATTTTCCAAACTGCAATCACCGTCAAAATTGCTGCGTGCCGGCAAAACAACATCCGGTTTGCAAGCAACATCCATCTGTTGGTAAAATGCGTGGTATTTTCGATAGTTATCAACAACTACCAACGCGACACCCTTAAAAGTGTTCCCGAAAACTCTCTTGGCGTTGTCATAGGCTTTTTTTCGCCCTCCAAAAACCAAGATGGTCACCACAACAAGTATCGCCGCTATTACATAGCCACACCAACCATCAATGTTCATCTTTTCCGCGTCTGATGTCGCATTTGGGAAGAATTGTCGGACCACTGGAGCAACAAGTGCCCAGAGAAAGAAGTGCAGAATGAATATCACGAAATATTGGATTGGCACAATCCCTCCCGACCACCAAAACTTAGCACTTCGTAAGTTAGAGATGACTTTATTGCATTCGACTTCGGTCCTGGCGTCGGTCATTCCAACCGCCTCCCAATAGTTGTCGCTTGCGCTACATAATATATATCACAAACAATGAAATAAAGTAAATATTTTTGACGGATAATATTATTTTTGCTATATTTCCTCTGTCGCACCATCACAAGAAAGCGGGTGACAACGGATGCTAAAAACAATCAAACTGTGGTTAGCCATTCGTAGTTTGTTCAACCAAGCCATGCAATGTCCCGATGATCAATTGAAAATGCTATACCGTTATCCATTCAGGCGAATATTTTATTTTGGTAATCTGCCTCTGATACTCATTCGGGATCCCATGGACATACCAGATAAGAACATTAGAGTTAGTCTGCAGGTCGTTTTCACCGGTCTAGGTGATTACAAAATTGAGTGTTACACAAATGAGAGATGTGATACTCTGCTCAGTGGCGACAAACGTGTCTTTTTACTTTGGATGAAAATCGTTGATGGATGTCATGCAAGAGGTTTAATCATTCCATGGATTGGAAAAGATCTAATTTCAGTCGATGAGTAGAAAACGATTTCACGCACACGCCGGCCAGCGTGTGTTTTTTTGTTGATTGATATTGACAAATAATACTATTTTTGTTATATTTCCCCTGTCGTGCCATCCTAGGGAAACAGGTGCCCAAATGGACAAGCTTCTTTCAGATTTTATTGACGAGTTGGCCCAACTGCCAATTGAATACTGGAGTATCGGTGCCTGTGACATTGAGGAGCAATTTGTGTTAAACATCGACGGGAGAAGAGTTGTAATAATCTCATCCAACAACATGGGTATGACGATGATACCAATTAGCAAAGAACGAGGATGTGTAACAACTTGTTCATGCCTCGAGCGGTCATGCGACTATACCAGAATCTCGGGAGATAACGAGCAAAAGCTATATGGGCTGGTAAAAAAGCTAGGGGCACATTTTGACGAAGAAATTCAGCAACAGAAGATCGAGAGCGAAGCAAGACGCTTAAGGATTGAAAATAATCCACCTACAGCACAAAACATTATCGAAGAAGTTTTGGCAACGATCAAGGGCACAAATCCCGCATAAAGCACTACGCACACGCCAAATCGCGTGTGCTTTTTTATTGACAAAGCTTTCCGGTTCTTGCTATACTTCATCTGCGAAATATCACCGCCGTTGAAGGAGAATGCCATGTCTAAGCAAGTTACGGGTAATGAAGTTTTGATCCGGTTAGTGGATGCGATTGTCGCGACAACTCCCGATCAGTGGGAAGTCAATCGTTGCTCATACGTACCTACTTTTTGTCTTACATCTGGAAACACGACTTTGATTTTTTCCAACAGCTATTATCCTCTCAGCATTTTTTTTCATCCCCAGAGTGTCTCATATGATATTGATCCGCTTTTTGATGGTGATGGGCATATTTGCGATGAGGTGTCAAAGAAACTTCTCGCACTTTACGAAAAACTTCGCGATCATTTTTCCAACGAATTGGAAGAATTGAGGAAATTTGGGGGACCGAAGCCGACTGTCGATGTTTCAAGAGACGAAGTTGCCGAAAGCTTCATAGAATCTTTTATGAACCAAAATCCCCCCAGTTAGAACCGTCTTTGCACACGCCAACCTGCGTGTGCTTTTTTTAGTTCGATTATATTTGGTTTACTCTTAGGTCTTGACTGATAATTCAGCATTTGGTATATTCCAAATGCTGAATTATCACGCTGTGAAGGATGCGGTCCAAATGGCTGGCGAAGTCAGCAGATTGATTGGGACTTTGAATGGTCTTCCACTGGAGAGATGGGATTGCAGTGCATTCCCAATGTTCACAATATTCAAAATGGTGCTCGGTGACACATCGGTCATTATTTCAATTGGTGGTGATATAATTTTGGTTAGGTTTTATGACAGCAAAAACAATGATTGCAGTTTCTGTAGCTGTTGTATGCTGGGTTGTTGTTACAATGATCTTACTGGACCACTTGCCGAGCAAATCCGATTACTGCTGGAAAAGCTTACCGAACATTATTCTGATGAAATTAAACAACAGCAGACAAAGCACATAACTTTGCAACACAAAGGAAAACCTCATCCCGAAACGATTATCAATGAGGTGCTTGCGGCGGCAGAAGCCGCACTTGCCGAAATAACAAACTAGAACTTTCATTGCACACGCCAACCCGCGTGTGCTTTTTTTAATTCGATAAAATCCAAGTTACAAATCCATCTGCTTTTTGTAATCCGAGTACATTTTGTCGATAGTTGATTTGAAATTCTTAGCAAAAACTTCGTTTGAGAACTCTTCGGCTTGAGATCGTAAATCCTCAAACTTGTATCTTTCCGGATCGAAGTTTTTTATCGTTTCGATAAGAGACTCCGGAGTTTGTTTGAGAAAAAATTCGCCGGTTTTCCCTTTGATTACGGTTTCTGTTGCGCCACCGCTGCCGAAAGCGATTACCGGTGTACCGCAGGCAAAAGCCTCAACCGGCACAATACCAAAATCCTCTTCCGACGGGAAGATCAACGCTTTGGCGGATTTAAAATTGTTAAATAGTACTTCGTCCGACGCGCGACCTAGAAATTTAATATTTGGTTTCGCCATTTTTTTTAATTTTTCTTCCTCTGGTCCGCTACCGATCAATCGTAACTCAACTCCTAATTTGTTGAAGGCTTCGATTACCAAATCGGCTTTTTTGTAAGGTACAAAACGGCCGACAAAAAGGTAAAAATCCTTTTTTTCGATGTCGGATTTTTTCGGATTATAGAAACTGGTGTCAACCGGCGGATATACGACTACTGAGTCGCGATGATAAAATTTATTAATTCGCGCCTTAATATTTTCCGAATTGGCGATATAAAAATCCGGACGAGCTGAGGCCGCCAAGTCCCAAATTTTTAGGCTTTTATTAACTCGCCGGCGCAACCAGCCGGAGGAAGCTCTATTATCCATCTTTGGCATCCAAAGATATCTCGTCGGTGTGTGACAATACGAAATGTGGCAGGTATTAGGACGGGTGATAACGCCTTTGGCAGCGGAGGTGCTGTTTGAGATTACTAAATCATATTTGGATAAATCCAATTGTTCGAACGCTAATGGCATTAAAGGAATCATGATCGAACGAAATTTTTTTGCCAAAGGAAACTTTTGTAAATATGTAGTATATACTTTATATTTCGCAAATTGCGGAACTTTTTTTTGATCGTAAATTGAGGTATAGATGTCGGCGTCGGGATATATTTGCTTTAATTGCCAAAGAACTTTATCAGCACCGGCAAACTCCGATAACCAATCATGAACGATCGCGATATTCATATTTGCCTCCAAAGGCTTCAGCGATAATTAAGAGAACAGTTTTTATCGCAATTTTGATATCAAACCAAAAACTCCAGTTTTCAATGTAGTATATATCAAATTGAACTCGTTCGGGGATTGAAGTGTCACCCTTTAGACCGTTAACCTGCGCCCAACCGGTGATACCGGATTTTACCCGATGACGGCGAAAATACTCCGGAATCTCCTTTTGAAATTCATCGACAAATTTTGGCAATTCCGGTCGCGGCCCGACAAAACTCATATTACCGATAAAGACATTCCAAAGCTGTGGCAGCTCGTCTAAATTGGTTTTGCGAATAAATTTGCCGAACGGCGTAATTCTGGTTTGGTCGTCAGATGCGGTAGTCCACTTTGAGCCGCGCTCAGTGGTGTCGCATTTATCAGCGAACATCGAACGAAATTTGTAAAAATTAAATGATTTGCCATCGCGACCGACACGTTTTTGCTTATAAATTATCGGCCCCGGTGAAGTTAATTTTGTCCCAATCGCAACCAAAAGCATAAATGGTGAAGAAATGATTAAACATACGATGGAAAAAACTATGTCAAAAAACCGTTTGGCGATTCGACCCCAGCCATCAAGAGCAATGGTTTTTAGTTCCATGACCGGAAAGCCGGCTAAAACTGATGAAGTGTTTGAGGTTGTAACGATCGAATAAACATCGGAGATGAATTTAAAGCTGACATTGGCGTCGGAACAAGCTTGGATAATATCTAAAATTTTTTCACGGTTGATTCCGACATCGGTTAATATAATTTCGTCCGGATGGTATTTGCCGATGATTTCCTGTAGATTTTCGACATTGCCGATAATCTTCAGACTCGATTTGTGATCTTTGGCATCACCCAAACCGTTGACAATCCCGACAAACTCCAGACCGAGACGTTTTACCTGTTTGATTTCTCTGGCCAGTTGAAGAGAAACTGAATTGTCGCCGATTACCGCCACTTTATGGACACCGTAACCGAATTGGTATAAATAACGTTGAAACGAGGTAACAATTAATCGCGCGATAAAAACCAGAAAAACCGAGAGCAACGGAATAATGATTAAAATCACCCGCGAAAAGAAAAACGATCGACTAAAAAAGATCGCGACGATAAAAATTAAAATCGCAACCGCGTTGCTGACGAAAATTTTGTAAAAATCGTTGAAATAATTTCGTTCGCGAGAAATTTTATACAATCCGGACATAGCAAAAATAATCAACCAGATTGGTAAAATATATAGTACGTACCAAAGATATTGGTGGAATGAAACATCGGAATTTACGGGTAAAATATCGGCTTTAATTCGAATGTAATAAGCCAAGACAAAAGAAGCGATTATCATCGCCGCGTCAACCGGTATTAAAAGAAATGAGAAAAACAGTTCGCTTCGTTTCATATAAAAGTTTTAAGCTCGCAAGTTTGTAAGTTTTAAGCAAAAGCATTTTTGAACTCGCCTATGACTTACTGGATTAAGACTTACGACTTGCTTTATAATAGCAAATTTTCTATTGCAAATCAAACTATTTTGTGGTATATTCTGTGCTATGTGACATTAAGCCGAAAGGACCGTGATAGCAATGCCACAAGGGTCATGGCCGATCGTAATCACTTTGGCTGGGTGCACAATCGGGTTGATATTTTGTTACATCATGGGGAGGAAACAAGTTCCGCAATATCTAGCACCGGGCACACTCTGGATGAGAAGTGGCTTGTTCGGATTTGTCTTTGCGATGGTTGGGATTGCTTGCAACCAATCCTTTCCAAAAGGGATCAATCCAATATGGGCTTGGTGTGTTGTTGCTTCGTTTGTCATCATGATTGTTGGTTGGAGTATCGCCATGCTTAACCCACCATTCACTTCTCAATCTCCTAAAGCAATGTCTGATACAACTCACAAAACGTAATTTACCTCTAATATCACAACCATTTCCCTTTTGCCAGCTCAACCGCTGGCATTTTTTTATACTTTGTGGTATATTCTATGCGTTGCGATATCTGATTTGGAAGGGTGATGCGCAATGGGACTGAGAATGATTGGGAGATTAATAATTATTCCTGGGGAAGAAATCATTTTTAAGTCTGACTTCCCGGCGCAGCAAAATGAACCTTTGCGTAATATATTTTTTGATGCCGGCGTCCTAAGGATACCTGGCACGGTTTGTAACATCGGCGATGGCGAGCTAATACTCCGCACACCAGAAGCAGCAGCCAAAGCCGAAAATCGCGAGCAGATTTATCAGATCATTGAGCAGTTTATGAAAGATCCAAACGGTCTGAAAGGTAAGCAATTAAGATTCACTTTCGAGAGCAAAGAAGCCAGTGTATATTATATCGACGACGTAATCGATGGTTCACTCCATGTGTTAAATTTAGCTACCAAAATACATACTATCCTCTACTTATCGCATTTCTTCATAGGTGATCCGAAAGTTGAACTTCTTAACTAGCACCCAAAAGCCTCAAACGGCTTAACCTTTACCGCCAGCCCAACCGCTGGCATTTTTTTGTACTTTGTGGTATATTCTATGCGATGCGACAATCACTATGAAAGGATCATGATAGCAATGCAATGGGTCTGGCCAGTGCTGATTGTTATCTGTGGTTCTATCGCAAGCACAATACTTTTGCGGTATCTGAGGAGAAAAGGAAACCGATTATTTTTTTTATCAGACGCCTGGTGGATTTTGAACGGTGTTTGTGGAATTCCGGGCATTTGTATTTCCGGTCCACATTTCCTTAACTACAGTTTGCCTTATTTCATCAGATTATTGTGGGGGTTGCCGATTATTGTACCAATTACCTGTGATTTTATCGGGCTCTGGATTGTCCTTCAACGAGATCTTCATAAGACCACAACCTGTCTTCCGCACAAGACACCGGAAAACCATCACAAAATGTAGCCACACTTTGTTAACGTAACAATTCCCCTTCGCCAGCCCAACCGCTGGCATTTTTTTGTACTTTGTGGTATATTCTATGCGATGTGATAATCTCCGTGGAAGGGACGTGAAATCCATGCCATATTGGGCTTTACCGATATTTGCAACTGAAATGGGGCTGGTAATCGGCTACCTTCTCTGCTCTTGGTTGAGGAAAAGACAGATACCGGAATTTCCCGTACCCAACGCACCATGGATGGCAAGTGGTTTGCTTGGCTTCGTGGTTTCATTTATCGGGATTGCAGGTTGTAAGCCCTACCCGGAAGGAATTGACTTAATATGGGTGTGGTGCATCGTTGTTTCGTTAATAATTTTGGTTATTGGCTTGATCATCGGTTTTCGTCCACCAATCATTTCTTACCATCCAAATGTGTCATCTAACAATGCTAGGAAAATGTAACTTAAGTTTGATGATACGGCAATTCCCCTTCGCCAGCCCAACCGCTGGCATTTTTTTATCCTTTGTGGTATATTCTGTGCGATGTGACATCCCTCCGAAAGGATCGTGAACGGAATGCCACAGTGGGCATGGCCGATTTTGATTACCTTGGTAGCGTGTGTAATCGGATTGATATTTTGCTTTTGGATGAAAAAGAAACAAGTCCCGCAATTTCAGGACTCTTACGTGCCGTGGTTTGTATGCGCTTCGGTTGGGTTCATTACAAACTTTTTCTTCCTTTTTTATTTTGGTAATGCCAGTGTTCCTTACGAGACTAAGGCCACAATGTCGGCAATAATCATTCTCTCAATAATCAGCACCTGTATTGGATCCATAGAAGCAATTCGAAGATAACATCTAATCAATCCAATCAAACCTTTCCCCGCCAGCGTTTCCCGCTGGCATTTTTCTTATCTTATGTGGTATATTCTGTACAATGCAACATCAAGCGCGGAAGGGTGATGTGACGATGGAACGAAGAATAGGTCAGTTCATCATTCCTGGAGAAGAAATCATTTTTAGGTCTGACTCCGCGGAACAGCCGGACGATTATTTGCAGGAAATACTAGAGCATGCCGGCGTGTTAAGGAAATCTGGCACGGTTTGTGACATTGGTGATGGCGAATTGATAATTCGAACGCCTAAAGCTGCAGCCAATGCCGATCTTGACCATGACCTTTTACGGCTTTGTAAGTTGATGCACACCAAGCCGGAAACCCTGGTAGGCAAAGAAATTACAATCACTTTTGGGGACCGTGAACCAGTAGAGGGTACAATCAATTTAAGGGAACTATCCGATCCTGGGCAGATTTGGCTACGAAGTGGAACTAAAGTCACTTATCTTGACACATGCCAATTACTGAGTGAAGAATTAACCAGTCTCAAATTCGATTTCGGTGACGAGCCTGCAGGAACTTCATTTGAACCACCAAAAGCCTAGCCGGCTTAGCATTTTCCCGCCAGCGTTTCCCGCTGGCATTTTTTTATTCATAATTGATATCGATTCTGCTATGATCGTTACAATTTCAATACCAGGGCACCGACAAAATCATATTGATTGTGCACGATCGTCGACAATCAATATGATAATTTCCTCAGCAAAAAGAAAAACCCGGATATTACTCCGGATTTTTCTTTTTCGCCAGCTTAAGTTACAAAATAACCTTAGCCGGCAAGTATGTATGAGATTTAAATCAATTATGCAGCTTTGCCGATTCTGTACATTCCTGTACCGCAAGTTGGGCAAATACCTTTCATTGCCGGTTTACCATTTTTCATAGTAACTGCCTCTGCATTTTGCATCTCTTTTTTTGCTTTGCATTTTACACAGTATGCTTCTACCATTTCACTCACCTCCTCTCGATGTGGATTTTTTTACGTTTATATGAGCAATTGGTGCTCATGTGTATATTGTAATGAGAGCACACCACGCTTGTCAAGCGAAATTTGTGATTATTTTTCAAGTTGATAAGTCAATAATCAATCCAGCAAAGACTTTCTATTGAATTTAAGCTCATAATTTTAGAAAATAAAAATGGTGGTAAATGGTAAAAGTCTAGCTTTTTTATTCGATTTATGTTATGATTTCCGCAATGCGTAATAATACGCAGAAATCTCCATGGGGGTCACCCAGCGGAGATACCCCTGGTACCAGCCAGGTGGAAGCAGGAAATAACTATGTTTGCGCTAGCGGTAGCATTGGGAGTCGGTGGGTTGATGATTGAGTTTTTGATGATCGCGCTAGCAATTCGCGCTTCAAAATTGGTACCAAAATCCGTGGAGGTTGCCGGGCTTTGCATCTCTTTCGGGTTTGTGTTCTTTGGTTTAGCAATCTTGGTGTTTATCAACTCGATACGCGGCACCATCAATATGAGTGAGCTATGGGGAGCTGATACCTTAATTCTTCTGACAATTTTGGCCGGAAGTTTTCCCTGCGTTACAATTGATTCCAGAGGCGAAACCTGGGCCGGTTGGCATAAGTCACCTTGTGGCCAAAGCTCCTGGTATCAAGGACCAATCAAGTATCGTCTTCATCCGATGAGGACTCTAACCATTTTTATTTCCGGCCATCGTGATTTGTTTTTTGCCACACCCATTCAAAGCGACAATCACGATAGTCTTACTTTCACCTGCGATGTCTCTGTCTCAATAAGGGCCACTGCAGGGTCTTCACCTTACTTTTTCGACTGGGATATCAGAACACTAAAATCAATAGTTTCACTGATATTGATCGATACTTTAAGAGATACTGCCTACAGACGCATATTACCAGTCACTGATGATGATCTTGCACTGATACGAAACACATTTATCGACAAGTTTCCTACCAGTAGTATTGTCCTCATCAGTGCAATTGTCACACTGACGAAGGTCAGTTTGTCATGGCGCGAATCAGGATCCATTTGTAACGAATACACGGACGCCAAATTGTATCCATAATAATAGTCCAAAAAAACAATACCGGAAGCGCCACAAGCCTTCCGGGATTTTATTTGAGCAGGTAAATATTATTGTGCCGCCAAGATTTTTTCCAAATCCTCTAAAGTTTTGAAGCCGACGAATTTTTGATCGCCTTTAACCCAGGTTGGATAATCGCTGATGCCTCTGGCAATACACTCGTCAGGATTTGAATTGGCTACCTGCGAATCGCACTCGACATAATCAAGGTTGGAAATCGCTTGGCCGAAAATTGCTAACTGTCTTTTGGTTTCCGCGTTGCTGTTAAAACCATAGGCAATAACACCGGTGGTTTTTAGGTTCGCCACCAGATTGCTGAGATAATCAGGGTCTTCGGTCGTTGCGCCCATCACTTCACCCGACTCGGTGTTGTTGACCGATGCCAGATTGTTGCCAATTTTCTCTTTCCGAAACGATACCCAAAGTCCGGCGATCACAGCCGCTGACGCCAAAAACAACACCGCGACCGCGACCCAAAGTGCAGTTAGCGATTTTGAACTTTTTTTAACTGATTTTGAAAACTCTTCCTCTGTTGTCATTTTGTATATTAATTTGTTGAATATTGAAAATTTTCCGTCTGGCTAAACATAAATTGATTCGTTTTTGGATCAAAAAAATAAATATCTCTCGTTCCATCGACAATCGGATTCAGATCGTAGTTGCGATACTCTGCGGCAATGTCAGTGCTACCATCGTCATTAAAATCCTGAAGTAAAAAATTAGGTTCATCGCTATAAATATTATAACTAATCGCGCCATCTTTTACAAAAGCTAGCGGTTGCGGGCAAAAATTCTTATCGATTGTGAAATACTGACGATTTTCAGAATGAGCCCCAACAGCGGCAGTAATTTCAACCGCTTTATCACCTGAACTCACTGAAATCGTCCCTCTAATTTTGGCTTCGTCCTGAAATCCAACAAGATTCGAATTACAATCGGTAAATAGATTTTTTTCAATTTCAATTTTTCCTTGACCGGCGTTAATATTTACCCTAACGGTTCTCTGACCAAAACTTCCACCTAAATTAATAACCTGTTGGTCACCACCACCAAGATCGGAGGCGAATATTTTCGAGCGGGACAAAAAAACTCCGATTGCGCCAATGACAATAATTGCAAGCAGAAAATATCCAATTTTTGCCAATTTTCTTTTCATATTTTTGAAGGCAAAAAACTATTTGTTTTCGTGTAATGGCACATTGACAATTTTTGTCGGGATTAGAGAAACGACGATTAAACCGATAATTGACAGCGCGATTAAATAAATCGATTCCCAAAGCAAAAGTTGAGTTGTTTGAAGTTTAAAATACGACACAATGTTTTCAAGCAAAATTACCAAACCGCTGTTTCCCTGCGATTCAATCAATGCCAAAAATGGCGAAAGATTTACCACTTTCCAAAAAAACATTTGCAGAAGTAACAAAAGACCGACAATTAAGAATGTCCAAAAAAATAATTTTAAATATTTTACCGAATTCAAAAGGCAAAAGAGCAGAAAGAGAAATACCGCTATTCCGTAAACGATTAAAATCCATATATAGTCAACATACATAAATTTAACTACTGCAATAGACGATTTGTAACCGGACAGATCAACTTGCCAGCTATCCGGAACTGCGGTTGCCAATTCCTCGGCCGATTCTTTATTGGTTGTTGGCAACAAATTTGAAATGAAAACGTTTTTAAAACCGGTTAAATCGATGTTTAGAGCGAAAGCGTTTTTTTGTTTTAAACCGATGTAAAAATCAGAGATTAGGTTTTCAATCATCGGTTGAAAGTCAAATTGCCCAATGCTGGCGTTGATAATTTTTGTCGCACTTCCATCACTTGATGCTGCAGCGTCAAAAAAATCTTTCTTTAACACCGACTTAATTTGGCTGTAAAAATCAACTTTTGTCAGTGCCTGTTTGGTATTCTCCGGCGTTAAAAACGTTTGATGGAGATTGTAGGCAAAACCAACAAAAAAACTGCTAAAAAAAACTATGATTGCAAGCAACCAGGCCAGAAATTTCATTTTCGCCCCCAATTATTTTTTGTTTTTCGCCTCGAACCAATGTCCACGAAGTTTCGGCCGCATCAACATTGAAAGTCCAACGAGAATTATGAGTGCCGGCCAAATGATTCCCCAGACGTTTCCACCAATGTAACCCAAATTTTGTAGCAAAAAAACAACTCCGACAAGCAAAATCATCAATCCTGCAAACATGGTATTCTCCTTATCACAATTACTAATGGCTAATGACGAATCGATTCGCTATTTGCTATTGGTTTATCCGTCATCTACTTCTTGTTAATTATTAAATGTCATTCTTTTGTAAATTTTTCTTGTGACTTCGACATCACGTTTACAGTAGTCACAAATCTCCTCGGTTTTTCCGGCAAGGAAAAAATCATAAACCTGTGAACCATCAATCCCGCCGGACTTCGATGATTCCAAACCTAGCGCCAGCGCCAATTTGTGCAGACTGACGCCATTGCTCCCCCACTTTTCCCACTCTCTCATTGTATCAAAAATCGGATTATTGCGGTACCTGGCAAATGACAGATCTTGTGTTGGTCGGACACCGAGAATAATTGATCGCTTATAAATAAATCGCATATCAAAATCCATCACGTTGTGACCGATAAATACGCCGACATCTTTTGCAATTTGCCAGAACTTCTCCAGCATCTCTTTTTCGCCGCCGGTCAGGCACTCAGTTGACTGGTCGTCAACGGCATAACCGATACAAAAGATCCGACCGAAATCGCCGGAAAAGGATGTGCCACGGAAAAATCCGTCGAAAGATGAATTGTCATCTTTAAACGGTGCCATCCTGAGTGAAGTCGAAGAATCCGGCTTTTTCTTCTTTTTAAAATCTTCAAAAAGATCTTTAACTATCGCCATCTGTTCGCCCGATGCCGGTAATGTTTCAATGTCCAGAAATAATTTTTTCATAATTAGTTTTTTATATTTTCGTTGACAATGATATTATATAGCATGGTGACACTAAAAGTAAAAGTCAAAAATTATTTTTATGGAAAATCAACGAAAAGTCTACCAAAAAATCTGCTCTGAATATCTATTTAATCTAGCAGATTTTCACGACGCGATAAAAATTGTCAGAAATAGCTCCGAGGGAAAAATTTGGCTTGTCGGCGGAATGGTTTTCCGAACAATTTGCCACCTAATTTATAATTCCCCCACTCCAAAAGCAGATTTTGATTTTATTGTTGAAAAAATTTTGATTCCAAATTTGCCAACCGGTTGGACGGCAAAAACAAACAATTTTGGCAATTCCAAAATCAGTAACTCAAAAATTGAAATGGATTTGATTCCGATCAATAATATCGCCTCGATCAAACGGCGAAAATTACCGGCTACAATTGAAAATTATCTGTCCGGCGTTCCGTTAACAATCCAATCAATCGCTTTTGATTTAGCGAGCAAAAAATTAATCGGCGATGTCGGAATTCAGTCAATAGAATCACGAACTGTTGCAGCAAATAATTTATCGGAAGCCGATTTCGCCGCAAAACTTTACAATAAATCAGTCAATGACTTAATTCAAAAATATACCAAGGCCTTAAAATTTGATTGATAAAATTCCTCAATAAAAACATCCTCCCATAAAACCGTATTGCTAGTTTAGGGGTTTATGGTAATTTAAATAGTTAGCGGTTTTTTTGTCTGTTGTCCAGATACTACGAAATAGTGGCTGATGGTAATGCTCTTCGCCCGGTTTACAAGGCAACACCTTTAATGTCTTCACTGGGGTTGCGCATATTAAAATAACGTTCTGACATTTCGTTATCACGAAAGGAAATTATACAGTATTTTTCTGGTACATTTGTCGGATAAATACTAATATCAATCGAACCAGCGACACCATCTCTGGTCATTGTCGGTTTTTGGGTCTTAAGTACGGCATGATTCACATCAACTCCGAGCTCTGTGTGAAGAGCCATTATAACTCCGGGGGTGTGTCCAGTAACAGACACCATGTGCAAACCACTAAGATTGGCGATCTCCGCCTTCAGCCCCTCGACTTCCTTTTTAATGCCTTCCTCGCCCATCTCAACATCTTCGGCAAGTTGTGTAGCAATTTTGTCACGTTGTTGTGCTCTTTCTTCTCTCTGTTGTGTTGCTTTTTCCGATTCATAACCACTCCCTCCCCTCCTTATAGCAGCAGCATCTTGGCGGCTAGGCACTTCTGCCTCTGCCATTTTGCGCGCCAAATCAATATCTTCGACAGCCTCCGGTGGAGTGTAATTTATTTTTTCTCCCATTTTTCCTCCTAGTTAATTATTTACACAACGCAATCATATAACATTTCCTAATCTTTGTTAAATTCCGCACAAAAAAACGACCTGAAATATCAAGCCGTTTTTTAAGAATGCGTAATTTGCTTACTCTTTCGAATCGGAGATGGCGATGATTAAAACAATCACACCAACGATGATGTCTGACCATGAGTGCCAGGCTGGAACAACGGCGCCGGATATTCTCCACGCCGGAATCAATGACCAAATTCCCATAACCGCCAAAAGGACACCAACAATCCCCAAAGTAATTCGAGACATTTGTCCTCCTATTTGAAATAAAATAATACTATTATTTCTTGTCGTCGGAAAAAATCGCCCAAATACCGAGAACGGCGGCGGTTACCAACCAAGTCGAAGCCGAAAGCCAAACGCCGACCGAAACTGCGTCCAATAATGCCAAAACCACAGCGATTACCGATGCCCAAAAGAGTACCATCGCCAAACTTTTGCTCTTCATTTTTTCCTCCTCGATTAAAGATTACTGTTTGACTCAATTATAAAAAGATATTTTATCCATGTCAAATCCGCACAACAGATTCTTGTATTTTTATTCATCAGACAACTTGAATTTGTAAATTGAAACCAGAAGCGCGGCAATGATCCAGCTGACAAGAATGATGGAATTTTTCGGCTCGAAAAATGGTGACGTTCCTTCCAGCATTACTCCGCGAATGATGCGCAACAGTGGCGCTAACGGCAAATATTGGACTATGGAATAAAGCCACTTTGGTAACGAGTCGATTGGGAAAAAAACGCCTGCCAAAAACATCATCGGAATTGTAATTGCTGTCGCCATACCTTGCGCCGCATCGGCGGTTTTGGAAAATGACGCGACAACAAAACCGATCAGCTGGAAAAGAAATGCGCCGGACAGTGCGATTGGAATAATAAGGAAAATATTACCATAGATATGAGCGCCAAAAATGAATTTGCCAACCAAAAGGATAATGGCGATTTGGATTAGGTTGATAATCAGACGCGACAAAACTTCGGCCAAGATAAATTTCCAACTTTTGACCGGCGTCGTGGTGATTCGTTTTAAAATTTTGTCTTCGCGATATTTTGCCATCGATACGCCAATGCCGATGACTGATGACTGCATTAGCGCTAAGCCCAAAACGCCGGCAAGAACAAAATCGAAGTAAGTTAACTCTCGATCAGTCACCGGCTCGAGAGTAGAAGAAAATATTGGCTTTGAATTTTGAAGTTGGTAGTTTACAACCGTAAGATATTGGCCAATAACGCCGGACAAACTACTGTATATTTGGCTGCCAGGATCATAGACAATTTCAATTTGTTTCGATGAAGTCGGTGATAGAGCGCCAAAGCTTTCAGGAATAAATACCGCCGCCGAAATTTTTCCCTTTTTAATATCATTTTTCGCACTGTTTAAATCATCCTCGTTTTGAATTTTGAAGATGTTAGATTTGTCCAGCGCTGATGCGACTCCGATTGCAAGTTGACTGTTGGATTTATTGACAACGGCGATAGTACCAATAGTATTATTTTTGCCGAAGAACAAGCCAAAAATAAAAGTAAACATCAGTGGGAAAAATAAAACCCAAAAAAGCGACTGACGATTTCTTGCCAGCATTTTCAAATCAGATGTAAAAAGTTTCCACATTATTTTCTCCTGGGGAGGATAACTGATGTTACTAATAGCCAATGACGGATTGATTCGCTGTTCACCATCAGTTTCATTTGTCATCCATTCCTACTGATTATTCCTCTATTTGTTTCCCGGTCAATTCGATAAATAAATCTTCCAACGTCGCGCGGCCAACAGTTAAACTCTCTGGATTGATTGCCTGAACCAATTTTAACACGTCGGTCATTGCCGCTTGATTCTTTATTTTTAAGAAGTATTTACTTTCTTTGCCAAAAACATTTCCAACTTCAGCATATTTTTTTAATTCATTTAATTTTTTTTCGCTGATTTTTTTATCGATAAAAGTGATTGTGTACGGAAATTTAGATTTTTCAACCAGCTTATGAGTTTCGTCCATAACTAAAATTTTTCCCATTTCCATAATCGCCACGCGATCGCAGAGAATCTCCGCCTCCTCCATATAGTGAGTGGTTAAGATGATGGTTTTACCCTGATCTTTAATTTTTATAATTAGATCCCAAAGATTTCTCCGAGCGATCGGGTCAAGCCCGGTCGTCGGCTCATCTAAAAACACCACCTCAGGATCATTTACCAAACTGGCAACAATTGAAAATCGTTGTCGCTGGCCACCGGAGAGATTACCAATCAGGCTGCCGGACTTATGCTCCAAATCAACCAGTTTTAAAAGTTTTTGAGCAGAGATATTTTTTGCATAAAAACTGGCAAAAAGTTCAAGTATTTCCCTAAGTGTCAAAAATTGATAGTAGGCCGATGATTGTAACTGAACACCAATTCGTTCTTTGACTGCGTCGCGGCGTTCGACAATATCACAATTTAGAACTTCAATGCTACCGGATGTCGGTGTTCGCAAACCCTCAATCATTTCCAATGTCGTGGTTTTTCCAGCACCATTTTCACCAAGCAAACCAAAAATTTCGCCCTGCCCGACATCAAAAGAGATACCGTTGACGGCGATTAATTTGCCATATTTTTTAACCAAATTTTTGACCGAAATTACTTTTGCCATTTCTGTTCTTATTATAACAAATTTTTTTCGATTATGAATAGAACGCTTTAAATTATATCCGAGATTTGGTATATTCTTCGCAAGTTGCAAAATAGAAGCGAGGAGGAGCGAAAGTGCTCACACGGTTATGGCGAGACAAAAACGGAATCGGCAGTGTTGAGTTCGGGGAAATTTTTGCACTTTTCAGCCTTATTGTTTGCTTCTGCTGGTGGACTTTTGGCCATCTTGACCAAGCAACGGTTTGCGCCTCTGAAAATCACCATTCAAAATAATTCAACTGATTGTAATTTCGCCTACTCGACTCCCGGTTCAACGGATCCGAGTAAATTACTTCAGATAATTCTTGCGATGATTTAAAAACGGTGATACGCTTATGTTGATTGGAGCTGTCAATGAACGGAGGCGTGTGAAAATGCCAAAGCCGGAGTGGCCGGGTTGGTTTGACGGCGAGTTGACAACGCGTGAGTATGCGCTTTTACTTCTGGTGATTGTTCTTATTGCCCAAGATTTTTGGGTCGGCACCGAACCAAAGTTGGGGGATTCAAAAAAAGGCGACTAAAAAACATGCTCGATTCCAACCGGAATTCGAGCTTTTTTGGACAAAAAAATAGCGACCTGGTATTGGATCGCTTTAAAAGATGTTTGGAACCGCCAAATACGGACGATTCAGAAAAGCTTGCTTCATTTCTGCTAATTCATTTTTGATTATCGCAGCTTCATCGGCCGGCAGATCGTCAAAATCAATCGTATCCTTGTAAATTTCCCACTGGTAATAGATGGTATAATCCTCTCCATCATATTCGCCACAGGAATTGCAATGAAAGACCGCGACGTGGTCCTCTGTTGTCAGAAACTTGACGTGTGAGATAACCAGATTATCTTTGTCAAACCAAAATAGTTGCATAAATCGACCGCAGAACGGACAGTTTTTTGAGGTCGGCTTTCGCGTAGCAACCACCTCCATATTATAGTATATATTATTTATTCATATAATCAATAAAAAAACGGCCACCGAGTTGGCGAACCGAGGGTAATGAACAATCTGAACAACATCAATGTTTTCTGCAACTGCATTCTACAAGACCAAAACCGTGACAATTTGGACAACGCCCGAGAAAATATCTTCCGGAGAACGCTCCACGAACAAGTGATGTGCCTTCTCCGTCACACGACGAGCAATTTCTCCAATTTGTTCCCAAGCAAAACCGGCAAAGCGAAGCAATCTCTATAGCCCTTTGCTGAATTATCAGTTCTGACGCTAGCTTTCGAGCTGCAGCTTCTTCCGCGGCGCTTGTGAGTCTCACTGCGACTCCTCCCTTTACAACTGTTAGTTGCATTGCTAATAATTTAACATTGATGTGACTTTTTGTCAATCGAGATAAAAAAACGGCCGCCGAAGAGGCAAGCCGAGGAAACTGTCTAGTCTGATGAAGCCAGATATCTGTAGAAATTATTAACGTAATCTCTCTGACTGTCGTTAAGATATTTTGGTACTTCCTCGTAAACGACAATGTCAATAATCTCACGCGGATAAACGTACACGTGTTTTGCAGTCGCGAGAAACCCGATCTCTTGGGGCGAAACTCGAAAAACTTGATCATCATTGGTTTCAGGGTCGCAAACACCAAAGTCTTGCACAAAGGTTGAAATGGTTCCCTGTGAAAACACTGCCCCTCGATTTTGTGAGCCATGAGTAGGCATGTCTTTGGTGATTGGTGATCGTGGAATAAGAATCGGAAGGAGTGATGTTTTTCCGACTTTTTCGCCAAAATCACCGACGATTTCCTTACCTTGATTGGTAATATCATCGTTAAAACGAGCAAATTTCAACACCAATAACATTGTTCTGTACTCCAGTGGAATTTGATTGATCGCTAACCAGAAATTGCTATTGGCGGTTTTTCTTTCGTCGCACAGGAAAAGATGAGGAAACTCTACTATGGCGCGCTTCACACATTCAAGTCTAAACTCCAGCCGTGCTGACGCCGGCATGGTGATATCCACGTGATCACTCCTCCATTTTCTGACTTGCAGATAATATACCACAAAAGATAAAAAAAAACCAGTGGAAAAGTACACTGGCGGGGAAATGCTAATCTTCGGGATCGATTACGACCAACGGGTCGCGTCTGTAAAGTCTCTCAACCTCGAAAAGAAACTCTCTGACTGGTTGAAGATCACTGGTTACAATCAACGTTGTGTCAGTCACGGCGCTTCGATTAATTACCCTGAAATTAAGAATTTTTCCATCATTGAATATAACACGAACTTTGCGGTTGACTAAATTTGGAAAATCGTCATAAACCATATCCAAAAAACGATGTACGCTTTCGCGACGATGTCGAGCTTCGTTAACCTCTTGTGTTCGAATTGTCAAAGAACCATCCTCAACACGGAAAACAACCGGGGCCGCCAGTGGGATATTTGCTAAATTGAGGAAAAAGATATTATCAACTCCGGGCCCGGAACCATTCTCCGGCAAGAATCGGAGCCCAAACGATTCCCTGTCAACCATTAGTACACCTGTTGTTGTACCTTTTTCGCCCATTGGCTCGTCACCCTTCCATGTCTAGTGTGGTTATTATGACAGATAGAATATACCACATTACTATTCTAAGGTCAACAAAAAAATCACCCAAGATACTATCTCGAGTGATTTTTTTTGAAAGCTTAGTAGCTTCTGTTGAAACCACCGCGTCGATCGTTATCGTTGCGCTCGACTTTTGGTCGGGCAACATTGATAACAACTTTGCGACCGTCAACATCTTGGCCGTTCATCGCTTCAATCGCTTTTTGTGCTTGCGCAGCATCAGCAACAGTAACGAATCCAAAGCCTTTTGATCTACCTTCGTTAAACTTGTCGGTAATAACAACCGCTTCAACAACTTCAATACCATCAATGGCTGAGAAAATCTCGCCAAGTTTGGCATTGTCAACTGAGAAAGGCAGGTTGCCAACGTAAAGTTTGTTTCCTTCTACGTCACCGGCAGGTTTGACTTCTTCGCTTGTAGCATCATCGTTTGTAGCATCATCACTCATCTAAATCCTTTTTCCCACTTCGCCGAGGCGTTGTGAGATAAATTACAAATTCGATCGACCCAAGTTGTGATTCCCTTTCGCTTTCGAGTACAATGCCCCTAAAACTAATAGAGTTTTTCAACTTTCGTTAAAAGTGTAGCAAATTGATGATAAAAAGTCAATGGGTTGGCAATTTTCCAATCTGACAATGATCTTTTTGCTGATTTTATATTGATGACAAGAAAAAAAAGGAATGCTATTGCACTCCCGCAGTACCGGACTGACGGTCAAAACACTTTCATTCCATTTTTCCAAGCCAAAGAAATGTCGATACAAAAAACGATTGCTAGCGCTCCGATGATCCCGAACACAGCCACAAACACGGATCCCCATACTGGATCCATTGATGTATAAACCCAATTGCAGAGACAGATCGTCACAACTCCAATGATGAAAAGCCCGACACAACAAACCTTACCCAATATTGTAATCCCATCCGGCCCAAAACACAGTTTGTCCATCGCGATCACTCCTTAAGTTGTCGTTGCTGTCAGTATGACTTTATCAAAAATTATAACAAATCTCAATCAAAAAATCCCGACAAATATTTTTCAGGATTTTATGGCACCAGCCAGTAAAGATGATTAGGAATCTATATTATCAAGAGATAATAGAATTTGGCAAATTATTTAAGGATTGGAAAAACGGTTTTTCTAATGAGTAATGAATGATTATTATCATAGTAATTTTCTTGGAACCGTTAATAATATAAAAAAGGACTGCCTTTCGACAGCCCTTGGTGGGTTCCGTGGACAGGGCGACTACTTGGTGGGTAGCCCAAACACGGTTTGCGATCCGAGTGCGGTGGGCAAGTGCCCGTCCCACTTCTCGATCGCCCTCTTCTGGTTATCAGCCGCAAGGACGCGCATCTGGTAGTCCAAACCACCGGACGACCGAAGCGTGTTCGCGATCTGGGCGTCGGCGTCAGCTTTGCTTTGGTTCTTAGCGTTGATGTCCGCCTGAGCTGCCCGTTCTCGTGCAGCGATGAATTTGGAATCGATTGCGGTTTGGATCTCAGGGTTCAGGTAGGTGAACTCACCCTTAAACCCGAGCACCGTGATGGTGATGCCGCGATCTTTGAAGTAGGGGAAGACGTCGTCACGGACCGCTTTCATGATCTTCTCTTTACCCTTGATGACATCATCGAGTGGGAGTTTGGCACACTCCTCGACAAACTTCGACTCGATCCTTGCGCGAATCTCGCTGTCCATGATGTCTTCCAACGGCTTGTTGTTGTAGCGAAACAGGAAGCGAACAGCATCGACCTCGTCGATCTGTGCGGAGGCATTCATACGGACCATGAAGCCGATCGACTCCTGTGACTCGGCCTGGATCCCCTCATTCTTAGTTGAGGTGCCGGTGCTGGGCGATTCGGTCCATTCACGGGTGACCGGCTTTCTTTCGACGACAATCAGTTTGACGATGGGGATATGCCGACCGGTCCCGGGACCTCGTCCTTCCTGAAGCCAGCGGTGGGGAATCTGTATCTCCTTGGTGGAAATCTTGGCCTTAGCCAAGTATTCCTCAGACATGAAGCCTTTCTGCTCAGTGATGTCGCCCTTTAGGGGCACCAGGAAGGCCGTCTGAGAGGGCTCGATGGTCACCAGTTCCGGCTTGTCAAACGGCTGTATGCAGCCGATCATCATGGTCAGGGCAATTGCGGCAACGGCAACGGCAAGCAGACGCGTCTTCATTTGGATCTCTCCTCGTGTTGGACGGGTAGTGGGTGTAGTTACGCCGAGTACTCGAGATACCACTGCTTGATCTCCGGGGACATCAGCAGGATCCCGATCAGGACGAAGAATGCTACAGTCCCGATCTCGATCCAGCGTTTCCCCAGCTCATAAGTGTGCATCGCTGTGGCGCTGTCTGGATCGTTGGTCATTTGCTTCATTGCCATCTGGCTCTTGATCACCGGGTCAGCCAGCTGGGTGAAAGCATCAAAGGCAAACGCTAGAAGCAACACCAGCAGCAACACAATCACGATTCCGATTCTCACTCCTATGCTCATTTCGGATTCCCTCCTTCCGGTCAGGATGAAGTGACTGGGATATCATAGCATATGATAATTTAACTGTCAATACTTTTCAGGGATTATAGTGACCAAAAAACCATGGCGTTAGTTTATCAGGATTTTTTGACACCAAAATGGAGATTTCAACCACCCCTCGGCTTACAAGGATCCAAATTTTCTATTATCTTTCTCTACGGGGATGCAATTGTTTTCCCGAGCACTTTCGAGTCCTAATCTCAGCTATTAACAATGAAAAAACATCACGCGAGGTGGCATTTTTTGATTGACCCCTTGGTGAAGATGTTTGGGGCTATATTATGTCAAGATATTTTGATATTTTGGGAAAGATTTGAAATACTAGAAAGGCAATTTTTTTTCAGTAAAAATATGATGAATAGATCGGAGAATAAAACTTAAGTTCCTCAAGTTTACTGTAAAAAAATGAAACATAGAATCTGCTGGCTATTGTTTCGATTTTCAGTTGCAATTCTTATTTGAATAAAAAAAGGCCATCATTCAGGACACGAAGTCATAAAATGATGGCTGTGGTTCATTGCGCAGCTTCTCAACTACGCCGGAATTACGAGCCCTTCGACCTTAGTCGGGTCCATGCGACTCCCATCTGCGGGGAACAGTACGGTCGTTTCGTTGACGACCCACGACTGCAAGCAGATGCGGTCACCGCCACCGACCTCGGGACTGCTGGGACCAATGTTGCTAACCGAGTAGATCTCGAGACTTGCGCGGTACGGCTTGTTGTCGCTTACGACCCATCTCGTGGGAATCGGAGGAAACCCCTCACCCTTTGCCATCCATGCCAATTCGACCATCAGGCTATTTCCCTCCATCCGAATGGCTGAGATCTCGCCGCGGTAGATGTACCGCTCGACCTCATTCTGCGCCTCAATCTGGCCACCTACGAAGCGGCTCAGATCCACTGTTCTCAAATCAATTCTGCCCATTGTTTAGCCCTCCTCTGTAGTTGCACGGGAATTCTATCTGCACTATAGCAAAAAGAACTGCATTTGTCAATACAGTAAAGGTAAAAACCTTTTTTAATCAGAGAACTAAAATATTTCAGCCGGACAGATCATTCGGACTATATTTGTATTTTTCATTATTGTTATATCGTATTGTAATTTTGTATAAAAATAGTATTTTATATCAACTAAAAAACCATTACTATAATGACAATTTCCAAAATTGGTTCCCTCTGATAAAGCTGTTCCGAAATATTTCAATTTGGCAAAGAAATTTCTGGACCTCAGATAAAACAAAGAAAATACTTATGTTAAACAATAAAAAAACTCATCGGAATTTCTCCCAATGAGTGTACTACTCTGAACCAGGTTTTGACCATGGTCACTTGGACTGTAGCGCTGCCAACTCCTCCTCGTTGGTGCCGAGATCCTCGAGTGTGCAACCAGCTAGACTGACGAACTGCCGAAGCCAACTGACCTCAGTTTTGATATCCTTCCTGTTTGCACGCTCTCTCGCCAGACCGAGCCACATAATGGCTTCGGAGCGGTTGCCCTGAATGATCAGCGCGTCCAACTCCTCCTCGTTGGTACCGAGATCCTCGAGTGTGCAGCCAGCTTTGCTGGCATACCCCCGGAGGTAAGCGATCTCAGCTTTGATCTCCCCATCACTTGCTAGCATCCTAGCCAAACGAAGCCAACTGACCGCTTCGGAGCGGTGGCTTTGAATGATCAGTGCACCTAGCTCCTCCTCGTTGGTGCCGAGATCCTCGAGTGTGCAACCAGCTTTGTTGGCATACTCCCGAAGGTTAGAGATCTCGAGGTCGACTCTCTGCTTGTTTGCTCGACTTCTTGCCAGGTTAAGCCAACCAACTGCTTTGGAACGGTTATCTACCCCATCGGTCATCACAAATCTTCCTTTCAACTTTCGACTTTCGCGAGTTATGTCAGTACGATAGCATATATATTATTATTTGTCAATTGACTGGTGGCTCTATGTCAAGTAATGTGATAAAAGTAGACTAATTGGAATGAAAGCAAGCATTGCCTTTCTAATGTAATTATCAATATTTCTAAAACCATATGATAAGCGTTTAATAGTTTTAAGTTTTGTGTTGACTCCTTCG
>CAINNR010000019.1 GCA_903851235.1 uncultured Candidatus Berkelbacteria bacterium | reverse complement strand
TTCATACAAAAAAGGAGGTTTCCCACTCCTTTTCCTTTTTCCCCTTTTCTTGATTAATAAGAGTTTAGCACATTTTTTATAGAATGTCAATAGCATACATAGCAATGAGTGCTTTTCTGATGTCTGACAAGCTTTTTACCGTCACAAAACTCTTGCGCAAATTTTTCGCCCGCGGGTGACCTTTAAAATATGCCAGCAAATGTTTTCGCAGTTCGATAATTCCCTTTTCACCTTTTATTTCAAATGCCAGTTTCGCATGTTCTATAATAGTCTTTTTGATAATTTCCATTTTTTCTTTTTCCGGTAATGATAAAAAATCGGGATTGAAAATAAATGGATTTCCAACCGTAGCGCGACCTATCGCGACTCCATCCAAATTGCCGATTCTTTCCATTATATCTGTTTGATTTTTAATGTCACCATTACCGATAATTTTGACATTTAAATTTTGGATTTTAGATTTCAGCGCGTAAATGTTCTCCCAACGGGAAACATTAGCAAATCCATCTTTGTAAGTCCTGCCGTGGATAATTAAGGCATCGACACCGGCATCAATCAGTTTTGGCCCGAATTCCAAAATCTCATCATCTCGCTCCCAGCCAAGCCGAGTTTTCACCGACAGTGGCAATTTTGTCGCCACCCGAACCGCTTTTACCACTTCAACTCCCCTGGCTTGATCGCGCAGAAGGGTCGCGCCGTGATTGGACGCGATGACCTTTTTAGCCGGACAGCCCATGTTGATATCAATGCCTGCCGGCGACAAATTCTCCTCAATCCACTTAGCGGCTATGGCAAATTTCTCCGGGTGCTTGCCAAAAAGCTGGACAATAATCGGCATCTCCTCTTTTTGAAATTCCATCAACTTATATGTCGGATTTGTTTGTATCTTGTTACTTGTTACTTGTTTCTTACCCACAAAGTGGGCTATTGCATCCGCGCTAATCAATTCCGTCATCAGTAAATTTGCACCCTGATTTTTGCAAACAATTCTAAAAGCTGAGTCGGTGTAGCCGGCCATTGGCGCAAGTAATAAAATCGGTTTTTTGATTGTTTGCCAGCAATTTTTCATTTACCAGACTAGCATATATTAGATAAATCCATATGTCAAAATCCCGACTAACCGGCATGCAAGCAAATTTCAAATGACAAAATATTGATATTTAGCTTCGATTTTTCTACCTTTTTGCAGAAAGTATTGACTTTTTTCTGATATATGCTAAAATGATTTTAGTGATTTGGCGAAGCAAGTTGTTGGCCAGGAAGTAATCTGGCCCCGCGAGCTTCGCCGCCCACTCACCATATAGGGAGGTGAGCAAGTGCAGCTGTTTCGTCCGCAGAGAGTCGTCACTGCCGTCGACATCAGTGTCACCGGCAGAGTACCTCTCGCAGCAAACTCGGATCCCATCCGGGAGACCGAGGTCGAAGCAGTGGTTGTTGCACCGCAGGGCTATGGGTCCTGTCTGGCGTGACAAAGGCTGGTAGGGGGAGCAAAGGAAGCTCCGCCAGACCACTTGAAACCAGATACTGATTTCAAGTTGGGGTTGCCGTTAAATCTTTGCCCTGCGAACGTCGAACCGGAGGGAGGGAGTCCACCTGGCTCCCTAATCTGATCGGGCGCACGTGCAGTTAGTTGGAAGAGTACACGCCACCGTCCCCGCATTGCGGGGAGCGGTGGCTTTTTTTTTATCTCTCAAAAACTTTAGCTCCGGATTCGGTGTCCTCGATTAAATATCCAAGATCCTCAATTTGATGACGCAATTTATCTGAGAGTTCAAAATTTTTCTCATTGCGAGCTTTTGTTCGATCGCTAACCAACTTTCGCACATTGTCCGGAATTTTTTCGTGTGACACTTGATCCAAATCAAGCCCGAAAACCTTGTCCATTTCCAGAGCCGTAGCTTTTTTTTCGCTGGCTGATAATTTTTCATCACGCAATAAATTCCAGAAAACTGCTAAAGCTCCAGGCATATTTAAATCGTCCTCGAGCACCTGCTTGAATTTTTCCAAATAGCCATTCTGGAGCTTCGCCGAAGAATCCGAATTTTTCGTTTCACTCAGGGTGACAGAATTATGGATGATCTTTCTCGCTCTCGTTAAAGCATTTTTTGCCGCTAGAAGTGATTGCCAAGTAAAATTTAATTTGTCGCGATAATTGGCCGACAGGCACAAATAGCGAAAATCAAGCGGCGAAAAGCCCTTTTTTTCAATATCGGCGAGAACATAAACATTACCCAAACTCTTGGACATTTTTTTGCCATCAACCAAAAGATGCTCGGCGTGAAGCCAAAAATTTACAAACCTCTTGCCCGTTCGCGCTTCGGACTGGGCAATTTCATTTTCGTGATGTGGAAAAACCAAATCAACTCCGCCGGTGTGGATATCGATCGTTTCGCCCAACTTGTCCTGGCTCATTGTTGAACACTCAATATGCCAGCCGGGCCGACCCCTGCCCAAACTGGTATCCCAGAATATATCACCATCGGATTCATCCCAAGCTTTCCAGAGGGCAAAATCCGCCGGATTTTCTTTGGTATATTCGTCTTGTGAGACGCGAGCGCCAGATTTAATGCCATTTTTATCCAAACCGGACAATTTTCCGTAATCGGCAAATTTATCGATTGAAAAATAAATCGAACCATCCTGACCTTTGTAAGCAAAACCTTTATCCAAAAGTTCGGAAACAAATTCAACAATTTGATCGATGTATTCCGTCGCTCGGGTAATTTCCGTCGGACGCAAGATATTTAATTCTTCCAAGTCGGATAAAAATGCTTTTTCATATTTTTTTGTCAAAGTAGAAAATTCATCTCGATTACCGCCGGCGGCTTTAATGGTTTTGTCATCAACATCAGTCATATTCATAACCTGCACGACGTTGTAGCCGGAAAATTCCAGCAATCGGCGAAGCAAATCCTCAAAAATATAGGTTCGCAAATTGCCGATGTGAGCAAAATTGTAAACCGTCGGACCACAAGTATAAAGTTTAACCTTGCCGGTTTCGATCGGTTTAAATTCCTCGAGAGATTTTGATAATGTGTTGTAGAATTTCATAGCTAAATAATATCAGATCAATTCGGATTTAAAAAGCCCCCTGTTTCCAGACGGCTTTTTTTAGTTTTTTAATTTAGGCGGCTTTGCGTTGTGGTGCCGATGGCATTTCCGAATCGGCTTCCTCTTCATCATCATCGTATTTTTCAGCTACACTTGGACCGGCTTCAAGATCATCGTCGCTATCGATTGTCATCATCATCGCTCCACACATCGGGCAACTCTCTGCGTACGATTCACTGCTGTAACCGCAATCGCAAATATACTTATCGGGCATTCTCCTCCTCCTTGCTCCAGGAAGCTTTGACTTCTGGGGCTATTTATATTTATTTGTTGTAAAACTTTTGATTTTGGCAAATGGATATTTGATCACTTATATTTCTTTCTGCCTTCAAGTGATCTTGATAATGTCACCTCATCGGCATATTCAAGGTCGCCACCAACCGGCAAACCGCGAGCAATTCTGGTAATTTCAATTTTAGAGCCGTTTTTTTCAATTTGGGTCTTAATATAGGTCGCCGTCGCTTCGCCCTCAAGTGAAGGATTGGTTGCTAGAATTACTTCTTTTATTCTAGGATTATTCGCCACCTTGTCAAGTAGCTCGGCGATTCTTAAATTTTCTGGACCGATTCCATCAATCGGAGAAATTGCGCCACCAAGTACATGATATAGACCGTTCAGCGCTCCAGTTTTTTCTAATGCCACAATATCTAGTGGTTCCTCAACAACAGCTAAAATTTCTTCATTTCGTCGATCATTGGAACAAATTTCGCAAATATCCGCATCTGTAATGGAAAAACAGTTGCTACAATATTTTATGTTCTCCATCAGCTCGGTAACTGCGCCGCCAAAAGCCATAACATCGGTTTTTGGTTTTTTGAGTAAATAAAAAACCAGCCGAGCCGCGGTCTTCGGTCCAATACCCGGCAGTCTGGAAAATTCGTCTATTAAATTCTGGACCGGTTTTGGAAGCATTGACAAATTAAATTATTTATATTATGATCGTGACAAGATCGTCGCGAATAGCCGAAGGGAGATGGACGAAGGATGGGCAAACCGGCAATTAACTTGCAACTAGCGCCATGTTGTCAGTATGCCATGATTGTCATCACCATTTGTTTGCTACTTTGCGATCGTTTGATACCAGGCTTTGGATACTACTTCACTTATGGTTTAGGAGCTCTGTCTCTCGTGTTTTTGGTTATCATCAATCGATCAGGGATAGAAGCAGAAGTGGATATCTTTCTTGACAAGTTTCAAGAGGTGATAGATGACATCTCTGATTGAACCCACCCCCGCGCCCGTCCGGCGCGGGTTTTTTAATACTCAATTTTTTGGCATAAATCATTGACAAATTAAAGCAATGATGATATGTTATTTTGGATATCGAACAATCGACTCGCCACGGGAGGCGTCTAGATGACCAGAATTGGGTTCATATTAGTAGCCGCTGGCATGCTAATGAATTGTGATGATTTCAACCCTCCAATGAGTTTCGAGCTGTACGAGGAAACTAAGCACCTGCGCCTTGTTCTGGGGGTTGCAGGATTGGTAATCATGGGTATCGGTTTCTTACTAATCGTATTTTCAGCAAACCAATCAGAAGATTGAATACTCCAGCCGCAGATTACTTTTTTGCGGCTTTTTTATTATTCAACTCCTTTCCCCTCGATTTCTGAACTCTCTTGAATTCCTGCTTGTTCCATATTCTCCACCTCTTTCTTCTCTGCCTTTGGGTCTTCCCAACTAGCATATTTGCACTTGGGATAAGTCGAGCAACCCCAAAATGTTCGGCCATGTTTTGTTCGACGCTCAACCAGCGTACCATTTTTACACTCTGGACACTTGACTTTGGTATCGGTAATAATCGTTCTGGTATTTTTGCATTTCGGATAATTTTCACAAGCCAGAAATTTGCCAAATCTCCCCTCTTTTAAAACCATTTTACCACCACATTTTTCGCATTTCTCGCCTTCGGCGTCGGCGACTTTTGTCGTTCCACCGTCATCATCGGCAACAACGGCGTTTTTCATCTCTTTCTTACTTTCCAGTGGCCGAGAATATTTGCAATTCGGATAATCGGAGCAAGCAATAAATTTGCCAAAGCGGCCGAAACGTTCAACCAATGGTTTCTTGCACTCCGGACATTTTTCGCCGATCTCTTTCACCGGCACAATATCTTTTTTGTCCAATTCCTTGTTTTTCTCTTTTAATGTTGCTGCAAACGGAAGATAAAATTCATCAATTACCGCTTGCCACTTCATTTTTCCCTCGGCAATGTCATCAAATTCATCCTCCATTTTGGCCGTGAATTGAAAATCAACGACTTTCGGAAAGTGCTCAACTAAAAGATCATTGACAATTTCGGCAATCTCCTCGGGAAAAAATCGCTTTTCCTCCAAACGAACGTAGCCACGGTCTTGAATTGTAGACATCGTCGGTGCGTAAGTTGATGGCCGACCGATTCCCAAGCCCTCCAATTTTTTAACCAGCGTCGCTTCGGTATAGCGTTTCGGCGGTTCGGTAAATTTTTGCGTTTTTTCAAATTGATGAAAATCTAAAACTTCATCTTTAACCAACTCCGGAATGGTTATTTTCTCCTCTTCAACTTCGTCATCTTTGCCTTCAGTATATACCTTTATAAAGCCGTCAAATTTAATGCTTTCACCGCGGGCCAAGAAAACCAGTTTCTCTTTGACATCAGCCAAAACCCGAGCTTCGGTAATTTGAAAAATCGCTGAGGACATTTGCGACGCCATCGTCCGTTTCCAAATCAACTCATAAAGTCGCTGTTCGCGCGGATCGTCGGATGCCGATCTCTCGGAAAAATGTGTTGGCCGGATCGCTTCGTGAGCCTCTTGTGCATGTTTGGTCTTTGTCGTATATTTTTGCTCGGCTTGTGGTAAATACTTCTTACCATATTCTTTTTCGATTGTCTTGCGAATTTCCGCTACCGCCGCGGATGATAAATTGGTCGAATCGGTTCGCATATAAGTGATTTTGCCCGCTTCGTACAATCTTTGCGCCAACATCATCGTTTGCTTTACTGAAACTCCGAGTTTTCGCGATGATTCCATCTGCAGAGTTGAAGTCGTAAAAGGCGCCGACGGACTTCTAACTGAATCGTTTTTGTCGAGCGACAAAACTTTATATTTGGCGCCGGCTAATGTTTTTTCCAGTCGCTTGGCGTCTTTTTCGTTTTTGATATCAAGCTTTTTGATTGGTTTGCCATTCTCTTCGATCAAGAAAGCTTTGAATTTTAATTCGTCATTCTTTTTCGATAATACCACCGCCAAAATCCAAAACTCCTCTGGTTTGAAACCCTTAATTTCCCGTTCACGTTCAACAACCAAGCGAACGGCAACCGATTGAACTCGACCGGCAGAAAGACCTGACTTAACCTTTTTCCATAATAGCGGCGACAATTTATAGCCGACCAGTCTGTCCAAAACTCTTCGCGCTTGTTGAGCGTCAACCAAATTCATATCAATTTCTCGCGGATTCGCGACTGCTTTTTGCAACGCCGTTTTTGTTATTTCGTTAAATGTAATTCGTTTAACATTTTTATCATCATCTTTCAATTTTAATGCTTTTAGGACATGCCAAGAAATTGCTTCTCCTTCGCGATCCAAGTCAGTCGCCAGATAAATTATTTTAGCTTTCTCTTGTTCATTTTTCAGCGCACGAATTGTCTTTTTGGAATCGGCCGGAATTTCATAGATGGGCTGATAATTATTTGCAACGTCAACGCCGAGTTCCTTTTTCGGCAAATCACGAACATGACCGTACGAAGCCAAGACCTTGAAATCCTTGCCTAAAAATTTCTCGATCGTTTTTGCCTTAGCCGGTGATTCAACAATTACTAGGTTCATAATTTTAATCCCTCTACTATTTAATATTTATTTTTCTAATTATAAATTATTTTAAAAATTGAGTTATAAAATTTATCTGACATTTTCTCCAACTTCACCTTAGCCGAAATCCAACCCCTAGCTTTTTCCACTCTACCAGAAATTTCGAAAAACGACATCATCAAATTTTCCATCACAATATCAAGCTTAGTTAATTTAACGATTTTGTCAACTGTTAACGATTCCAATTCGATCGCTTTGAAAATTTTTTCCTCGACGACATTTCTTTGTTTGACAAAAAAATCGACCGATGGTATTCTACTCCTCGAACACGAATCCTTGTACATGGAGGTTGGCCACTATGTCGCAAGCCAACGCCGAAATGAAGACTCGTGCCGAATTGATTAGTGGAATATTTGACCTCCACATCCGGTGGGACAGAAAATTGGAACTTTGGATAGCCGAGTGCATGAACTGGATTTTGACAGTCGAAACCCGTAACTCAGGATCAGATTCGACATTATCGATAGTCTCCGGCTCGGGGACCGAAACCAAAAATGCCATCGCAGATTTGTGGAATAAACTGACTGGTTTACCGGAAGATGGCCGAATTCGCGTCACTGATAGTGCGCCTTTCAGCCCTACGTCCGACCAACTACTCCGCTGGATTGAGTACCATTGGAACGGCGAAAGTTTTGTCGAGGTTGAAAGACATGGTCATGGTTATGACATCGAATACGCTCCGTCTTAATATTACCGCCGCCGCCCATTTGGGCGGTGTTTTTTTTCTTGACAAAATAAAAACTTTGTGATAGCATGCTAAAGTAAGATCCCTGAGGAGAGAATGTTTATTAAAGAAGTAAATATTCTCTCCTTTGGGAGCATCGACTGGTTTAAAAAACGGCGATGAAAACCGCGAGGTGAGAGATGTTCCAAACCCTTCTCGATACGTTGTTTCAGTTGGGTCAGCCTGGAGAAGCACAGATAGACTGCCCGATGCCCGACTTCGCCCGCATTGTCGGCGAAGTGCCCGATGAGCTACGTCAGCTCGAGAACTACAGAACCGCCCTATCCGCAAAGATCTCTGAGGCCGACAAGCCAGATCTGCGCGAATTGGGACTAGAAGAAATCGTGCGACGCTGCTTCTGGTGGCAACTGCGCGAAGTCATGGGGCTACAAGATGTCTACGCTGTTGGAATTGCCGAGGGCTGGAAGGTTTGGACTCGTGACAAGGACGACTGCGATTGCCCGGCCTGTAAGTTGCGACGTGCCGGCATCGAGTTCCGTGTCATTGAGGTCGGTCGCCCCGACAGCAACAACTGACGTCACCAAACACCAAATTGTTCCACCGCCTTTTAGGGCGGTGGTTTTTTAATTCAGAAATTAACCGGTGTTCTGTTGTTTTAATTTTTTGACTGTTTGGTTCAAAAGTTTCGTGTAGAGAATCAATCCCAACTCCTCCATATTTCCATGTTGTTTGCGACCGAGAATATTTCCTCCACCGCGAATTTCCAAATCCGAATAAGCGATATCAAAGCCACTACCTAAATCGGTTTTTTCCGCCAACGCTTGCAAACGTTTGTAGGCGTTACCGACCAGATTTTTTTTGTAGGTAAAATAGGAAAATGCTTGGTCGGCACCGCGACCGATTCGTCCGCGAATTTGATAAAGTTGAGACAAACCGAAATTATCAGCATCTTCAACTATTAAAGTATTTGCTGTCGGAATGTCAAGACCATTTTCTATAATAGTCGAGCAAAATAATATATCAATTTTCTTCGACGCGAAGTCGGCCATGACTTGAGCTAAATTTTCCTCAGAGAGTTGCCCGTGACCAACGGATATTTTTGATTTCGGAAATATTCGTCGAAATTCCGCTGCTCTGGCTTCAATCGTTTTGACATCGTTATGGAGAAAATACACCTGACCGCCACGATTAATCTCTTTTGATATATATTCCTTTATTTTTTCCAGATCATATTTTTCAATTTTTGTTTCAATTGATCGTCGTCCAACCGGTGGAGTTTTTATTACCGATAATTGTCTGATTCCGGAAAGTGAAATAAATAATGTTCGCGGAATTGGTGTTGCTGATAGCGACAAAATGTCAACATCATGCTTAAGGCCTTTAAGTTTTTCTTTATCTTTAACACCGAAACGTTGCTCTTCATCGATAATTAAAAGCCCAAGATTTTTGAAGGCAATGTCAGATTTTATCAGTCTGTGAGTACCAATTACCAAATCAATTTTTCCCGATTTTAAGCCGGCAACAATTTTTTCCTGATCGAATGTTCTGACAAATCTCGAAAGTTCAGCGACTTCAATCGGCAATTCCTTCAAACGGTCACTAATGGTAACAAAATGCTGTCGAGAAAGAATTGTTGTCGGAGCCAGAATCGCGACTTGACCACCATTCTCTATGACTTGAGCCGCCGCCCTAACAGCAACTTCGGTTTTTCCAAAGCCAACATCGCCAATTAGCAAGCGATCCATTGGTCGCCCAAGTTCCAAGTCACTATAAATTTCCGCAATCGCTTTCTCCTGATCAGGAGTTTCCGTATGTTTAAAGGTATTTTTAAGTTTTTCGTCCCAAGCGTGATCTATCAGATATTTTGGGCGAACGATTAATTCTCTTTTGGCATATACTAATAGTAATTCTTTAGCCAGCTCTAGTATACTTTGCTCAATTTTTTTCCGTGTTTTTTCCCAAACTACTGAGCCAAGCCTAGAAAGTCTCGGCGTTCGTCTACTAACCCCCATGTATTTAGTCAATTTGGAAATCACTTTTTCCGGCAGATACAGAAAATCACCATTTGCATATTCAATAGCAAAGAATTCTTTATTCCCTGATCCATATTTTTTCAAAATTCGACCGCGATAAATTCCAATTCCGTGATCAATGTGTACGACTAAATCTCCTGGTTGAACTTCATTCTCATCTAGACGAATTTTATTTTCCGGAATTTCTATTGAATCAAAATCCTCAATTTTCTTATTTGGTATAATATCAAAAGAATATATTCTATCTATTTCGTCGGAAAAAAAATCAATTGTTACAGGGTAAAAATTTGCTGCTGAATATATTTTCACCAAACCGCCGGAAACAGAAAACTGGCCAAAATTGATCAAATTTTGAACTCGCTCATATCCAAAAGTATGAAGATGTGTGATAACATCATCAATCGTCATACTTTTAGTTTTAGTAAATACAAGTTTCTTTGTTGACATTATCTTTAATTTTGCTACTATTCAATTAGTGCGTTTAATTTGCTATCTGCGTATCTAGAAAGCCTTTGCCCCTCCTTTGGCTTCTCGGGTCGTGGATAGCAAATTGGACGCAATTATTATTTTATTCGACACCATATTATAGCAAAAATCTCCCTAATTTCCTAGGAAGATTTTTGTTCTATAATATAAATCCGTCTGGATCCTTAGGCTTCGCTCAGATTAACACTCCATGTCATTTTTCAACTTCAATGCCCATATTTTTTGCCGTACCGGCCAAAGTGTTCATTGCCGCCTCGACAGTTTTAGCATTTAAATCTGGTAATTTAACCTCAGCAATTTCTCGAAGTTTTGCTTGGGAAATTTTTCCGACTTTTTCTTTTTTTGCACTGCCAGAGCCCTTTTCAACATTTATTGCTTTTTTCAAAAGAATTGCCGCCGGCGGATTTTTTAAAATGAATGTAAAACTTCGGTCTTCAAATATCGTAATTTCGACCGGAATTATTGTATCACCAAGTTCTCTGGTTTTCTCATTGAACGAATTGCAAAATTCCATGATGTTGACACCATGTTGACCGAGCGCCGGTCCAACCGGGGGTGCAGGGTTAGCTTTGCCAGCCGAACACTGTAATTTAATTATCGCTTTTATTTCTTTTGCCATTGTTTTATCCTTATACTTTCTTTACCTGCAAGAAATCCAGATTTACCGGAGTTTCTCGGCCAAACATATTTACCAATACTTTGATCTTGCCCTTATCGTGATCGATATCTTCGACCTTGGCTTCAAATCCTTTGAGTGCACCATCGGTAATTCGAACGAGATCATTGATTGCAAATTCAATTTTGTATTTCGGTTCCTCAACGCCCATACGTTTTTTGATTCGCTCAATTTCCTCAATTGACATCGGGGTCGGTCTGACACCAAAACCGATAAAACCGGTGACATTCGGAGTATTTCGAACAACATACCAAGAGTCATCATCAACAATCATGTCGACAAGAACATAACCGGGAAAAATTCTTTTTTCGACGGTTTTTCGCTTGCCATTCCGGATTTCAATTTGTTTTTCTTTAGGAACAATAACATCAAAAATCTTGTCTTCCATACCAAATGATTCGATTCGTTGTTTTAGATTATCGAAAACCTGCTCTTCATAGCCAGAGTATGTATGGATTACATACCAGTTGCGTTCTCCGGACTGACGATTTGTTTTCAAGATTGTTGGTTTTTCCACCTCAGGTGCGGTATCTTCAATATCCACTGATAGATCAGCCTTAGTTTTCTCATCAACAAGTTCATCGGGTTTTATTTCCGATTTTTCAACTTTCAACTTTTGACTTTTGACTTTTGACTTTTCCATTTTATCCTTTCAGTGAGACAAAATATTGCAAAGCGTTTGTCAGACCTAAATCTATCAGGGCCAAAATTGCTGTCGCAACAGCGGAAGAAACAACAACAATCGTCGTGTCACGAATCAGTTGTTTTCTCGTCGGCCAGGTGACTTTTTTCAGTTCCTGGTACGAGTCAATAACATACTTTACCAACTTATTGTTTTTCATTGTTGAGAATTATTTTTGATTGATTTTCAAAATTTGGAGCGTTGTTTGGTCTTGACGATGCCCTAATGTTCGACGATATCTTTTTTTTGGATGATGTTTAACTACCAAGATTTTTTTTGCTTTCTTCTCTTCGATAATTTCAGCATCGACTGAAGCGCCGGTGATTAACGGAGTTCCAAGAGTGAGTTTTTTTTCGTCGGCGACCAACAAAATATCAGAAAGTTTTAATTTCTTATCTTTTGATTCCATTTTGGAATCGATTTTGATTTTCTTGCCGGCCTCGACAATAAACTGCTTGCCAGCAACGCTGACGACTGCAAACATTATTCACTCTCCTAATTTAAAAAATCCCCGACGGAATACAAATTAATAGTAGCAAAATAGAAAAAAATAGTCAAGAGATTGCACTGGCAGAGTACATAGGTAACAACTTTTGTTGTTTTCTTAATGTATCCTCAAGGTACTCAATCGGTGTAAGATAGTCAAGTGTCTGGTGTGGCCTGTAAAAATTGTATTCCTCTAACCAATCAGTTAGCTCTCTATTGAAGTCATTAATGACCGGTGTAAAGTTGCCGTCATTCAGCCATTCGTCTTGTAATGTTTGATTGAACTTTTCAACCACTGAGTTGTCCTCTGGTGTTCTTGGACGTGAGAACCAATGAAGAATTGAAAGTTCGGCTAGTGCTTTTTCAAATTCAGCAAAAAACTCTGATCCGTTGTCTGTTTGAACATTTAAAATATCAGCATCAATCAAGTAGTGAAGCCGGTAAAGAAAGTCTTTTGCCGACCTTGATGATTTGGTTGTATACATTCTGGCATAAGCGATCTTTCCATGATGATCGATGGCGGTTAGGATGTATCTTTTAACACTGCCCCAATAGATCACAATCGTATCAAGATGAAGCAAGAACCAATGCTCCTCTAAAATATCCAACTTCTGGATTCTATTCTTTTTAGAGGCATTTTTGAGCTTAGATCGGGTTTTTTCAGCTTTGATTGGATCAGGATAGAGATCATGTTTTTGAATCACTCTTTCGATTTTCCAAGTTGATATTACTTCACTGTATTCTGTTTTGTAGAGCTTTTTAATCTTTTGTTTCCCATAGTGGATTTTAGCCTTTCGAAGTTTCATAATTCGACATTCTTCTATGGCAGTAACCTGCCATTTTCTTGTGTTTTTTGGTCTTGTAGTTTCATCTTCAAGTTTTTTAACTAAACCGTTGTTGAACCTTTTGTGCCATTTGTAAAAAGTCTTTGGGGCGATACTAAAATGTTTGGAAGTATTATATGCGTTATGATTTCCGGCTGTCTCAAAGAATATCATCCACTCCAACCGAAGACGACCACTCATAGATAAATTAATTAGGTCGGCAATTCCGCGCCATCTACTAATTTTGTCATCCAAAACGATCGGTTTTCTTTTGAATGTTGGCAAGTTTAAAACAATCGGTTGGATAACATTGGGTGGAGAGATACTAAATACTTTCATCGGTAACCTCATTTTCATTAATCTGATTTGAACTCTCGATCATACCAGATTTGTTACCGATGTATCTCAGCCTCCGCAGAGATAAAATAAAACCCGCGATTGCGGGTTTGGAGATCTTATTTACAACGATGGGCCAAAGTATAAAACTGTTTGATAACCGACGAGGTGTTTTCGCCAACGGGGCAAATTCGGCAAAGGATATCGAACGGATCAAGGTCTGGCAAACTTTCGCATTCAAGAATCGATATGACGGCACAACGAAATGCTTTAACATTATTCAAACGTCCTTGGGTGTGAAGAATAAACTCGACTACTTGCCATGATATGTTATTCTCGGTTGGAGCGATATACATAGCGCATGGAAATGGAACACCCAAAATGTGGACAAGGTATGCAACTCCCACCAAATCCCTTTGTGCTCTACTTGCATCACGAATCTGTGAGACAAAACTGCGGTCAGCCACTTTCCATCACCTCGCTCTAGTATTTGTGACCTTGGTATAACATAACACTATTGTATTTTCGAGACAAGAGTTTTCAGCACCTCTGTTGACAAGGAAATGGATTAATAAAATATTTGAACATTGACAAAGTCAGACATTTTGATACAGTTTAATTGTTGCAAAAACCCCGATGAACGGAGATGAATTCGATGCATAATGGCGGTTTTACCAAAGGAGAATTGTGGCAATTCATTACTGCGCGTCTCGGCATGAGATTGTTTTTTGGGGCAATACTATTGGCTTCTGGATCTGCCTTTGGCGGATGGTGTTTATGCCATGTTATCTATTTTCACTCATCTGTGTTCTATTTATTAATCCCGTCATTACTGGCATTGTGGGGAGCTAAAATAATCGCGGGCGCTTCCAACTCAATTTACTCAGCTCTTGGCATTATCGATTCTGACGAATTACCAGAGTAGTTGTTCGGCGAAACCATCACCACCCAAATTCGGGTGGTTTTTTAGAAACTTATTTTTTTCCGATGGATGTAAATACTCTGGAGAATACCAATTAGAACGAATGATGTAATCAGTGAGGATCCGCCGGCGGAGATAAACGGTAGCGGAATTCCGGTTACCGGCGCCAGACCGATATTCATTGCAACATTAATAATAATTTGAAAAGTCAGCGTCGCGCCAACTCCAACGGCTAAAAGATAACCGAAATTGTCTTTGGCGACTTTGGCAATGTCGACGGTGCGAAATAAAAGAAAAATGTAAGCCGCAAACAAAATTAAATCGCCGATTAAACCGAAAGCTTCGGAGAAACTGGAGAAAATAAAATCGGTTTCCGGTTTCGGTAAAAATTGAAGTTGCGATTGCGAACCATGGCTTAACCCTTGACCAAAAATTCCGCCCGAACCGATAGCAATTTGCGCTTGGGCGACATTGTAGCCCTGTTTGTATGCGTAAGTTTTATCTTTCGAGGGATGAATCAAAGTTTCAACTCTGGTCCGTTGATAATCTTTCAACAGCGGTGTGAACGGCTTAATTTTGTAAACCGAGAGAAAAAATATCGTTATAATTATTGCCAGTGAACCGAAAATGAATAAATATTGCTTGGCTGAAAGTCGAGAAAAGATAATTAGAACAAACCAAGTAAAAATAATAACCAGCGCAGTGCCCAAGTCCGGCTCAACTAGAATCAAGAATAATGGCGGCAGAAGCATTAAAAACATGTACAAAAGATCAACAATTCTCACCCGACCGATCCGCCGCGATAAAAATGCCGACATAAATATTATCGAGACAAATTTATAAAATTCTGAAGGTTGTAATTGAAAGATTTTCAAATCGATCCAACGTGTCGCACCACCGGTGGTTTTACCGAAGAGATCAACCAAAACCAAAAGAATAATGACGCCGAGGTACAAATACCAACTGGCACCAGAAAAAATCCGATAGTCAAAAGTTGCCAGCAAAAACATAATCAGAAGCGCAACAAGAAAAAATATTAACTGTTTTAGTGCCAAATTGCTTACAACTTCGGCAAAAACCAAACTATAAATTACGGCGATTCCACTAAAAGTTAGAAGTGCCGAAGTAATTAGCAGTCCAAAATCAAAACTACGTAACTTGGTGAGCATTATCCACCGATCTTTCTCACCCCGATTTGAATATTTTGGTTATCAATTTTTGATTCTTCGGAAATTTCCAGCGCTTGGTTTTCTTCGTTGTTCAATGACTGGGCCAATGTTTCTTTCAGAATGTACTGGGAATTCTTATTGATTGCCGAAAGAAATTTAGCATCGGACGCAAGGTAGAAAATATCGATTTTGTCGGAAATGTTAAAACCGGCTTTTTTTCTAAGTGATTGGACAACGCGGATAAATTCGCGAGCAGTACCCTCGGCTAACAATTCCTCGGACATTTCAGTATCAAGTTCAACATCGCCGGAGATCTTGTCATCATGCCAAATACTTCGAACATTGACTTCGTCAGCAACAATTGATTCTAGTTCTGTTGATAGCTGTTTTGATTTATACTTTAGCGACAATAATGGCTGACGGACTTTAATCCCCGCTTCCGCTCGATGAGATAAGCCGATTTCAACAATTTTTCGAACCCGGTCCATTTGTTCATCGATTTCTTTGTTGATAGCCGGTGTATTGGAAGCGGGAAAATCCACTAAATGAACCGACTCTTCAGCGGTTAAATTTTTGAAAATTTCTTCGGCCACAAATGGTGCAAACGGCGCCAAAAGTTTCGCCAGTTTAACCAAAACATAATGTAGGCTGCCAAAAGCATTGCTTTTGTCATCGTCGCTTTCGGATTTCCAAAATCTCTTTCGACTTCGTCGAATGTACCAATTTGATAAATCGTCAACGAAAGCAGAGAATGATCTGGTTGCTGCCGGCAAATTATAAGCTTGCAAATTTTCTTCAACTGTCGTATTCAATTCCTCAATTTTGGAAACTATCCAGACATCAAGTAAATTTGCCGATGGCACAAAATCCTTTTTCGCCTGCCAATTTTCAATTGAGGCATATAGGGCGAAAAACGAATAACAGTTCCAAAGCATGCGGAAAAATCCGCGTTGCAACTCCTGAAGTTCGGATTCCTTTAGACTTAGGTTTTCTGCCGCCATCACCGGTGATGACAAAAGATACATTCTAAGCACATCGGCGCCGTATTTTTCAAAAACTTGTGACGGATCCGGATAATTCTTCAAGTGTTTTGACATTTTTTTACCATCTTCAGCCAAAACAATGCCGTTGACAATGACATTCTTGAACGCCGGTTTTTGAGATATTGCAGTTGAAATAATGTGAAGATAATAAAACCATGCACGTGTTTGATCAACGCCTTCGGCGATAAAATCAGCCGGAAAATTTTCTTCAAATTTGGTTTTATTTTCAAATGGATAATGAATTTGAGCGTACGGCATTGATCCGGAGTCGAACCAGGTATCTAGTACATCTGGAATTCGTTTCATTACGCCGCCACATTTTTCGCATTTGAAAGTTAATTTATCAACAATGTGTTTGTGCAAATCTGTTACTTTTTCGCCGGATAACTCCTCAAGTTCGGAAACCGATCCGACAACTTTAATTTGGTTGCATTTTCCGCAACGCCAAATTGGAATTACGCTCGCCCAATATCGCTGACGGGAAACTGACCAATCGCGTGCGCCGGCAAGCCACATACCAAAGCGCCCGGATTTGATATGTTTCGGCGACCAATTTATCTCTTTGGCCAAATTTATCGCTTCGGTTTTCTCTTTTTCGACTGCGACAAACCAAGAAGAAGTCGCGTAATTGATCAGCGGAGTTTCGCAACGCCAGCAATGCGGATAACTGTGTTCATATTGCGCTTTGTCGAAAAGCAAATTATTGTTTGCAAGATGTTTGATAATAGCAACATCGGTTGACTGAACATCATTGGCCGGTTTTACTGACAGACCGGAAAATTCTCCATAGCCAGACTTGATAATTCCATCCATCCCAACATGTTGGATAAACGGCAAATTCAATTTTTTGCCAAAAATCAAATCATCTTCACCAAACGCCGGTGCAATGTGAACAATACCGGTGCCTTCATTGGTGGTGACAAAACCCGCCGTAATGACTTGCCAACCGTTTTTTTGATTCTCAATATTTTGGTTTTGATGATAATCAAATAACGGAACATATTTTTTCCCAACCAAGTCCTTACCGGAAATTTCATCTACAATAGTATATTTGTTATCTTTAAAAACATCCTTTAATCGATCTTTGGCCAAAATATAAGAGTCTTTGGCCCCATCACTTTTGACTTTGCAATAAATGACCTTTTCATTTATTGCCAACGCCACATTTCCCAACAGAGTCCAAGGTGTTGTCGTCCAAGCCAAAAGATATGTTCCCGGCTCGTCTACCAATTCAAACTTGGCAATTAATGACAAATCTTTAATATCTTTGTATCCTTCTGCAACTTCTGATTGCGACAGTGTTGTTTCGCAACGCGGACAGATATGCATTGAGCGGTAACCTTCGTAAACCAAACCCTTGTCGTAAAGCTGTTTGAAAACCCACCAAACCGACTCCATGTAAGATAGATCCATTGTCATATAAGGATTTTCCATATCAACCCAGCGACCCATCCGGCGAATGATTTTTTTCCACTCAGGAACGTAACTGAGAATTTTTGATCGACAAAATTCGTTAAATTTGTCAACACCCATTTCCTCGATTTGTTTTTTTGATTTGATGCCAAGCTCTTTTTCGGCGATATTCTCAATCGGCAAGCCGTGACAGTCCCAACCCCATCTGCGTTCTACCAATTTGCCCTTCATTGTCCAATAGCGCGGAATGACATCTTTCATCAAACCGGTCAAAATATGCCCGTAATGGGGCATCCCTGTGGCAAATGGCGGGCCATCATAAAAAGTGTAGCGCGGAGCATGTTTGCGAAGCACCAACGATTTTTCAAATGTTTTATCTTGGTCCCAAAAATTGAGGATTCCTTCCTCTAATTTCGGTAGATTTAATTGTGAGTCAACTTTTTTGAACATGGTTTTCTGTTATCATCATGGCTTAGTATATCATCAGCAAAAATTCATTTCGGAATCTCTCCCTAATTCATAATTCCCGATTCATAATCCACTGATTCCAGTTTACAGTTTTTATGCTCACTTTTCAACCTTGACAACAGGAAAACATTCTGCTACTGTCAGGACAGTACTCAGATCGACGTTACGACTAAGGGGGTAGTAAAGATGCCGTTGCCGAAAAACCCGCACTGGAGTAAACTTGCTGTTGAGGTCGTCAACTTTAACAATCTCGACGAGACAATCATTCGCCCAACATCCGGCCAAACATTTGAAGATTGGTTTGACAATACAGTAAGATCCACTGAAAAAACTTCAGGCTTCTGTACACTGATCGCGGGAGCCTCTGGCGGTAAAATGACCTATAGCTGCTTATTTCAGCATCAGCTTCGACAAAAGAGAGAGTCAGGAATTCCTGATGGGCGCAAACATCGGCAAACAAAGCCTAAGCAGGTTGTAACGGCTTTCAAAGGTGATTGGTTCTCTTCTGCAATTTCGACAATCCGTGCCGGACTTCAGCCAGGAGAATCAGCCGAGGTTGTTGTAACAGTTACAGCCAGTATAAAGAAAGACCAAAACTGAATAACAAACTGCCCCCAGTCGCGCAATGCGCGACCTTTTTTCTTTCTGTGATTTTCTTTGTTCACTTTTCAAATCTGTTGCCAATTAACATTTGAGGACATAAAAAAATGATAATGAATATCAGTTCTAAGAAATTTCAACGATTTTGTTTCTTGAGGTCAAACCGGAAACGATGTCAATTTGAGATTTTGCAACATCAAAATGTTTTGCCAATAATTTTATCAGCGCCCGATTTGCTTCACCCTCTTTCGGTCTCGCCCGCAACCAAACTTTGAGTGAACCATCGAGCGCCGGCTGAATTTGTTCAACTTTGGCAGATGGAATAACTTTGATAGTAATTTTCATTTTTCTTGATCCAATGCCTGATTGACCAATTTATCGGCCAATTTATTTTCCTCGCGCGGAACGTGAACAAATGAGATATTCAGATGCACCTGGGAAATCATCTGTCGAATTTGAGCGATAAAAAGTTTAATATGATCCTGTTTTATTTTGTAATTACCGTTAATCTGTTCGACAACCAGTTGAGAGTCCAAGCGACAAATCACCTCTTTCTCAGCAATATTATTTTCCGCGAACCATTTTGATTGCAACAAAATTTCAAGCGCTTTGATAATTGCTTTGTATTCAGCCTCATTGTTCGTCGCCCGACCGATACAAGATTTATGATTGTGGATAATTATTCCATCGGCGTCAGAAAAAACCACACCAATCGCCGCTGGACCGGGATTGCCTCTAGAGCCACCGTCTGTATTGATATAAATTGTATTCATCAGATACCGAGACCGATTTTTGACTTCACCTTCGCTAAAGTTTTCTGTGCAATGGGTTCAACTGATTCTGCACCATTGATAAGAATTTTACGCAATTTGTCTTTGTCAGCGATGATTTCTTTAAAACGAGATTGTTTCGGCTCCAAGAACAGTATAATTTCTTCGGCTAAAGCCTTTTTGAAATCGCCATAACCGACACCTCTAAAATCAGTTTCCAAACTTTTGATATTGCGACCGGAAATTCCGGAGAAGATATTAAGCAAGTTTGTCATTGCCGGCTTATCATCGCGGACAACAATTTCGCTACCAGAATCGGTAACCGCTCGGGAAATTTTTTTTCGAATGATTTCCGCAGAATCGCTAAAAGCAATGTAATTGTATTCCGAGCTCGCCGATTTCGCCATTTTCTTTTCCGGGTCATCCAAACCTTTTATTCGCTGAACATCGTCTCTAATTATCGGCTCTGGGACAGTAAAAACGCCCTGGTATTTATTATTGAGACGGATAGCCAAATCGCGCGCCAATTCAACATGCTGTTTTTGATCATCACCAACCGGTACATCAGTCGCTTGATAAAGCAAAATATCGGCCGCCATCAGAATCGGGTAATCGAAAAGTCCAACCGAAACCGCATCGCGTTTGCCCTCGGATTTTTCTTTATATTGAGTCATTCGGCCAAGTTCACCCATTGTTGAAAAACAATTCAAGATCCAGGCTAGTTCGGTGTGTTCCGGCCGCATTGATTGAACAAAAATTTTTGATTTTGATAGATCAACTCCGCAAGCCAAATACCAAGCGGCGACATTTAAAATCTGATCGGAAAGTTTCGGATCGCGCGATACGGTAATTGCGTGCAGATCAACAATGCAAAAAATTGACTCATCGACTTTATTTTGCAATTCAACCCACTGTTTGATTGCGCCTAAATAATTTCCCAAATGAAGTGTGCCGGTCGGCTGAATGCCGGAAAAAACTCGTTTCATAACTGAAGCTCCTTACTAATTTATCTTCCGATAGGTGACCCTACGGGCAGATAAAACACGAAATTATAAATAAAGTAACTAATAACTCCGACCAGTTATCATTGTCCTAAGTTCAATTTTTGCTCGGTGTCGCGCCGCTTTGTTGGCATAATCGAAAGTTTCGGTCGTCATGTCAATTTTAATAAACGGTTGTTGTGAACAACTTGAATTATAGCAGGAAATCCCAGAAAAACCATTTGAAATAATTTCAGTGTTGTCGCTGTTCAATTTGGAAAAAGTATATACTGATGAAATCTGATTTGGCACTGTCAGTGGGTTCATTAACAATAAATTATGATTGGTTTCGCCAACATTAACGCCATATTCAAGCGTTTTGTTTTTGGCATTAAAGCGATAAATTTTTATCCCTCTTGGAGAAAACAAAACAATTCCGGGAAAGTAACAGTTTGACGCCATTGCGCTTAAACAATCAGCCGGCGGTGTTACAACCGCGTTGTTGCTATCCAAAAATAAAATACCTTTGGCTTGGATTGATGGATCGAAGCTAACACCACCGGTGCCGGTCGCGTTGACAGTGTCATCGGAAATCTGTCGCAAAATCCTCTGACCCTCACGATTGGCGTTGGAACTAACGGACACGAAGCTTTGGTTGCCGATAATATTGGAAAAAATACCGGCAGAGATTATCATCGCAATGGAAAAAATCGCCACCGCAACTAAAATTTCAATTAAAGTAAAAGCTCTTTTTCGCATTACAATCCCCTCTTCCAGTTGGTTAAAAGCTCGGTCACGCTGGCGGTTCTAGAGCTTCCGTGATCGATCCAATTGATATCGACAACCATTCGAATTGCATTGTCATTGGTAATTTGAGCCGAATTATCTACTATGGGATCAATGCCAGAGGTTAAAAAGTGGATTTTTCGATTGTAAGTGACACCTCCAATTTGAATATTTTCGCCGGATAATTTGATATCCTGCGTTAAAGCTATTCTCGGCGAATTTCCATAACAACTTGAAAATTTACCTGAGGTGATAATGTAATAACCGCTGGTGGAGACACTTGGGCTTGAGAGTGCAGGTGCCGAGAGCGGATTACAAACAAAAGTGTTCCAATTTGTCAGCGACAAACCATCAACCAAGTTGCTGTCGCGAATCTGCCGACCGGACTCGATCGCTTCTTGCGCCAAGTTATAAGCAACTGCACGATCTTTGGCGAAAGCGATATCGCGAGTTATGATGACATTAATCGTCAAAAGCGCACCGCAAATAATCATTAAAATCGCACAAGCGATTAGTGTCTCTATTAATCCGAAAGCGCGTTTATTTTGGCGAAGAATTGGCATCAAAATTATTTTATATTAATTGATAAAAGCTGGGTTGATGTTGAATTTAGGATTGTCGCAGTTCTAGTAAACGAGCCACTGCCAGTGGTTGAAAACCCGAATAATATTTTTGAGCTACAATCTATTGAACAGCTAATGATCTCATTAGGCGATTTTCCGCTGAAACTCAGAGTTAATCCGTCACTTTTATTGGTGTCAGTGTTAACAGCGATATTTTCAGAAAAATTAGCCGTATCGATAACTGTAGTCGGATCGGCAGAGGAGAAAAGCTCTGCTCGATGAGTGCTGGAATTATTGGTTAATTTAATAATAAAGCTGTAATTATCCGAACTTGAACGAGAAAAACTGTCAGGGTTATTCTGCAGCGCTCTAGCATAGTTAAAAAGCGAAACGAAGTTGTTAATGTCACTCTCGACAGTGCTCCTTTTTTGGTAATAAGAAAAAATCGGGAAGGTAATCCCAACCATTAAAACGATAATCGCCAAAGAGACTAACAGCTCAATCAGTGTCATTCCACTTCGGCCACTTCGTTCGACTGATCCATAAAAATTAGCAGGTCGTGCTTCCATATGTCTATATCATAGCAAATTTTAGATAAAAATTAACTATCGATTGACCCCAAAGGCTGCAAATTGTCGCCGCCAAAATTAGAAATGGCGCAAAAGCGATCTCTGATTTGATTTCTTTTCTTTTGACAATCATTAATATTAATCCGATAATCGCTCCGATGATAAATGAGAGAAATAAAAATAGGATTGATCGCTCCGGCCCAAGCAAAAATCCGAAAGCCAAACCGATTTTAATATCGCCGGAGCCCATCATCCGTTCATCGGAAATACCAACGATGATTCCGAGTATTCCGCCGCCGATCAGTCCACCGAGTAGAAAATTGCTAATACTAAAACTTGGCGCCATCGCTGCCGCGATAATGACGAAAATCAATAGCAACCAAGAGAAGACCTCCGGAATTTCAAGATATTTGCTGTCGTAAACAAAAATCAAAATTGAGATTGACGCAATTATTAAGTATGGAATCAACTGATAATTAAACCCGATGTATTTGGTGAAAAGAAAAAATACGATTCCGGTCGCGAGCTCAACTAACGGATATTGCGGTGAGATTCTTTTTTGGCAATTTCTGCAGCGGCCCCAAAGAATAATATAGCTGATTATTGGAATTAAATCACGTGCGGCAATCGGTTTTTTGCACTTTGGACAATATGACCGACCAGATACTACACCTTTCATTTCCGGAAAACGAAAAATTAGAACATTTAAAAAACTGCCAAAAAACAAACCGAATAATAAAAAAATAATATCCGTTGCCATTATTTTATTTTAACAGAAAAAAGCTTGCTCCAACATATTCGTCAGAGCAAGCTTCATTAAACTCGAATTGATTAGAAGCAGGCAGAAAGTGCGGCGTTTGTTGATGAGGAGGTGACAATTGAAGACGTGCCATTTTTTATACAATCATAACTGTTAGTAGCATTGAGTCTTGACAGCATTGCATAATCGCTAGAAACAATTTTGATATAGTAAGATCCTCCAATCGGATTAACCGGAAGTTTTCCGGCCAAACGATTACCGGTTGTCGGATCGCCGCTATCAGTCCAGCGAGTAATATTTGAGTCGTTGGTTGTGGTATTGTCGGTCAAAACCGTCCAAGGGACATCAGTCAGATTTCGATCAATTTTCACGATTTCCAAAGCTTGAGACAAAGTTGTCATATCACTTTTAACCTGTGCGTCTTGGGCTTTCTTTCTGGCGGCATTTAAACTAAGAAAAATCATCGCTGCTAGAATCCCAATGATCGCAATTACGATCAGAAGCTCGATTAATGTAAAAGCTTTTTTGCTTTTCATCTTTTTTTCCTCCCAAATAAATACTTAAATTAACTTTTTTATTGAATAAGCGCAATTTGATAAATCGGAACCAAAATCGCAAAAACCAGGATTCCTACACCGATACCAACCAATACTATCGCCAAAGGCTCAACCAAAGAGTAAACACCTTTGATTGCATTTTCCGCTTCCTCTTCATAAAATTTTGCCAATTTGTCCATTACCTCGGCCGATTTTCCGGTTTGCTCGCCGACCGCCAACATTTGGCTGACAAGCGGTGGGAACAAAGGATCTTTCGACAATTCTACACTAAATGATACACCTTTTTGCACCTCTTTGGAAATCCTCTGTAATGAACTTTTGTAAAAACCGTTTACCATGACATTTGCTGTAGTGTTGATCGCTTCCAGCAGTGGTACCCCTGACTCAAAAAGCATTTCGATTGTTCGGCAAAAACGAGCCATATAAACATCAGATGTTACTTTTTTAAAACCGGGAATGCTAAGTTGAATTTTGGCATAAACTTCCTGACCGGGTTTTGTCGCAAAGTAGTAGCGGCCAAAAAGAACTAACAGTAGAATGACAACAATTACTAGCCACCAATAACTACCAAGAAAGTGTGAAATTGAAATCAAAAGTGCGGTTGCCCAGGGCAATTGGACGTTTGCATCTTTGAAAATCGATTCGATTTGTGGCACGATTTTTACTAAAAGCAACCAACCGACGCCGATTAAGGCAATGATGATAAAAATTGGATAGGCCAACGATGACATCAATTTTGACGATAGACTCTGGTCACTGTCCATTTTATCGGAAATTCTGGCAAGTACCATCTCTAAATTGCCGGTTGATTCGCCGGAACGGACAATGTTAACATAGAGCTGATCAAAAACATCCGGATACTTCGCCAATGACGACGAAAAATTCAATCCCTCCTCAAGATCGCGATTGATATTATAGAATATACTTTTCAGATATTGGTTGCTGGTTTGAGCGGCAATAATGTTGACTGCTTTCGGCAGAGACAAACCGGCGGAAATCATGGTTGAAAGCTGATTGGAAAAAACCGCCTTGTCACGCAAGGAAATCCGGCGACGAATACCTAAAAAGGAAAAAACCTCATTGGTTTCCGGAAAAATATCAACAGTAACCAAACTGTTGGCGCGTAAAATTTTTTCCGCCGCCAAAATATTATCGGCCCGAACAACGCCACCAACGGTGTCGCCTCGATCGTTTCTCGCTCTGTATTTAAATCGCATCATGATATCTAAGTCGAATTTTAAAACTCAAATAATAAATAATTTTAAATGCTTTAAACGTTTTGAGATTCTGATTTGTTTTAGAATTCAAAATTGTTTTTAATACACCATCATTTTCAGTGATTTCGGTGAAATTGACCAAGTCAACGCATCTTCGAGTGAAACATCGCCCCTGGAAATCAATTCGGCCAAAACTTTATCCAGCAAAATCATGCCTTCAGACGCTGATGTCTGAATCACATTTGGAATTTGATAAATTTTATCATCGCGAATTAGCATTCTGATCGCCGAGTTATTAATCATCACCTCGGCAGCGACCACTCGACCGCCGGAAATTTTTGGAATCAACCTTTGCGACATCACCCCAAGCATAACCGAGGCTAGTTGACTTCGAACCTGCTGCTGCTGATATGCGGGGAAAACACCGACGATTCGGTCGATGGTTTGCGCTGCGGAGTTGGTATGAAGCGTGGTTAGAACTAGATGGCCAGTTTCAGCGATGGTTAACGCTGCTTGGATCGTTTCCAAATCTCGCATTTCTCCGATCAAAATGACATTCGGGTCCTGGCGCAAAGCGCTTCGAAGAGCCGCAGGGAAATTTTCAGTATCGTTACCAATTTCACGTTGTGAAATTAGACTTTTCTCACTTTTGAAAAGATACTCAATTGGATCTTCAATGGTGATAATGTGCTCGCGACGGTCAAGATTGATTTTTTGAACCATTGATGCCAAAGTTGTTGACTTTCCATGACCGGTTGGACCGGAGATGATCACTAGCCCCTGGGATTGAGACGTAAAATATTCGACAACCGGTGGTAGTCCAAGCTCAGAAAATGATTTGATGTTGTTGAGAATCAAACGGAGCGATGCCGCCGGCAAATCCTTTTGTAGATAAAGATTGGTGCGAAAACGAGAGCCAGAAAACTCAAAGGAGAAATCAACCTCAGACTTATTTTTTAATTTCTCCAAGGCTTCAGGTTTAGCGATCTCCGACAATAATTTATTGACCTTTCCCAGCGTTAACGGCGGTTCGGAAGTAACCGGTAACAGTCGTCCATCAATCCGCAAAAGCGGATGAGATCCGACGACGATATGAATATCCGATGCGCCTTTTGCAATTGCCAAATCAAGCAAGCGCGAAAACTCCGGTAATTTTACGGAATCTTGTTTTGTCTCGTCCATATCCCCTCCAAAATATTATTATCTGATTATATAATACCAAACAACTTCCGTCAGAGTCAAACGACAATTTTTTTTTGTCAGACTGATGGTGAATGATCATCTTTGTTTTTGAAAGCGGGGTCTTCCTCTTTTAATTCGGGAGATTCCGATTGGGATGGCTTAGCAGTGGAAGTTTCCGGTTCGCTTGGGATAGAATCCAAACTGGCCTTGCCCAAAACCATAGCCTCGCCGATTCCAATCCCTCCAGTTGCCAAAAATACCTCATCGATTGTTGTTAGTCCATCAATCGCCTTTAGTATTGCATCCTGTTTCATCGTCAGCATACCGGCGGAAATTGCAGACTGCTTGATTTCCGACGCCGGTCGCCTGGAAACAGCCAAATTTTCAATTTTTTCGTTCATAACCAAAAGTTCATAAACGCCGATACGGCCTTTATAGCCTTCGGTACACTCCGTGCAACCACGCCCTTTGTAAAACTGTAACTCTTTTATTCGAGCCAGGTCCTCATGATTGTTTTTTGGAATGCTGTCTAATTCTTTTTGCAAGGCTTTTTTCAGCACATCAGGAACATCAACTTTCTCCCGACACTTCGGACACACTCGCCTGAGTAATCTTTGAGCGATGATTAAGTTGATACTGGAGGTGATCAAAAATGGCTCAACACCCATGTTGATTAATCTCGGTAGTGCCGACGCGGCATCATTGGTGTGAAGTGTGGTTAAAACCAAGTGACCGGTCAACGCGGCGTGGGTTGCCATAGAGGCTGTGTCAGCATCACGAATTTCGCCAACCATAATAATATTCGGATCTTGGCGCAAAATACTTCGAAGTCCTTCAGCAAAGGTAAAACCAATTTTCGGTCGAATTTGGCACTGATTAACTCCGGCAACTTCGTATTCAACTGGATCCTCCAAAGTGACAACATTTACACCCGGCTGATTCAAGCGATTCAATATTGCATATAATGTAGTCGATTTTCCCGAACCGGTCGGACCGGTTGCCATAATTACTCCATACGGTTCTTTGATTTCATCCATCACAATTTTGAACGCCGAACCGACAAAGCCCAAATCTTCCAGAGATCGAATTCCCTGAGTTTTATCCAAAATTCTCATAACAATTTTTTCACCGTAAACGGTCGGAAGTATTGAAACTCGAACATCGACTTCGCGATCCAAGAAGTTAACCGAAAAACGACCATCTTGAGGAGTTCTGGTTTCATCCAACTTCATTGTCCCTAAAATTTTTATTCGGCTGACAATTTGCGGTTGGAATTCGGTTGGAAGCTGAAAGATATCTTTCAAAACTCCGTCTATTCGAAATCTGATTCGTAACCTTTTGGATTCCGGCTCAATATGAATGTCAGAGGAACCGATTGATAATGCGTAGCTGACAATCGCCGCTACAAGTTTCGGAATTGAGTTATCCTCGGAAATCTCTTTTAGCTCCTCAACCGACTTAATCTCCTTGCCCAAAAGTTTGCCGATATCTTTGTCTTCGTCTTCAAGTCTTCGCGTATCCTCAATTTCCGATCTGATTTCTTCCTGATATGTTGAAGTTTTTTGTCGATTGACTTCTTTCGAATCTATCTCTGCCGACGGATTATCGCTACTTGATTTCGATTTTCCTTGCTTTATGGTTTCCTCGCTGTCAATACCCGGCTGATTTTCAGAAATTAACGAGCCGAACAGATTACTGAAAGCTCCACCGGCATCATCTTTGTCGGATGATGGTTGACTAGCGACTCCGTCAGTTTGACCACTTGAACTTTGATACAGTGAAATCAGGTAGTCGATATCGTCTTTTGAGGTAGAAAACTCCTCCAAGTCAAGATTGTTATTGTTCTTTAAATACTCGATAATCTTTTTGGTTCTTGTGTTGTACGGATCCTCCTCGGCGATTCGAAAAGTTTTCGGACCGATTTGTTCAAATATTGCTAGACGGTTCTTGAGAATAAATTCGAGCGGCAACAGTTTGAATATTTTCTGGTCAATGTTTCTGTTACGCAAAAAAATTACCGGTAGATTCCCCTTTTCTAATCTTACTGCGTCGCTTTTGTCTTTACCGCGATTTAGAACTTGCGCAATATCATCCGGTGTGGTAACAAAAAGTTCCAAAGTCAAATTTTTGTTCGTGAATAAACTTTCTAGTGTATTATTTTGTGGCAAAAAAATCTCGCCCGGATTCGCTATTGCCAGATTCACTATTTGATTTTTTTTAGCGAAAGCAACAACTTGAAACTTTCTGGCGATTCTCTCAGGAATGATCCTCTCTGCTTCTTCGGGAATTGCAACATTATTTAATGAGATAAATGGCAATTTCAAGATAATACTGTAGGCTTTATTGATTGCCTCGTGAGAAATAAGTTTATTGGACAACAAAAAACGCTCAATCGCTAAATTGTTTCGATATTTTGCTTTGATTTTTTCCCCGTCAGCTGGAAGAATTAACCCTTGGACAACAAAAACATCAACTATGGACTGTGATGAGAGCGACTGATAAATCCCGCTGAATTGCGAAGTTGTGACTGGAAAATTTTTTTTTTGACTATCCATATAGACAACAATTAAAACAAATGCCCAAAAGTCAGACGGAGCCTGTCAACCTCATTATCGGCAAGTTGAGGTGGTAAATTTAAGCCAAAAACATTGAAAATATATTTGAAATTTGGATTTTGATGTTCAGATTTATATTTCTTACAGGCTGGCAAATGGATCAGCCCTGCCCTCTTTACTGGTCGGCTCGGGAATCGGAATTCCGGAGTTGTTCTTTAATCCATCAAGCAAAGTTTTGGCGTTAGTTTCCAAACCTGAGAGGCTAACCGGCGTTAAATTTTCACTGGTTTTGTAAGTATCGGCTGAGGGATGAACTGAACCAAACCAAGTCCATGCGAAGACAGCGATAATAATAACCAAAAGCCCAACGCTGAAAATTAACATTGCCTTTTGAGAGAAGGTATTTTGTTTCATTTGGTTACCCCCGATGAGATAGAAGTTATCGGCCGACTATAAACATTGAAATTTATGGCTGCCGTCAAACCGGAATCACTCGACGAGATAGTCAGATTATTGATCTTGGAAAAACGAATTGAGGTTTCAAGTGAATTGATAAAATTGTTAATGTTTTGGAATGAGCCAACAACCGTTAAGTTAGTGGAAAGCCCGGTTGTGGCCGAACCGCTGACTGATGACGCGCTGATTCCGATTGGTGGCGATAAACTTGGCAAAGCAACTTGATTTTGGTTGGCAATCGTTTCAATTTCGGTAATTAAATCCGGTGAATTGACATTTTCCGGAATTGCGATGAAAAGATTGTTGACCAAATCGGAAAATTCGGTCATAGATTGGCTGGCAGTTGAAAGCGAGTCGAGTTTCGCATTGGCAGAAGCGATGTCCTGATTGGCAGCATCGATTTTGGCCAAATTTTCCCCGATACTCGGCATCAATAAATTGCTGAAAACTAAGTAACCGGCGATAGCCAGAACGATCGTCACAATTGGCAAAAGCAAATTCAAATCTCGCCTGTTCATAGTGAACCTCCGACGCTTGGCGTTAGATCTGAGGAGTTGCCTGACGAAGACGTTGATTTCCAATCTTTAATTTGTGCCGTCATCGAAAAATTGACTTGATTATTACCGGGAGTCGATCCGCGAGTTAGACTGGTAATTTGAACGTTTTCTAATTTTGTTGATGAGCCGAGGGCAACAGCTAAGTCGGCAACCGAGCGATAACTAGAACTGGAACCATCCATGGAAACAAGACCGATATCGGAAATTGACAGGCTGTTTAATTTCGTATCATTGGTAATTTTTTTGCTAAGCTCGGTAATGAAACCGTTGAAAGAGTATTTAGATTTAGACGCGCTAGTTATTATTTTAATTACCGAATTGACATTATCAGCTTTAGTTTCTATCGATTTATTATCGGAACTGTGGAGTTGATCCAAAACATTGTTTAGTGATTGCTGCTTATCGGTGACCTGAGCATCGGTTCGATATTTATAAAAGACAAAAAAACCACATAGTAAAATAATTAAAACAATCGTGATTACGAAAATCAGAGTCGGTTTCCCTCCACCCTCTTCGTTATCAGTATTAATCTCTAAAAACGGTTCGTCCGGTTGAGCGCTATGCTCAATCTCATCAGGCATAAACCCTCCACAACCCGCTAAAGCGTAAATTTCTAAACTTAAATTTCTAAATTCAGATTATCTTGTTTTTTCTTTATTCTTCATTCGGATTTTCTTCTACTATTATACTACAATTGTTTTTCGTTATGCAACAATTTTGCCCCAAGTTTTAAAAAGTGGAATTTTCCGCTACGAAAAAGACTTTTCGACTCACCTGCTTTGGCTTGATAATGGCAGTAAATCTCGAAAACCCGGGGGCCAATCTGACTCACCGCGCGAATCAAAGGTAAATTTGATATTCGAACCGCTGGCTTTAAAATCATTGGCAACAAATGAACCGGTCAGGTTGATATTACTGCCGGAAACGCTGATCGTTCCGTTCGGCGCGAATATCGAAGCGTTGATTGTTTTTATTTTGGCATTGGAATTTGTTATTGTCACATTACCTTTTCTAATAATAAAACCGATACTGGCATCCGTTTCGCTCGATAATATTGAAGCGTCGATAGTTAAATTACTTTGATTATTGCCGTCGCCCACTATTATAGTAGATTTTTTTGTATAATTCAGTTGCGGAAACGATGAGGCGCCAATCGACATTGACGGCAAAATCAACCAAACCCGACCATCAGAATACTGGTTTTTCTCGCCACAATCGAGAGCTTGGCCACAAACCCCATCAAATTGACCAAAAAGATTGAGACTGGTTGTCGACAAGATTTTCGAATTTTGTAATAATCTGGCAACAGTTGAAAGCATCGTTGGATTATTTCCAGTATTCCAATATGCTTGCGCTTGAGGGTTAAAAATATAATTCTGTTGTTGCCAAATAGCGTTCGAGCCCGAAGAATCCGTTGTTTGCCGCAAATGCCGCCCCCAATAAGCAAAATTGCCACTGGCGTTGTACGAATCGCCGATAACGTTAATTTGCGGATATTCAAAAACCACCGTCGCCGCTTTCAAATAACCGTTAACATAGGATCGGCTGTTTAAAAGTTTCATCGATGTTGCGTCGTTAAAGTTTACGCAATTGCCGACAATGTCGCTAGCAGTATTGTTCATTAAACAATCTTTGTTGAAAATCAGATTAGGCAAGGTTGCCGGCGCGACATTTCTAACAACTTCAGATATTTGCGCCGGTTTGTTCGACACACCCTGGAAGTAGGTGGTATTGGTTTGTTTGGTGTTATCAGTCCAAGATGCGGAAGGGCTACCCCAATAAAGAGTTGGCATCTCATCATTCGGATCAAGAGCTTTTGCTTTTACCGAGAAAACAAAAACGACGACCAATATCAAAACAGTCAGATTTAATAAATATTTTATTTTCAGCATAATTAATTCGCGGTTAACTGATATTGCAACTTCTGCGTACTTGCGGTTGGAGTAAATTCCCAAGAAATATCGGTTGTTGTTACTGTCGGCGCGACACCGGCAAGAACTGTCCAAGAGTTTTTAACCGGTAAGAAGTAGCTGATGGTGCCATTGTTGAAAAATTCATCTTTAATCGTAATCGGTTGTCCGACGGTTAGATTGGTCACATCCAGCGTAACCAGAATTTTTTCACCGGACTGAAGCGAGTAAGGTGAAGAGCTGGCTGGCGGAGTGGACCCATCGGCCAAGGCAATTTTATCAACCGATTTATGGATTGAAACCAAAGTCGGCGATGACGAAACAATGTTAATAATTCCCGGAGCACCCCAACCAATTTTATTTGAACTTGGATTTTCGTTAGCACCACCCATGGCAGAGAGAAATAACGTCGAACTAAGACTCTTACGCCAAAGATCAGATATAGATGGAGAAAATTCGTCCACCGGATCCTGCCACTTGCCATCTGAATCCGCATCGGCCGGCATATAATGAACTGAATCAATATTAGAGGTCAAAGCCGCTTGACTCGAAGCGGTCGCAATATATATATAGCCACCACCACCGCCACCGGATATGCAATGCCCACCGCCACCACCACCGCCAGATTCACGACAAGAACCACCAAAAACTGCGATAATACCTTGATAAAATGAATTTGCGTCAGAATCCTGCAAAATAATTGAGCCTCCAGAGGCGCCGGGCATTGGATGACCAAGATTGCCACCAACTCCATCAGCCATCGTCATTGACCCTAGTGCCAAATGTATTGTTTTTGCTGAGATATTAATGTAACCGCCACCATAACCATAAAAATTGGCAAAATCAGTCCAAGCCCAGCCTGGACCGGCATTGGGAGAATAATAGTAAGCAAAAGCACCGGAGCCGGGCAGAAGTGGTTGTTTCGCCAAACTTGTGTCATAAGGGGCGGCTGGATTTGTAGTGTTACCGGTTGTTACTCCCGTGCCACCAACACCGGAGTGACTTGCTCCGGGCGGATTATAATGGGGTATCAGTGGAGTACCGAAGCTCGGACTACCACCAGGTCCGCCACCATTGTAAGCGATCGATGGCGCAAAACCTCTGCCGTTTTCGTTGATTTTTCCGCCGGAATTAACAGTTAAGGTTCCAGTTAAAGTAATTTCCGTCGGAATTTTTTTCGTCATTGATGAGTACAATGCTTGAGATAACGATGGAAAGCCACTCCAACTACTGCCATTACCGGACGAACGCGACGCCAACGGCGAGGTGTAATCGTTGAGAGTGGCAAAGCCGAGATAAGTTCTCCGGCTAGTTAATCCGACGCTATTGCGGTAAGCTTCGTCTTTGTTTAAATTATACAGCGGCACAACCGTTGGACTGGTGAGAATTTTGTCGTCGGATTTAAGGGCAATCTTTTGGTCGTTGGCGAAATCGTAAGCGCCAGTAAAGTAAAATTGGCTAAGATCATAACCGTTTCCACTCACCACCGAAGCAAAAGCAGATGAAAAATGTGTGTAGTCATACAAAGTAGTAGAAATATGATATTGATCAAAATCAGTCGCTGTTGGAACGCCCTGCCAAGCAGCGAATGTTTTTGCTTCCGGTGTTGCTGAAGTCAAATTGAAATTACTGGTAGAATCAAGTAGATTTACCTGGCGATAATTATCTGAATTGGGTGCTTTATTAAAACCATTAACACAACTACCAGAACAGTAAGCGACTGAAAAGCTTGAAACGCCAGTTGCATTTATAAAACGAAGTTCAAAAGGAATTAATTTATTACTCGAAGTTGTTGACGAATCGACAAAAACATTTTGATTGGTTGAATTATCTCCGTATGAATACCCAGTAATAGATCCGCCCCAGTAACTTGAGTCATAAATATTACCAATTGCTGAGATCGCCGGATAAAAGGTGACGCTTGCGCCATCATCAACTTTCATATTGATAGGCCAATCTTTATTTGTAGTGTAATTTCTCGGTGTTCCGTTTGCCGGCGCAAAAGTCAGAGCGGAAACATTTGTTCCAACATTAATTACGCCACGAACTATGAAAACATATTCATCATTACCGCTTTTGAATAATGAGTCAGCAGTAGGATCGGTCACCGGCGAGATTGGATTAACCACACCATAAAGATTGTAGTCGGTCGAAGTTAGTGTTCCATTAACCGTCAGATCGCCAAAAGTGTGATTTCCATCTATATAAGCAGTCTTACCAGCTGGGATTATTAAATCTTTACCGTCATATGAAGTATCGGTCTGGCTGATAATTTGTTTGTCGGCTAACGTTGCCGCCTGAGTCTTTTTTGCGCCACGAAAAAGGTTTATTCCCAAACCAACACCGGCGGCGATAATTAAAACTCCGATTAAACCGAAAAACATCAGCCGACGACGAGCCAGTATTTCAAAAATTCCAATAGGTTTCATGTCCCCTCGCGTTAAAAACTAACTGTTTCTATTATAACAGAGAATTGTTTTGACAATCAACTAGTTGGACATTCATCAACCTTTATTGATAAAATAGAATAAAATTGATGGTAATAATCATTCGCAATGGCGGATAGGAGGAAAAATGGCAGGGGAAGATAACGCTTCGGATAATCAAAATCCAGTGGCACCGGTTCAGCCGACAATATCATCGCCATCATCAGTGGAAGAAATGCCAGAAGTTGGAAACTCGATAATGACTCCGGAACAACAACCTGTTTCGCAATCAGTGCCTTCGCCAGAACCAAAACCAACAGAGTCATTTCCGGCTGAAGATTTGCCACCAGCATCGCAACCAGTTCCGACACTGAATTTAAAGAAAAAAAATATTGCAACAATTATTATTTTGGTCATCGTCATTGGCTTGATTGTTTTGGCAACCGGAGGATTCTTTATTTATCGTTATATCGTCAATAATAACGATAAAATGTCCGCGACCACTGCTCGTGTAACTAACAATTACAGTTGGCCGACGGATATGCCGACTATAGTTCCACAGTACTCCGGAGGGAAAATTGCCGCTGTCAATGACACCAAAAATGATTGGATGGTTGTAATCAGCGAAACAAATGCCAACGATTTCACCGCATATTTGGAAAAATTTAAAACGGCCGGACTGGAGAATTTTACACCAGATGTACCCAATACCTATGAATTCAAGACCAGTGATTACAGCATAACTATATCCCGGAGTTCTGACTCAAGCGGTCTGCAAATCAATGTACAATCATTGCCCACCTTCTAAGCGGAAATGAATAAAGCTGAAAAAAAATTCAATTTGCAATTAAGCTTTAAAATGAAAAGTAAATAGGTGTGGTAATCATTCGCCACTAGTGGATAGGAGGAAAAATGGCTGGGAAAGACAATATTCCTGATGATACCAACCCAGTATCGCTAGTTCAATCGACGACATCAACCCCTCTCCACCGTTTGCCGCTTCTAAAACCTTAAATTCTTCCTCTTTAAATTTAACAACCAGAGCCTCGCGTAAATTTTTTTATTCCGTCTACTTTTCTAAAATTTTCTCCTGATCAATCGATCATTCCAATCCTTTTGTCCCCTCCTTCTTTTTCATTCCCGAGAGCGGCATGGTGACAAAGAACTGAGTTCCTTTATTTTCAACCGATTCAAACCAGATTTTTCCGCCGGCATTTTCAATGATTGATTTTACAATATAAAGACCGAGGCCTGTCCCAGTGGTATCTTTATCTCGGACATTATCGGCTCGGAAAAGCTTGGTGAATATTTGAGCTTGTTGATCCTTGGGTATGCCATAACCGGTATCAGAAACTTTTATTAGTATATTCTTTTTATTATCAAGAGAAATCGAAAACTCGATCCGCCCTTTTTCCGGCGTATAGTCCACAGAATTAGACAGGAGATTTTGAAAAACTATGCGCAAAAGCTTTGGATCGGTCGAGAGTGTTGGAACATCCTTACTAAATTTCTTAATAATTGTCAATCTTTTCTTAATAATGTCCGGTTTTTGCTCATCAATCACATTCTGCGCCAGTGCAAGTATATTAGTTGGCTCTGGTTCAATTTTAAATGTCCCAACTTCGATGCGGGAAACATCCAAAAGAGTATTGACCAGCCCGATCATTCGTTGATTGCCCTTATAAATTTCCTCGAGATATTTTTTTTGGCTGGGGGTAACCTTGCCAACATCACCATGTAAAATCATTTCAGAGTACCAGCTGATGGCCGTTAAGGGCGTTCGAAGTTGGTGAGAAGCAAGCGACACAAATTCCGTTTTGGCTGTATCAATTTGTTTTTCTTTCGTAATGTCGCGAAAAACTTCTACCGCACCGATTATTTTACTGTTAAGAATAACCGGTGACACGATTATAGAAACGGGGAATTTAATTTTATTTTTACTAAAAAGATATAATCCACCAATAGTAGCAGCAGTAGTAGCACTAGTAGTAACGCGGCTGTCAAAAGCTCGGTGTAGCGGCTTCTTCTCGGGTGGGATAAAGCTTCCATTTTCATCTTCCAATAGAACAACTTCGTCATATTTTCTCCCAATCGCTTCATTAATTTTCCAACCGAGTAATCTCTCTGCTTCTTTATTCATAATAATTATTTTTCTATTCGGGTCGGTGGCAATTATCCCGTCACCGATACTTGAAAGAATCGCCTCATCTTTGACACGAGCTTCCTGAGTGGCTCTTTCAATCCTTTTTTCTTCAGTAATATCGCGGATTATTTCAATCGCTCCGATGACTTTTTCACCAAGCATAATTGGGGTTACCGTAATTGCCACAGGAAATTTTGTTTTATCTTTTAGCACATAGTAATAGGTATCGCCAATGGTAGTAGTTTTGGTTATACTATGTGCCAGAGCCATGCAAATGGGACGTTTTTGAAACGGAATGGATTCTCCTTTTTCGTTCTCAACAGAATATATCCCAGAAAAAGTTTTTCCGATAATTTCTTCACTCTTTCTGCCAAATAATCCTTCAGCGACTTTATTTATGAATGTAACTCTTCCCTTTTCATCAGTGACCAAAAGTCCGTCGCCGATAGATGATAATATCGCCCCTTGTTTTGCTTGGGACCTTTCCAATCTTGATTTTTCATCACTCAAATCCTCGAGAACATTTCCGGCCGCAATACCGGCATTTTTCAGGTCCTGTGTCCGAACTCGCACTTTTTCCTCCAACTCATCATAAGATTCCTTCAATTTTTGCTCTGCATTATTCAGATTGGTAATATCTCTTGCCGCAGCAAAGATGCCAAGGACATTTCCCTTACTATCTCTATAGACCGAAGCATTATAAAGAACGTCTGTCAATTTTCCGTCGTTTCGACGAATAGTTAAAGGATAATCCGAGACGAATCCTTTGTCAAAGACCTGCTGATATCCTGCCCGGGCTTTTTCCGGTTCTGTAAAATAATTTGAAAAGTCGGTGCCGATAAGTTTTTCTTTAGACATACCTCTGATTTTTGCGGCGGCTTCGTTGGCATCGGTAATGTTACCTTCACGATTAATAGTTACCAGCGGATCAAGTGAGGCCTCAAGTAAGGAGCGATTATAAGCTTCGGCGGCAGAGAGTTCTTTCACCTCTTTCTTAATATTTCGATGGTAAAACTCAACCACTACGCTTATCAATATACCCATAAAAATGAATAACAGCATGCCAACAATATCGGCGAGATTATGCAATTGGAATGTCCTTTGTGGCGACAAAAACCAATAGTCAACAATCAGCGCAGATGACACAGTCACCAACAAACCTGGCCACAATCCTCCAAATATGGCCGCTAATATTACGAAGGGATAGAAAGTGATATAGGCCGACAAACCTGGCCCGATGAAGTGAACGATTACTACACGCATAAAAAATCCCACGCCAACCATAATCAGCGCAAGTGGGTAGGCAATAAAGTGACTCTTAAATTTTACGAGGATGATATTTTTTTTGCTCACAAGCTTATTTTTTCTTTTTCAATTCCTCAATTTCTTTTTTCAGTTCCACCATTTTCAATTCTCGGCCAACCATGCTTTTATTGAGCAATTCCAATTCATTGATTCGAATGGTAAGACTTTTTGTCTGCTCTTCAACTTTGGCCGAGAGGTACTTGGAATGCTCAGCCAATTTTTCCTCCAAGATTTTCCTGTCCGAAATATCTTCCATCGCCAGAATTATCAATTGGGATGAATCGATCAATCTGGCATTAAGCAATATTGTTTTTTGCCCAATTGTTTCAAACCTATGATTAACCTCAAAATTTTTCACAAATTTTTCATAGGGCAACATTTCTTCCAGTAATTTTTTCAGTTCAGGAATATCCCATTGACCATTTCCAAGATCGTAAAGAAGATTCCCCTCCGTTTGCTTCTGCGTTACCTGAAAATTTTGGTAAAATGTCGGATTGGCCGAAATCACCCGAAGATCGGGATCGAGAATTAAGAAAGATTCTCTAGATACTTCTACCAGTGTTTTAAAGTAATGTAGAGCAATCCTTTGAGATTCTTTGAAATCATTTTTAATTTGTTTATTTTCCATTTTTTTTCACCTCCTCCTTAATCATTTATAACGACCTTACATGCGGTATCTTTATTTTATACTTTCAATATCTCTTTTATCTTATCAACAACATCATGAAGTTTCCAGTCTGATTTGACTAAATATTCCATTGGTTTATGAGTCACCACATCTTCCACTATCTGTTCTTTATTTGGGCTTAAATTCGTCAGAACAATAACGGGGACTTTTTTCCCCCAGACGTCTGCGCGAATCTTTTTGAGGGCTGTCATACCATCCATCACCGGCATAAGGAGGTCCAAGAGAATTAAATCTGGGTGTTTTGTCAGAGCTATCTCTACACCTTCTTCACCGTTTTTTGCCTCCAGAAACAGGAAATTATTTCGATGAAGGACATCTGCAATCGCTTCACGGAGACTTATCTCATCTTCCACTACAAGTATTGTTTTTTGTGTTTTCACAGATCTCCTTTATTTAATAAATCTATTACTTTGTTTTTTCTCTTCGAAGAGAAAAGCTGACTTTTTGCCCGAGTGTTTTCTCATATTGGGATACAAGAGTAGCAATAACTTTAGCCGGAGACTCGGTCAAAGTAAGCACTCGACCGGTTTCTTTATTGATCTTGAGTCCGTTAATATTTGAAGCGATAAGAAGCGCATCATCGCCGACGCGTCCGCGCATTTGCATAATAGTGTCGCTCAAGATTTCATAAAAGGTGCGCTCATCATGAGAAATATTGGAATAATCAAACGGAGCAAACCTTGTCCCGCGGCGACGTTTGATCAAGGTGTAACCTAATAATACCATAAGAATACTTCCGATAACAGAAATGCCTCCATAGAGAAGAAAATCGCTTTGAAAAATCCCAAGAATCTTTCGCTCTACTGTAAAAAGGAATTGCGTGGTGACGGGAGCCACTTGGCCCGGATAGGTAACGGTGGTCTTGGCCGTATAGATTCCCGGCGCCGTGCCAAAAGGAACTTGTATTGATTTAACAAAACTTGCCGTTGTTTCCACGGCCACAGTTTCGCTGGTTGAATATATTTCATTTCCCGCGCTGGCAAGAATTGAGTATTTAACCAGAACATCCACTCTCTTACCACCGCCAAAGTTTGATAATTTAACTGAAACGGGTAAAAACTCTCCGGGTGCCACTTTGCCGGTGGAATTTGTGGCCGCTTGGGCGAAGGAAAAAGACAAAATGCAGACCAATCCCAAGATCACAATAAACAAACCGGCTAATACAATGTTATTTAATGATTTCATGCTGACTACCTTTTTTATTATTGGATACAATGAATCTAGAATTCAAGGCACAACAGAAGAATTAATTCTCTTTACTATTGATTCTTCCCGGATTTCTTTCAACTTTTTCATTTGAGACGAACTTAATATCTCCCTTCATTTTCCTTGCAATTCTGCGCGTTCTGATCTTCCGAGCGGTAAAAATGGCTAGCAGTGTCAATAAGACGCTGGCGAGAGCGGAAAGAACAACTAGAAGAATAATATTTTGTTTTGCTGGTTGAACCGGTTCCGAAGCGACGTCAAAAAGAGGAGATTTTTCTGTTGAGGTTGGGGAAGGAGTCGTCGTGGCACTCCCACCAGTTGTAACAGGTGATACCGCAATGCCGGCAACACCGTTAGTGGAAGTCGAAACAGGACTGGAAGCCGGAGCATTTGCTGCTACACCAGTTTCACCTAATTGAAAATCACCAAAAGATGTTAATCCGGTTGTTTGAGTGCTAGCGGATGTTTTTGTCCCAACTGTAGGGTACAACCAAGAACTGCCAGACCACTTACCAACAATAAAATTAGCAGGGGTGGCTCCACCGTCTAAATCACCGGGGTTGATAAAGTTAAAAACAGCACTATAGTTATCAAAGGAGATACCTAAATTAGTAGTCGTCCAATAGCGGTTAGCAGTTTTAAGTTCATCTATAGTGGAAGAACCAATATTCGGATGGTCACCCGGAATCGTGGACATCATTAAATCGCCGGCAACTGTGATATTACCGAAGGAGATAATGGCTGGAGCGTAATTTGAGGCATCGCCAATTTCAAAAGTTTTACCAGTGGCACCGGTTGCCATGTATTTTCTCAAGTTACCAACAATATGTCCGCTTGTGCGTGAAACACTGCCGGTGGAATTAATGTAAATATTGTTAGCACCGGTGGTAATGTTGCCAGAGATCAAATTTAATACGCCGCCAACTGCAGGATTAACGCTGTTTAGAGTAACTCCGGCAGAGTTATTAACAGTTAAATTATTAAATGCTGTAGCAGATGATCCGCCAATGACCTGTGAGGAAGTGCCATTAAAATTTATCGTACTGCCAATATTGGTAAAAGTGCTGTCATTATTGGTCCAGCCGCCAGCTACATTGTGAGTAAAGGGACCAGCAATCAAGGTGGTACCTGATCCGAGGATAACAGTTCCACCAATTGTAAGCGCTGACGCCGCGGTGGCAGAGGCGCTCCCGGAAATGGAGAAATTCCCTCCTATGCTCAAGGCTGAGGATGGCATGGTCTTGGTTCCGTTGCCGGAGAGGATTAAGTTATCGTAACCAGGAGTCGATCCGTTTGGATTTAAAACGGTTTGATTCGCACCATTGTACTCAACAGTGTTACCAGTTAATTGAGCCGCCAACCATGTTCCGCTATTGGTCATTGTTCCGGCAATGCGCATTGTGCTGCCGCTAGACATTTGCAATCCCGCGCCGGAGTTAACCGACATATTATAGAAGTCGGTTATGCCAGAGATTGTGGCGTTAGTGTTTGTGAAAATCACCGTGCTAAATGTGCCAGGGTTAAATGTACCACCGTTGTTGCTCCATGCACCACTACCACCGGAAAGAGTAAGTGTGCCTGTAGATATCGGCCCGTTCAAAATTCCACCGCTCTGGATTGTCAATCTGTCTAGAGCACTTGTTGGCATCGGCAATGTTGGGTCGAATGCGGTTGTTGAAGCATTGGGGATTACGGCATCAGCCAAATCTGATGGAATACCGTTTGGAGTCCAGTTATTAGGATTTGTCCAAACTATGCTGACCGAGCCATTCCATGTAGTACTAGACAGTGCAGAATTAGCCAGTGTTGCGATTCTTTGGTTAAAGCTTGTGGGAAAGAGTGACACATCATAACCTGCTATTCCAACCCAGTTGTTGGTTGTATCATAATTTGATCTGCCGTATTCTACCGCCGTTCCAGGCATAAATGGTGCATTATCTGCCCATTTGACCAAGGTGTTTTTCGTATTGCCATTGAGCTCGGTATCAAGATAGTGCAAGTTTAGGGTTGCGAAACTATTAACGCCTCCAGCGCGAACGATCTCGTAAGTTCTCTGAATTGCCGCCGTTTTCCATGATGGTGCCGCGCCAAGGGTGATCTTTATACTGATATTCGTCGGCAACGTGCCAGTATTAAGGAAGTTAATTGTTGTGTACTGGTTGCCAAAGGTATATGTGGTACCGGCAACCAGTGCTGTGCGCTTAACAATACCGGTTACATCCCATGTTCCGATGGTTGTGGCACTAGCCCCCATGGTTAGAGTGTGTGTTCCCATATCAAGACTACCCTTTGATGATGACGGGTTTGCACTTTGGAGATTCAGAACACCGTTAATGGTAAAATCGCTGCTTGCCTTCACACCTCCAGCTCCATTGATTGTCAAATTATTTACTGCCGCCGAGAATGTGGAAGTAGGGAGAGTTATCGCACTTGAATTGGTAAAAGCAAGAGTCGCGGAAGTATTGCTGGCATTAATACTACCGGCTGTTCTCGTCAGCGAATTTCCGGCGATAGTTAAAGTATGAGCTCCAACCACTAGGTTACCGGATACCAGAGTCAGTGCACCATTTACAGCCTGCGATTGAGCTAATGATACGCCAGCAGAATTATTAATTCTTAGGTTATTGAATGTTGTGAAGGCTGTCCCACCTGTTATTTGAGCAGACAAGCCATTGAACTCAACTGTACTACCGGTGATGGTGTAAGAATTTGAGTTAGGGGTAAATGCTCCGGCAATACCAATAGTGCCAGATGAGGCCAAAGTTCTAGCGCCGGTGCTACTGCTGGTTAAATTATAATATTTTCGCGCCGGAATAGTTTGTGTACCGCCACCGCTAAAGTTTACAGTTCCCATTCCGGAAGTAAAGGTGCCACCGTTTGTCCAGTTGCCAGCGATAGTGATTGTGCCCGATCCGGAAGTAACGGCACCGGCACCGGAAATATTTCCTGCTACGGTTACATTTGTATTGTTAGTATTTAATGTTGCTATACCACCACTAGTATTCCAGTTACCACCGACGGTCACCGTTCCCACCATTGTAGTTTTAGCACCGGCTGCGGAAAAGGTGAGATTGTTATATGTGCCGATAGGGACCGTTTGAGCGGTAGCACCCGCGTATTTGACTGTTCCACCCCAAGTTTTACCCGACGGAATCGGAGTCAAGCTTATTGAAGTTGGAACTGAAGTATTAATCGTGCCTGCATTGGTGATAGTCGATAAAGTGCCGTCAAGAGTATAAGCCGCCGTCATATCCAGCGTACCACCGGCAGTTGTAGCCAGAGCACCGTTAACAGTCAAATTCCCGTCGGCGGAATCAATAGCCTTAGTGTTGCTCAAAGTTAAATTGTTGTAAATACCGGCAACGACAGTCTGTAGTCCGGTGGTGGCGGCATATACTATTGTTCCACCCCAAGTTTTACCTGTTGCAATCGGGGTGGCGCTAAGCGATGTCGGTACAGCAGTGCTTATTGTACCGCCATTGGTAATGGTAGTTAAGGTTCCGCCAAGAGTGTAGGCGGCGGTCATTTTCAAGGTGCCGCCGGCAATCGTGGTTAGGGCGTTACCAACTGAGATAGTACCACCGGCAGTATCGGTGCCGCTATTGTTGTTAACTGTTAAATTATTATATGCAAGCCCCCCGACAGTTTGGCCGCCGGTAGTCTTACTGTAATTGACCGTGCCCAAACCGGCTGTAAATGTTCCGGTATTAGTCCACTTACCCTGCAGGGAAATTGTGCCAGAACCTGAAGTAATGGCGCCGTTGCCGATAATATTACCTTTAACCGTGACACTGGAGTTGTTTGTGCTAAGGAGAGCCGTAGCGCCGGTGACATCCCAATTTCCAGAAACAGTGGTTGTCAGGGCGGCAGTTGTTTTGTTGCCACTGCCGCTAAAAGTCAGATTGCCGTAGGTTTCTTGACTCACGGTTTGCGCCGTACCGGCGTAGTTTGTTGTGCTTGTTGATCCGAAAGTCTTGGTGATGGTAGTGCCGGTGACCATGCCGGTTGTACCCGTCATGTTGAAAGTGGTATCATGAGCTACTTCAAAGGTTTTGGATGTTGCCATACCGATGGCAAAACCACCATTATTAAACACACCTGTTTGCACTCTAATACTACCCGTAACAAGAGCTGAGGTAACAGCAGCGCTTAAGGTTGCGCCGCTGACGTTGGTATTATTGATAAATAGGTTATAATAAACAATATTGCTAACGCCAATCGGTATTGTTTGGGCGGCAGTGCCGTTAAAATTAAAGGTGCTGCTGGCTCCGGCCGCCAGAGTGCCATCCGTTACAGTAAAAGCGCCGGCAAGATTAAACCTTCCGGCACCTCCGCTCATAGTCAGCAAATTGCTAGCTGAACTGCCTGTAATAAAAACCAGATCTCCCGAAACACTCATAGTTCCGGTAGTGATGGCGATCTTAGCGATTCTATTGGTAGCGGTATTTGTTCCCGCCAATGTAGCATTGCCTCCAACCGAAACTCTACCGGCATTGACGTTAAGCGCCGTCGTATTGCTACCGCCGGGTCTGTTGATATCAATATTTCCGCTGACTGTAAGTGAGGCGGTACCGTCGGCAAGAGTTAAACTTTTGGCTTGATTTTGGCTACTATTACCTATTGCGATAGAAGCGCATACCGCACTATAGCCGCTCGGAATGGTTACGGCACGGGCAACTCCCGCCTCACCGATGCTCACCGTGTCACCGGCAACAGGCCATACACCTACTCCAACCGCCCCTCCCCCAGATGTAAGTGACCAGGTAGTATTTACATTCCAGTTACCGCTGGCAATGGCATAGTAAGTTGCCGCTGCATGAGCCTTTTTTGTAAACAGAAAGGGGGCAAAAAAAGCCAGTATAAAAACACATAATACAAGTAAGGAGATCTGAGCCTTTTTATTTCTTATATATTTTTGCATTGTTATTAATCAAATTAAACTTAATTGACATTTACAATTTACAAAAAATCCAAACAAAAACATTCGAACTTTGAATGTTTCTATGGGTTTTGACAGCGATAACCTTGTTTCTTTTTTATGGTTCCAATTATGATCGAAACAGCTTCTTGCTGTGAATGTTGTGACAAGAGAAAAAACACGACGCAAAAAAGCGCCCAGAAAAGTTCCGAAAAGTGTAAAATGTTTCGACAAACCCAGGACTAGCCTTTTTTTCTCTCGAAAATTACACCTAAATCGTAGGAGCAGTCTATTTAAGAAGCTCATCCCCTAAACCTCCTAGGTCGAGTTGATTACCAATATAA
>CAINNR010000018.1 GCA_903851235.1 uncultured Candidatus Berkelbacteria bacterium | reverse complement strand
TTTTCGGCTTAATACCTAAAAACGGGGTCTGTTTTTGTTAATATTTCCAGAATAATTTTTCTTTTGAGCGCTTTATTAATTCCACGATGCACTCTGACTAATTCTTTTAAGTATGCAAAGCAACCGTCCAGAGCATTTGTTGTATTGGGAATATTTAATTTTGGATACTTCTGGTAAGTAAACAAATATGGCAGATTAATTTTCAAACTTCGATATGCCGAGCGAAGTCTTTTGTGCGTGTAGAACCACTTGCCGGTGAATGTTTCTGTTGTTCTCTCTTTGAGAAAAGAAGACCACTTCTGGTGCCAGTCATGAAGGTCTTTTGTAAACTCTTTTTCATTTGTTTGGCAAAGTGTAGCCATTATTTTCTTTAACTCAATGCCCGCTTCTAGTTTTGGATTATTGGTCAGATAACGGACAATAATCTGTTTCTGGTGGAAGTGACACATCTGTATAGGAATATCAGAAAAGAGCTGTCTCACGCCAGGCCTGCCATCCAAGACGATAGCTTGAATGGTGTATCCTCGTTTCTCTAAATCAATTCTCCCTTGTCGATAAGCATCAACAGATTCACTCTGAACTTCTTGAGTATAAATATTTGTCTTGAGATGCAGCGCTCTAATTACACACAATCCAAAATCTCTCTTGAAAAATGTTACATCGGCAATGGCCACTATGGGTTGAGGAATGTGATGTTGCTCTTTTACAGGCACATCCTTTAATTGTTCTCTTATCCAGTTTTTGCCTCGTTTATATTTTGCTGCCAGATGACTTACTGTTTGTCGCTGATATACGTATTGTTTCCAGATTGTTTTTTCTAATCGTTTCTTCCGGCTATGATTTTGAAATTGTCGGTCGCATGAATTGCACCGATAACGCTGTCTTTGGTTATTATAAAAGCCTTTCTTTTTTGTTTTATCTGATCCGCAATATGGACATTTTTTTACTCATCTTTCAGCCTTCTGAATTTTTAACAATATATACCACTGTTATTACAAAACAATTACCCTATTTCAGACCCCGTTTTTAGGTATTAAGCCTCTTTTTCTTATTTTTTTCCTAATATTTTTTTCAAATTTTCATTTTAGAAGTTGTCAACAAGTTGTATACTATTTCTTTGCGAATTGTTGGATGGAGAGATTTATTTGCGGGCTTTGCCGTTGATTTCCTTTATTCGCACACGAAAGACCAATGTCTTTTGCAATATTTCTTCTTTGAAATTTCCCGTGCTGCTGCCGTACTGACGCATAATCCATTCCAGCGCCTTTTTTCTTTCCTCTAACGAATCTAATATCTCCGCTGTACCCTATCCAATAACACTCTCGTATTTTGCCCTCCAGTTGCAGGCCTGCTTTGCTGTAACAATATCATGAAGGATATCAAATTCGAAACCTACGCGACTATTCCTTTTGATAATGTCAATTTTTCTTCCTTCGCGCGCGGCATGGAAATACAGATATTCGCCATCGTAGCCGAAACTAAGCGGAACAACGTAAGGCTGACCATCATCACACAGGGCGAGATGACAAACCCGGCAACGCTTAATAATGCCGTCCATATCTTTCCTGTCTTTTATTTCTCTTTCGTTACGCCGCATACTTCACTTTTTCCAACAAAATTTCAAAAACCGCAGCAAGGCATAGATTTCTTTACTGCAAAGGTCAAATCACTGTTTAACATCTCGAAAAACACGATACTGCAGAAGAACAAGCCCAGCAATGCCAAGTATTATTAAAATATAGAGAAAGTATTTGTATCGCTCAGTGAAAGGTAGCCTCGCATTGTTGCCGGCGAATTTTGTGTTTGCGCGAGCTTGTCCGAGGAAGGCCATAGGTAATTCATTAAGATTTTGTTTCGTAATTATTCCCGACAAATCGTACTGGGGTTGTTGCGCCAGTGGATTACCCCAAAAGAGATACATATTTTGATCCGACTGCTGTTTAAAAACCAGCAATCTTCTATAGCCATGACCCGTAACTTTATTAATTGATAAAGGCTGACTGTCGAGGTTCTTGAATATAAGACGAAATTCTTTTGTCGCAACAGATGGTATATCTATCACCAATTGAGACTCGTGTATTGTTGCCGTATCAAAACTGAAAATTGTACCCTGCGCCAAGCTTTCCCAATCGCCTTTATCTTTTTTTATCTGAACTTCAACTGAGCGCTGAAAATTACGCTCTGTAGTGTTTATCATTAATCGATCAATTGGAAATATAGAGTCCATACGGACAA
>CAINNR010000017.1 GCA_903851235.1 uncultured Candidatus Berkelbacteria bacterium | reverse complement strand
TGATATGGGCAGAGTTGAGTGGCACGGTGAAAAGGTGCTTTGGAAGATTGATTACTACAACGATAAGTTGAGCTGTTTTGAAGATCCGCTATCACCAACCTGCAAACGGGTGATGACTGTCATGCTAGCAGAGGAGTATTAGTCTAAAGAGCCCCTGAGGTTTTAACCACTTCGGGGGCTTTTGACCGAGAGATATTAAATGCTTATCGGAAATTATCAATCATTTGCTTTCGACAAGTAGTTCATGACGGTTTCGGAAAGATATTTTTTTATTGATTCCAAACTGATATCGTCGCCATGTTTAAAAAGAATCGGCTCTTTCTGTATGTCATCAAAATATACCAGACTTTTTATAATCGGATTAGTATCCGCCGTGGGAAATTTTTCTTTCGTTATCTCAAGCAGCTTACTCAGATTAATTTTATGGAGAATGAAATACAGATCGACATAATCTTTAAGGACTGAACGGCCGGTGATGGCCGAGAGCTTCATTGCGCCGATATCCTCAAGCGAAGCCATTTTGAAATTATCTTCATCAAGCAGCGATTTGATTAATTTGTAGGGATAGGTAAAAAAACTGATCTTGATCGTTTCATCGATAACAAAGGTTAAAGTGTCTTTTTCTTCTTGAATTTTGGCGATTTTATGGCTTTGGAAAATCCGTTCGACTTTCCGGCTTTGATCTTCAGTCGAGAAAGACTTTTGACAAAATAAATCAAAATCAATGCTGTCCCGATGCCCGAGTTGCAAGGCCAAGGCGGTGCCGCCGGCAAGATAAAAATCGGTTTTAAAATTCTTAAAAAGTGGCAGAATATCTCTACGCTTTTGGTCTAAAATATCCCAAAAAAATTGCTTATTCATCTAATACTCTCTTAAGCTTGGGGACCGGTTTAATGTTTAGATAAAGCGACCATAGGGCTAGGGACTTTTTGTCCCATTGGCCGGAGGGAATCGATTGTGATACTTTCCGAATCTGATCCAAATCGTAAGTTTGAAACAGCCAGTCCGTGGCCTCTTTGGTGCCGTAGTTTAAAACTTGGGCGATAATTAACTTTTTATGCAACTCTAAATCGATCTTATTAGTGTCATAAGACCAAAGGACGCTCTCAACCGATTTTGGAAGTTTGTTTTTAATTTTCATCGTTAAAAATTACTTGTTCGATAGATATATTATAGCAGATTTGACTCTATTTATATATAGTCTGTGTAGTCAATAACAGCCGATTTCAGGTTTTATTCAATGATCCCAAAATCTTTGGCCAATTCTTGAATTGGCGGTAAACTCTGGTTAGCGCGTATCGTTTTTAACATTGATACCGCTTTCTCGATTTTGTTTGCTGGAATCTGCGAATTTGTCTGTACATATTGTTTAAGTAACTGATTGTCCCAGTCAGGATATTTCTTTGAGCTGTACGATATGGCTTGTTTAAGATATTTATTGAATAAATCCATTAGTTCGATTGCTCTCTGTTGGTCTTTCAGAGAGAGACCGTAAATTGATCTGACCACTAACTGCTGTAAATGGAGGAGTGAATTGTCTGTGGTTTCGAATGCCAAATTGCCAGGTGTGGTTAGCAGCTCAGCCACTGCATTGCAATCTTCCGGTGTTGGATCATTGCCTTCGCTAATAACTTTGGCCAGCTTGTAAACATCAGTTGTACTTAGATCCTGTTCGCTCGCGATCTGGCGTTTTTGCTCTTCGCGATTCTTCTTCCATTGTTCCCATTTGGGATTAGTCGCTAACTCTCGGTCAATAAAGTCATCAAGCCTAAGTTTACCCGGATGAGTTTGTCCGTCGATAACTGCCTCGAGATCGCGATCAGGATTTTCGAAATCGTCGTCTAAACTTGAGTCATAGAAAAGCTTAACGTCAACATCGGAAGCGGCATGCGAAGTCCCGTGAAGAACTGATCCCCACGGGCTAACAACACCTGATAGTTGGCGAAACTTTTTCAAGGCGTCTGGCAAATCTTGTTGGTCATAGGCAGCGTTTAGATACTGCTTCATTGTCTCGGCATAAAAAGTGGACCAGGGTGTTCTAGTTTCCGGTTTTCTAATTGACTCGGTCAACCTAGTTATCGAAGACCGATTGATCTGACCATTTTCGTCCGGAATAATTTCGGCCATCTTTTGATCGTGTTCGCTAAGTTCCTCCGGACTTAAATGTGAGTTTATGAGTTCCATGCTTTGATTTTAGCACTTATTATATGTCTCCCGCCAGTTCTTCAATTGTATAAAATAATAGGCTGTCTCGCCTCAAGGTCGTTCAGCTCGTAGGGTGCTCCACTCTTGACCCGTTCCAGCCTATTATTTTGTTCTTTGTTTGAAACTGGCGGGAGGTCGACCTTCTGGTTTTTAGTTATG
>CAINNR010000016.1 GCA_903851235.1 uncultured Candidatus Berkelbacteria bacterium | reverse complement strand
GCTGGCAGTCAGAGCCGGTGGTGATAAACTGATGGTCTTCCAACCCCCATGGTTATTCGTTGTCGTAATCTTTTTCTTTTCAATTATTGTTGGAGTTCTAACAGGTCTCTACCCATCTCGTCGAGCGGCAAAGATTAATCCATTGGATGCGTTAAGGTATGAGTGAGCCTTGCTTGATAATAGGAACAAAAAAAGAACCCCCGATCGTTTGACAGGGCTCTTTTTTAATTTCGAAATCGACTCTAAACAAACAGATCGCTGTCGTTAGCGGCGGCTCCATTTTCGGTTGGAGCGGCGGCTGGCGCTTGATTGGAAGCGATGTTATCTCCTGCACTGCCCGGTGACGATGTCGGTACAGCGCTCGGCGCCGTAGAAGCTGGCGCGGCTTGAGGCATCGGTGCCTCTACACTCTCGGTCGGGGACGAAACCTGATTATCAACGGGAAGATCAAACGGTGACGGTGTTTCATTACCGGGCAAGATAGACTGTCTTGTGGCGGAAACATCAGTTGTTGTTGCTGGTTTGGACCCATCAACACTGGCCTCTGTCGGCGAAATTGGCGCCCCGACATTATCACTCGGGGTATTAGGCGTTACCTCCTCTACAACAGGAGTTTCGTCGGCCTTTTTCTCGACGATTGATGTTAGCTCATCAGCGGTTTTGCCGGTCAACTTTTCCAAATGGTTGACACCAACAATCACGGCTGATGGCTTGCCGTTTTTTGTTAGGACATACATTTTTTCTGTCCCCTCAACATCATCGATAATCTTGTTGAAATTGTCTCTTGCCTCTGTCAGTGGCAAAATTTTGTCGATATCTACTTCAAGCATCCCGCTCCTTTTCCCTTGCTAAATTATTTTATCAGTGTGAATCTGGTTGATAGATCTCTTTTCTAACTTCTTTTATCCTATTTCCATTATAGCTTTTCCGCCGGCGTTTGTCAATCCCGGTTTTTTATCGATAAATATCTTTTCGGCCGGCAATATCGACTAGTTCTATTTCAGTTGAGGAAACAAAACGAAAAATCACTCGCCAGTTACGAGTAATTCTAAAAGAGTAAAATCCCGATAGTTTTCCACTTAGTGTTTTAGTATGAAGTTGCGAATCAAACGGTTGATTTTGCAATTACTCTAGCGCCAAAGCCAAAAAGTTTGCGATATTGTGCTGGTAATTTCAGCGAGAATTTCAAAAATTTTTTCTAATGACAAAGTTTATATTTCATTCTTTTCAAGCTGTTCCAAGCGATGAAGGAAATCTTTAGCGGAAATAAACTCCTCGGTTGCTGGTTCCTTCGCCGCTTTTAGAACATTTCGAACAAATTCTGGTCGATATTCACCTTCGGGATCCTTCAGTGCCAGCCCAATAACAAAAGAGCGCAAAATTCTGACTTCTTTTGTCAACTCGTTAACAGTGATTTTTTTTGAGGTTTTTATTACCATTAATTTGGATTGTATTTGATGGTGTCATTATTGTCAACATTTTTATTGACAATAATAAATTAATCAGCTAAAATCGACGCAATGGTGAATGTGCCAAAGTTCCCAGTCCTCGCCTGAGCAAAGGGCGGAAAGTAGGTTAATCATGGAAAATGGCGGACCGTGGAACAGCAGTGTGCCGGAATGTTCAGCCAGCATTATCAAGGTTGTGGCTGATGCAATTTTAAACCTTTGCGGTTTGGCAAAGGAAATGAAGGAAACACGTAAGGTTTCGGACAAAGTGGAATGCTGGTACCATTATATGGCGATTCTGTCTTCAATGGATCCGCACGGTCTTAAAAAGCTCCGGAAAGCTTTTTCCCATAAGATAGAGTGGAAAGACATTTTGCTGTCAGATTCTCCTGAGGTTGCCGAGCAGAAAGCATGGCATCTTGCCAAGGCAATCATTGAACAAAGCGGTGTTGTTTTCAGAGGGTATAATGAACTTTATGGGGTTGGAATTGAAGTGACGGTTGATGGGCAGAAACTCTTGTTGATGCATCAGTGTCAGTGGAGATGGCACGGATCGGAGACAGTTTGGGAATAAGTTTTCTGAAAAATACAAATGGCGGCCAAAGTTCGGCCGTCTTTTTTTATCAAAACTTTAGAGCTCTTTATTTTGTTTCAGAATTTCAATACATTTTGCCAAGGATTCTTGCCAAGGGATGGTTTTGATACCGAGTTTTTCGATTTTATCGCAATTTAGTGGTGAATATTTCGGTCGCTCGGCGATAATCGTTTCGCCGCGACTGGCGGCGTATTCATATGAAGTTTGGGGAATAACTTTGGCCTTGCCATCCGACAATTTCACTATCTCCTGGGCAAATTCAAACCAAGAGCATTCGCCGGTGCCGGCGAAATGGTAAAGACCGAAGATAGAATCGTTGCTCGATCCGCCTTGGCTTGTGCCAGTCGAGACAGGTTGTTCAATTACTTGATTGCTGGGAACCAAATCAATCAGCTGTTTCATCGCCAGCGCCAAATCATAAGCGTAGGTTGGACAGCCGATTTGGTCGGAAACGATTTTTAATTCCTCTTTTTCGCGACCGAGTTTTGCAATTGTTTTGACGAAATTCTTGCCAAACGGTGAATAAAGCCAGGCAGTTCGGAGAATAAAATATTTTCCGCCGACGGCGGCCACGGCTTTTTCTCCATCCAGTTTACTCTGGCCGTAATATGAAAGCGGATTCGGCTCGTCGGATTCGACATACGGTTTGGACTTTTTACCGTCAAAAACAAAATCGGTTGAAACCTGAAAAAATATTGCGCCGGTTTTTTTTGCTGCTGCTGCCAAATTTTTCGCGCCATTGAGATTTATTTTTTTTGCCAATTCCTTATCAATCTCGGCTTGATCGACGGCGGTATAAGCGGCGGCATTGATTATCACATTGGGCTTTGCGACATCAACAAAATTATCAACAGCTTTGGCGTCGGTAATATCCAATGTTTCCTTGTCGGTCAAAACCAAATCGTTGCCGGCGAAAACATCCTGCAAAGTTAATCCAAGTTGACCATTGGCACCGGTGATTAGAATTTTCATAGTCTCTTACCAAATTACGAATAAAATTTACTTTTTATAGATGCTTTCGGCTTCGGCTTTGCGCTTTTTCCACCATTCTTGATTATCTTGATACCATTTTACGGTTTCTGGAAATTGATTTTCCGGATCGCGATTTGGTTTCCAGCCAAGAGATTCTAATTTTGTTGTGTCGATGGCATAGCGAAAATCGTGATCTGGCCGTGGATCGGGGATATAGTCGATCCATTCGTTGGGATCTTTGTCCAAGGATTTGCAAAGAATTTTAGCAACCATTTTGTTGGTAATTTCCGGTTTGTTGTTAGCAGCGACATTATAAACTTCGCCAAGTTTGCCGTTTTCTAGTACAAATTCAATTGCCTTGGCATTATCCGGCGCGAAAAGCCAGTCGCGAACTTGTTTGCCTTCGCCCCAAACCGGAATTTTTTCTCCGAGCAAAAGATTTGTAACCCAGCGTGGCAAAGCCTTTTCCGGATATTGCCAAGGGCCGAAATTATTTGTCGTTCTGGTTATCAAAATTGGTGCGCCTTTTTTTGCAAAGTTTTGGGCTAAATCATCAGCTAATGACTTTGATTTTGCATAAGCGCTAGATGCCTGGCTATCGCCGGGCAATTTATCAGATTCCTTAAATAAGGCTCCATCTGTTGACCCGTAAACTTCATCGGTTGAAATATGGAGAAATTTTTTAACGTTGGCGGCGATTGATTCCTCAATCATCACCTTCGTACCTTCAACATTTGAGCGATAAAAAAGTTCAGGATCACTCTCAGATCGCGTAACGTGAGATTCGGCAGCGAAGTGAACTACCCAGTCCATACCCTTGACCGCATCTTTTACCGCGTCGCGATTGCAAACATCGGCAACAATCAATTTGACTTTATCGCCAAGTGGCTCCAAATTATCTTTACCACCAGCGTATGTCAGCTTATCCAAAACCACAACCTCGTGACCTTTGTTAACCATGTAATAGACGAAATTTGTGCCGATAAAGCCGGCACCGCCGGTAACGAGGATTTTCATAAAAACTCCTAATTTATTTCATTACTCTTAATTACGTATCCAAATTCGTCTCCATCGATGTTCGCACTTGTCGCCAAGACTAGCAAAACTGCGTTTGCCGATTCGGAAACTACCTTGTGGGCGGTTTTGGGTTGGATATAAAATATTTGTCTTTCCTCGGAGTCAATTTTGATTGTTTCCTTCTCTTTGGTTTCAATATTTTCGAGATGAACCGTGAATTTTCCGCTGACGGGAATGAATAATTCCTGTTTTTTAATGTGGTAATGGTTGCCGGCAAAATTTCCGATTTCGAAAAATTTCACCAAATAGCTGAAATGAACTTCAAAATCATTTGCAAAAGGAAAGCGGTCATCAAAATTAACAATCAATTCGCGGCCGGGTTTCTCCGGTTTTCTTCGTGGTTGCATCCAAAATAATCTACCCAACTTAGTATTCTGGGTTTTTATTGGTTTGGAATAAATATCCATTGGGTCAGACATGTTGATTACTCAAATTATTATTCAAAATTGATATCACTGTCTTTTAAAAGCGGGGCATTTTTGTCTTTGTCGGACAGTATCGGGTCAGCAATTCCCCAATCAATGCCGATCTCCTTGTCGTCGAAACGAATACTGCGGTCGAATTCGGCAGAGTAATATTCATCAACCTTATACTGAAAATTGACATTTTCCGTCAGTGTGACGAATCCGTGACCGAAACCTCGGGGTGCGAACGCCAGCCGTTTGTTCTCGGCTGAGAGTTCAATTTTAAGCCATTTTTTGTAAGTTGGCGAGTTTTTTCGCAGGTCGACGATAATATCCATCACCGCACCAACGGTGCAGCGGGTAAGTTTGGCTTGGGACATCGGATTTATCTGAAAGTGAATGCCGCGCAAAGTGCCCTTTTCGGCTGAAAAGGAGTGGTTGTCCTGAACAAAATTGCAGTCAATTCCCAAATCGGCAAACTTTTTTTTGCTGTATGATTCCATAAACCAGCCGCGATGATCACCAAAAACATCCGGTTCAATAATTTTTACCTCGGGAATTTCAGTCTCAATAATTTTCATCATTTGCTCCGTAAGTTAGTTGTCAATTTTTATCGGTTGGCGTGAAGATAATCATCAGTCGTCTGTTCCAATTTAGAGGCTTCCCGTTCTATTCGCCGCAGGTAATCGGCGTAACTTGACTTGCCCATCTTTTCGATTGTCGCGTCTAGTCGTTTATCATCAATCCAGCCTTGACGGTAAGCGATCTCTTCAACACAGGCGATGTTCATGCCGGTCATCTCCTGCATAATCTGAACATAGTTATTGGCTTTGTTCATTGCAGCGTGAGTTCCGGTGTCGAGCCAAGCCAAACCGCGCGGTAGAACGGTAACTTTAAGTTCGCCTCGATTGAGAAATTTACGGCAGAGGTCCGGCATCTCCAATTCGCCCCTGGCCGACGGTTTCAAATTTTTTGCTTCTTTGACAACTTCCGGACCGAAGAAATACAATCCGGGAACGGCATAATTGGATTTCGGATGTTCCGGTTTCTCTTCAATCGACAGAACCTTGCCACTTTTATCAAAATCGACGACACCAAATCGCTCCGGATCGGGAACGTGAACGGCGAAAATGTGGCCGCCTTTTTTGGTTTTGCAAGCCTGTTTTAACAGTCCGGTCAGGCCAGCGGAGTAGAAGATATTGTCACCCAAAATCATCGCCACCGAATCGTTGCCGATAAATTTGTCACCGATAATAAAAGCTTCAGCCAAACCGTTCGGAGCGGCTTGCTCTTTGTAAGAAAATTTCATCCCGATTTCTTTGCCGTCGCCTAAAAGTTTTTTGAAATTCGGCAAGTCGAACGGCGTTGAAATTATCAAAACGTCACGGATTCCCGCCAGCATTAGAACCGAGAGCGGATAATAGATCATCGGTTTATCATAAACCGCCATTAACTGTTTGGAAACCGTCAGTGTTGCCGGATAAAGCCGTGTTCCGGCGCCACCGGCCAAAATAATACCTTTCATTATAGCTCCTTTGTCGTTATCTTTATCTACAGGTAAATCCAATATCAATTTACCACTTATACTTTATCATTTCAACTATTTTTGTTATAACAAGATACAAGTAGCGACATTTCGAATTTCTGTGAGAAATGCCCACAAGAGCGTTAAAACACATTCGACTGACAAGGAGAGATGTGTTATATTCTATTTGCTCATGCACGAAACGAAAAAACTCTTTTCTAACAGTTTTATTATCTTTGTCGGCACGATTATCGGCGGCCTTTTTTCTTTTGCCTTCAGTGTTCTGATGGGCCGATATCTCGGACCGCGTGATTACGGCGAAATGACGGCTTTAATGTCGCTGTTGATGATCATCTCCGTCGCCGCCGGTGCCATTTTGACCGTGACAATGAAATATTCGAGCGAACTTTATGCCGGTGAAAAGTTTCGGGCGCTGAAGAGATTGTTCTCGGTTTTTAGCCGCTGGGTTTATCTTATAGCGCTGGCGATCCTGATCATCTGTCTGATTTTAACTAAACCGATCGCCAACTACTTTTCAATCAGCAATTTACTGCCGGTTTTTATCTCCTTTCTGAGCTTGTTTTTCGGCCTGACGATCGCCGTCAACAAAGGTATTCTTCAGGGATCCCAGCGTTTTGCCGCCGTTTCATTTATTGGCGCTTTGGAGATGGCGCTTCGACTGGCACTGGGAATCATTTTGGTCAAAATCGGCTTTGCCGTCTCCGGCGCACTCTCGGCTGTGGTTTTGGCAACGGCAATTTCCTATTTTATCACCTTTGTGCCGATTAATACGATCTTTCGCCGGGCCGGTCGCGACCTGACGGCGAAAAATTTCAAATTCGATCGGCGAGAAATTCTAAATTACTCCCAGCCGGCGCTAATTGCTACTGTCCTTCTGATCATCGCTCAAACGCTCGACATCATACTGATCAAACATTACTTTTCTCCGACCGATGCCGGAGTTTACTCGGCAATTTCGACTTTGGCAAAAATCGTTCTTTACATCACCGGGCCGGTTGTAACCGTTATGTTTCCGATGATTTCCGAAAAGAAAACCAAAGGCATCAAACATTATCCGATTTTTTTCTACTCACTTTTATTTGTCGTCTTAGGCTCGTTATTAGTTCTTGGCGCCGATATGATTGCGCCGGCGAAAATCATCTCAATTTACGGCAAACAGTATGTCGGACAATATCAGCTTTTACCTCTGGTCGCGCTTGGCATGCTGTTTTACTCACTGATAAACCTGCTGGTGAACTATTATCTGGTAATAAAGGATTTTAAATTCATCTGGCTTTTTGTCGCCGATTTATTAATTATGATCGGGGCGATTCACTTCTGGCATTCATCGATTTTGACTGTCGTTCATATTATCATCGCCAGCTTCGGTTTGCTTTTTGTCGCCATGATGCTGTATTATCTTTTTAGCAAAAAGAGTCAAATTAAACTGTTTTTGAGGGGAGAACAAATCACTTAGGTTTGCCATGAAAAAGTCCCCGAAACTTTCAATTATCATTCCGGCCTACAACGAAGAGAAGAATATCTACCGGACGATCGATAAAATTGTTAAAGCTCACGACACCCTGGGTTACTCCTATGAGGTGATTGTTGTCGTTGACGGCTCACCGGATAGAACGGCGGCCAAGGCCAGAGGGCATAAATCAAAAAATATCAGAGTTCTGGAGTATCATCCAAACCACGGCAAGGGCTACGCCTTAAAGTACGGTACCAAACACGCCGAGGGCGAAATTATCACTTTTACCGATGCCGGTGGTGACTTTGACCCGAGGCAATTCGATAAATTTGTCAAATTAATGGAGATTTTTGACGCCGATTTTGTTTTGGGTTCGAAACGCCACCCGGCGTCGCAGGTCAACTATCCGCGAAAACGACGAATTTTCTCTTGGATTTACCAGCGGGTGATTAGAATTTTATTCGGTTTGAATGTCACCGACACCCAAGCCGGTTTGAAATTTCTAAGGAGCAAGGTTGCCAAAGATGTCGTTCCACGGGCGCTGGTTAAGCAATATGCCTTTGATCTCGAGATGTTGGTGATTGCCCACCAGCTCGGTTATCGGCGAGTCTTTGAGGCGCCGATTGAAATGGATTTTAACGCCGTCAGTTCGGGTATCAACTTAAAAACGATACAGAAAATGATTCTCGACACCCTGGCGGTTTTCTATCGGGCCAGAATCCTAAATTATTATCGCCGCATGAGTCAGATTGAAGCTCCGATTGCGAAAAAAGCTTTTGTTGGCAGAGAGAATAAATATGTCGGTAAAAATTATCTCATCGCCGGCGGCGCCGGTTTTCTTGGCGCCAACATTGCCAAGCGAATACTAAAAGCCGGTGGCCGAGTTTTGGTTATCGACAATTTGCAGACTGGCAGCGGCAGAAATCTAGCCGAGCTGGGAAAAAATAGGAGGTTTAGATTTAAAAAACATGATATTCGCCAGCCGTTGAAGTTTCGGGGCAAATTTGATTTTGTTCTGAACTACGCTTGTCCGGCCTCGCCGCCAAAGTATTATCTCGACCCGATAAAAACCTTGGAAACCTGTTCAATTGGCACGGAAAATTTGCTGAAATTCGCGCTCAAAAATGACGCTCGGTTTTTTCAGGCGTCGACATCCGAGGTTTACGGCGATCCGTTGGAACATCCGCAGAAGGAGAGTTATGCCGGCAACGTTGAATCTTATACCATGAGATCCTGTTATGACGAAGGCAAACGCTACGCCGAGGCATTAATCTATCAAGCTCGGCAGCAAAAAGGCGTCAACACCGGCGTCGTTCGAATTTTTAACACTTACGGTCCTCTGATGGACCCGGATGATGGCCGGGTGGTGAGCCAATTTATTAAACAGGCATTATCGGGTGATGACATTACGATCCAAGGCAGTGGCAATCAGACACGGTCGTTCTGTTTTGTCGATGATCAAATTGACGCTCAGTTGAAATTTATTCACTCGGATCTTGAAGGACCGATCAACATTGGCAATCCCGAAGAGTTTACGATGCTTGAATTGGCAGAGAAAGTCATTAAGCTAACCGATTCGAAGTCAAAAATTATCCACATTGCGCCGGCGATCTCCGATCCGAAAAAGCGCAAGCCGGATATTAGTTTGGCAAAGAAACAGCTCAGTTGGCGGCCGAAAATCAATTTAGATTCCGGCCTAAAACGAACGATCTCTTGGTTTAAAAAAATTGGCTACTGAAAACTTGCTATTTGCAGATGTCGTAATTTGTGCTAGTATCGGCCTACATGAAGTCGAGACCAAAAGTTTCAATTATTATTCCGGTCAAACGGATCAACGATTACATCCATGAATCAATGGATTATCTTTTGGCGCTCGATTATCCGGCTTTTGAAATTCTTATCTTTCCGGATGAAAGAGATAAAGTTCACTCTTGGCCAAAAACCAAAATTATTCCATCGGGGAAAGTCGGACCGGCGAAGAAACGTGATTTGGCCCTAAAACATGCCAGCGGCAAAATCCTGGCCTTTTTGGATGATGATGCTTATCCTCAAGCTGATTGGCTTAAGAAAATGGTTGGCAGTTTTCGCCATGGCGAAGTTGGCGCTGTCGGCGGGCCGGCGATTACTCCAAGTTCCGACGGAGTTCTGCAAAAAGTCTCCGGCGCGATTTTCGAGTCCTACGTCGGTGGCGGTTTTACCAGAAATCGCTATTTGCCGATCGGTTCGCTGTCCGAAACGCAAGATTGGCCGACAGTTAATCTTCTGGTTTGGCGCGATGTATTCAAACAGGTCGGTGGCTTTGATAGCGCTTTTTGGCCGGGCGAGGACACAAAACTTTGTCTTGACATTATCAACGCCGGCTATAAGATTATCTATGATCCGCAGGGAGTCGTTTATCACCATCGCCGAAGCGATCTGGTCAAGCATTTCAAGCAGATCGGCAACTACGCACTCCACCGCGGACACTTCGCCAAAATCTATCCGAAAACTTCACTAAAAATCGGCTATTTCGCGCCAACATTGTTCGATCTGTACCTTATTTTGCTGATTTTTGCCTTATTTATCTTCCATACTCCATACTTCATACTCCTATTCTCTGCCATCCCGCTTATGGTTTACATCGTCGGCCTTGTCGTTGACGCCGTCGTCATCTCTTGGCGCTACAAAAACCCACTGGTTGGGATTCTGACAATCCCGATGATCTTTCTAACTCATGTTTGCTACGGCATTCGTTTCGTCCAAGGCCTGATCGTTCGAAAATTGGCGAGGTAACTCAGTCTGAGTGTTGACATAAGTTATATAGATAATATATAGTTTATGTTGAAAGGAGAATATGGATACAACAATCATTAATATTTCAATTGGCAAAAAATTGCTGAGGGAAGCCGATGCGATTGCCAAGAAAGAAAGTCGCAATCGAAGCGAGCTTTTTCGCGAAGCCCTGCGCGGTTATTTAATCAAGCAAAAAGAGTTAAGCGAAATTTTTGACTATGGAAAAGGTCAAGCAAAAAAATTGGCGATAAAAAAAGCCGATGTTAATCGTTTGATAAAAGAAACCCGCAATGAAACGAAAAATAGTGCTTGACACAAATATTATCATTTCGGCTCTAACTTTTGGTGGAAAACCGCAGATAATTTACGAATTGGTTACTCTTGGGAAAATGTTCGAAGCGTATTCCAGCATGAATGCTTTGAGAGAGTTGTTGAGAGTTTTGAAGAAAAAATTTAAATATTCTCCCGAACAACTTCAATTGGTCGAATGCAGTATCAGAGAAAATTTTATATTTATTTCGCCTGATAAAGTTCCTGAAATTATCTTGGCCGATCCGTCGGATAATGAATTTTTGGCAATTGCCGATTTGGCTCAAGCCGATTTCATAATCTCCGGTGATCGTCATTTGCTGACTTTGAAAAAGTATAAAAAAATTGAAATAATCTCACCGACAAAATTTCTTGAAGAGGTTTTGGACTGATCACAATCCCGATGATTTTTCTAACTCATGTTTGCTACGGCATTCGTTTCGTCCAAGGCCTGATCGTTCGAAAATTAGACTGATAAAGTTTGCCCTACATTTGTTTTGCGCTTTAATAATATCAAATCATGAGAGAAATTTTCGTTTTATTTCAGGAAGAAAAAGATGGCGGTTTTTCCGTTTCCGTTCCGTCGTTGCCAGGCGGCGATACCTTTGAGGAAGCATTGCGCAATATCCAGGAAGCTGCCGATCTGTATGTTGGTAAAAAATCGCTTCCGGAAATCAAAAGAGAATTTGTTGTTCCAATGCAACTTAGAGTTCGATAAATGATCGCCAAGTACTCCCAAATCTCAGCCAAAGTTTTAATAAAACTGTTGGTTAAGTTTGGGGTTGAAATCGTTGGGCAAAAAGGTAGCCAGATAAAATTGGAAAAAACCGACGGTGATAAAAAATAGCTATTGTAGCGAATCACAAATTTATTAAGCCGGGAACACTAAATAATATTCTAAAATTGCCGGACTTAATAAAGAGGATCTCGACAAGTTGAAATAAAAAATCCCCACCGGCGGGGTGGGGAAAAAGCAATCAACTGGCAAATGGTTTGATGCCGACCGAATAGACAATTGCGTATATTTGCTCGGCATTTAGAACTTCGATCTCAACCAATCTATCTGCCAGCGTCCTGACGAGCTCTTCGTTGGATTTGAGCAGCTTTCTAGCTGTGGAATAGGCGTCATCCAAAGTTAATTTGATCTGATCGTCTACCGATTTGGCGGTGACATCGCTGATTAGCGAGACGCCGTAATCATCGGTGGCTGTGCAGTCGATCAAACCAATACTGGAGTTCATACCGAAACGCTCGATCATGCTCCGGGCGATTTCAGTCGCCCTTTTTAGATCATTTTCGGCACCGGTAGTGATGTCATCACAGAAACACTCCTCCGCTGCCCGACCGGCAAGGATTGTCGTCATCTGGTTCTGCAGCATTGTTCTTGTGTAGAGAGAAACATCCCGCTCCGGCATAAACATCGTCACTCCCAGCGCGTGACCTTGTGGGATAATCGATATTTTGTGGACCGGATCGTTACCAGCCAATACAATCTGTGCGACAGCGTGTCCTGATTCATGGATGGCAGCAATCTTTCTGTCCGCCAGTGAAATCAGACGACTTTTTTGTTGTTTCCCCATGATCTGTTTGTCGCGAGCTAACTCCAAATCCTGATTAGTGACAAAACCTCTGCTGTTTTCAACCGCCATAATTGCTGCTTCGTTCAAGATATTGGTCAGTTCGGCGCCTGACATCCCAACGGTCGTTGATGCCAGATTTTGAAGACTGATATCGGGACCCATCGGGATTGCTTTGGCATGGAGTCGAAGAATTTCGAATCGTCCAATGTTGTCAGGCAATGAAACCATAACTCGTCGATCGAAGCGACCGGGCCTGAGAAGTGCCGGGTCTAGAACGTCAGGACGATTTGTAGCGCCAATGAAAATGACGCCGGTGTTTTCACCGAAACCATCCATTTCTGAAAGAAGGGCGTTTAGAGTTTGGTCGGTTTCACTGTTACCAGAGTGGGTCGCAAGGCCTCGCCGAGCACCAACAGCATCAATCTCATCAACAAAGACAATCGCCCTACCAGCCGCCTTAGCTTCGGCAAAAAGATCCCTAATCCGTTTGGCACCGACTCCGACATATATTTCTACAAAATCTGAGCCGGAGAGATAAAAAAACGCTACACCGGCTTCACCGGCGATAGCTCTGGCCAGAAGTGTTTTGCCGGATCCCGGAGGTCCGAAAAGCAGCACTCCTTTAGGCATCTTGGCCCCCATTTGAATATACTTATCCGGATCTTTCAGGAAATCAACTATGCCGGAAACCTCCTCGACTGCTTCCTCAATGCCGGCAACGTCATTGAATGTAGTTTCAGTTTTACCGTTGGTTTTTTTGGCATGAAACGGCATCAAATGTCGATTAAGCGATGGCAATACAATCAGAGCCATAAGTGCGACCAAGAGGATATCCACCCAGGGGAAATGACTTTCGTTCTTGATCTCAAGTGTAATTGGAGGATTACTCTTATTGTAACCGCCGATGGTAGCAACAAGTTTGTCAGTATGGAGTCGATCATCAACCGAGATGAATTGGTCTTGGTTTTTCGTTTCCCATGAAATCAAGGTGTCGGCGATGGTAATCGATGTCACGTCTTTGCTGTCAATTTCCTGAAAAAGCTTGGAAATCGGAACTTTCTCGGTTTTCTTTCGATCGATGTAATGTGAAAAATAGTGCAAGGTGATTGTCAAGGCGATCACAACGGCGAGAAATAGATAACCACTCTTTGGTGTTTTATTATCGAACACTGCTACCAGCTCCTTGTCGATGGCCTGGTGGCCTATTTAGTTTTTTTGCTGCTTCCGCATGTTTGTGCGGACTTCATACTTTTAGCAAAAAATCGTTGCCTTGTCAAGCTTTTTGACCTTGAATCCGAAAATCGGCACGATAGGTTTTTTGATATTTGAAATAAAAAACCCCACCGGAGGGGCGGGGTCAGTTTTGGTTGAAGATATTCTTTAGTCTATGGAGAAAGTGGCTGGCATATTCGAGCGCTTCGGTTCTCTTTTGCTGACGGAATCCTGCCGAGGCGAACATTTTCGGAATGTCCATCGCTCTGGCAATCGGCGGATACTCTGCCAAGACGTCAAGCTGTTGACGGTGTGGTGACCGGAGAAACTCGTCGAGAATTCTTCGGTCCAAGCCGTCCGTTGCCTTAACGTGAAGCAAGTCAACACTTGGAGAGATGATCCGGATTTTTGCCAACTTCTCATCTACTGTCCGGCCGAAGTGGTTTGGCATTCTATCGAAGAGAGGATCAAACTTGGCGTTATCCTCGAACATGTGCTTGGTGTCGATCACTAAGTCGTAACCTTCGCGTTGGCACTTGTCGACGATTTTCTCCGCCGTCATTTTGATTTTCGGATTTAGTTCAACCAGTCTGTCTCCGGCGGAAAACTCGTGAGAAACAACCCGGCCTGGCAGCCGATGGAACACCTGGTCGGCAATCCAGGTTTCCGGGAAGGCCAGCCAGTCCTTGAGATCCGCCTTTTCGAAATCATCGCCCTGGCCGAAGAGCGCCTGGGACAAACTGTCGACTCCGTTCCAAGTCGGCTCTTTGTATTTAACCGGAATGGCGAAGTTTTCATAACCGCTGACTCCGCGAAACGGTCCGCCCTGGAGAAACTCAAACCCGAGCTCTGCCAGTGCTTCGACAATCTCCTCGATCGGAAAGAAAACATTCTGCGGTATAAGCGACGCCAGCGAAATTCCGAAGTGGTACTGGGTTGCTTGCCTTGTCACTTGCGTCGCCTCCTTGTTGTTGGAGATTTTTTTTGCTACTCTGAAAATACCAAGCTTCAGAGTCAAAGTATTTATATCATATAAAATAATAATTGTCAAGGAATATATGGAAAAAATAGTTCAGATTAAACAGCCGACCAAAGAACAGCGGGAGAAAAATAGCAAGTTCCGGATTGCGATTTCTTATCCGCCGATGCCAAGTGAAAAGGGGACGCCCTGTCTTGGTCAGAATCGTCAGTTTCAGTGGTTTGCCAATCCGACTTTCATCTATCCGATGGTGCCGGCTTATGCCGCGTCACTTCTAAAATCGCAGGGCTATGACGTAATGTGGGATGATGGCATTGCCGAGGAATTATCGCAAGACGAATGGTTGGAGAGAATTAAAAAGTTTAAGCCGAACCTTATTGTCTTCGAAACCAAAACGCCGGTTGTTAAACGGCACTGGAAAGTTATTGAGGTTATAAAAGACGAGTTGCCGGAGACCAAAATAGTTCTTTGCGGCGATCATGTTACCGCACTGCCTATGGAGTCGATGAAAAATTCACTTGTCGATGTTATTGCCACCGGCGGCGATTACGATTTTCTCGCCCTCAATATCGCCAATTCTTACAATCACAAAGTTCAACTCGAACCGGGAATCTGGTACCGGAAAAAAGTAAAAAGTTCGGATGGGAGTCGATCGAAAGAAGAGATTAAAAATACCGGACATTTTCTCCTAAATCATCACCTCGATGAACTACCGATGATCGATCGCGATCTGACCAAGTGGAAACTCTACGCCTTTAAAAACGGCAATTACAAACGAACGCCGGGAACTTACACCTTTGCCGCCCGCGATTGTTGGTGGGGAAAATGCACATTCTGCTTTCCCGCCGGTGCCAAAATTACTACCGATAGTGGTTATTTTCCGATTGAAGACATTGTTAATAATAAGCAATCTGCAAAGGTACTTACTCATACGGGCAGGTATCGAAAGATTACCCACTGGCATCGCCGAGCATATCTTGGTCCAGTGATTACTGTTGAAGCCGATTATTTGGCTGAAAAGATTCTTGCAACTTCAAATCACCCGATTTATATTTGTCGACAGGAGAATAAAACCAAACCGGAGATTATCGCTGTTCCGGCTGAGGAAATTTCTCCAGGCGATTATCTTTCCCTGCCAATTGATCGGCGAGTCAAAGATATGAAAACACTGGACTTGACTGAAATTATTCGCAGTGCCGAAATAAAGCTTAAAACAAGACGAAAAATCTCACCGTCGGTAATTGAAAAGATTAAAAATTTGCGGCTAAATGGTGTTTCACAAAGAAGGGTAGCTATTGAATTAAAAATTGACCGAGAAACAGTAAAGCGCTACTTTGATTTGATTGAATCTGATGAATTGACGATAAAAATAAATCCATTAATCGAGACAAAGAGCGATTTTCGTTTTGAGGCAGGCAAGAAGTCCGTAACAAGAGAGATGGAACTATCGGCCGAATCTTTGCGTTTATTCGGTTACTATTTGGCTGAAGGACATGTTAGCCTACGTGGCAATAGACCAAATTCTGCCTGTCTGGGTTTTACCTTTTCTCAAAAAGAAAAAGAATATATAAAGGACGTAAAAACGATCTTCGGGCAAATTTTTGGGCTGTCTTTAAATGCAAGTGAAAACAAGGCTAACAATACGACTCAGCTTTATTTGGGTTCTTCCATATTAGCCAGGGCTTTTGAATTGCTTTTCGGTTCAAATAGTCTTAACAAATCATTGCCGGCAAGTTTTATGCATTTGTCGCTTTCCAAGCAAAAACAATTGTTGGTTGGTCTTTTTCGCGGTGACGGTCATGTCAGAAAAGAAAGAGTTCATGGTGGTCGGGAACTAATTTTTTCAACAGTTTCGGAAAAACTTGCTCGCCAAGTTTACGATCTACTTTTGCGCCAAAATATAATTGCCAGTTTCCGTTTACCGAAAGCGGGTAAAAAAACAAAAAATCAAGCGTATGTTATTCATCTATATGGCGACGACATTAAAAAATTCTTTCCGACGTCTCTATCTGCTCACAAGCAAAAACATTATCAAAAAGGCTTTATTTTTAATAATTATGCTCTATTACCAGTCAAAAACATTATCAGAAGCGCTTATTCCGGAGATGTTTATAATTTAACCGTTGATGATGATCACTCCTACACGGCGAATTTTGTAGCGGTGAAAAATTGCTCTTGGACGACGCTTTATCCGGGCAAAGATTATCGCAAACATTCGGTTAAGAGAGTGCTGGATGAAATCGGCGAATTAATCGAAAAATATCAGGTTCGAGAGATTATGGATGACTCCGGATCGTTTCCGATCGGAGAGTGGTTGGGCGAATTTTGCGACGGTATGATTGAACGCGGATACAACAAAAAAATCAAACTTGATTGCAATATGCGGTTGAAATCGTTGAATCAGGAGGAATATAATCTGATGGGCAAAGCCGGATTCCGTTTCATCCTCTACGGTTTGGAATCGGCCAATCAAAAAACTCTGGACCGCATCAATAAAAACTTGAAGGTTGAAGAGATCGAGAAAGGTGTCAAAATGGCCAAAGCCGGTGGACTTGAGCCGCACATTACCACGATGATGGGCTATCCCTGGGAGAAGGTTGCCGATGCCGAGAGAACTGTTGCCCTCTCAAAGCGATTATTTGATAAGGGTTTTGTTGACACTTTGCAAGCGACAATCGTAATTCCTTACCCGGGCACGCCGTTGTTCAAACAGTGTCAGGAAAATGGTTGGCTGACGACCGAGGATTGGGACAAGTACGATCAGCGAACAATTATCATGAAATCGGAGCTGACCGAGGAGAAAATTAAAGAGTTGACGCAGGATTTATACAAGTCATTTGTGACGCCGAAATTTATCTGGCGAAAGATCGTTGGCGTTCGAAGTTTCGACGACATCAAATTCCTCTTTCGCGCTGGCGGAAAAGTGCTCGGACATCTGACGGATTTTTCTTCGAAAAAATCTAACAAGAGCAATTAGACTTATTGGGGTTAATGAGACTAATTTATGATTCAAGACGAATTAACTCACTTTTCACTTTCGATCATTGTCGGCATAATAGTCGGATATTTTTGCCATGATTTTTGGGCCGTTGGATTGGCCTTGGTCGGCGGTTTTTTTATCGATGGCGATCACTTGATAGATTATTTTATCAACCGCGGTTTCAAACTCAACTCAGCTGATTTTTTTTCCGGCAAACATTTTGTCACTTCCGGTAAAGTTTATGTTTTTGCTCACGGTTTTGAATATGCTATCATCTTCATTGCGCTGGGATTTATTTTTCCGAATCTTGGCTGGCTGTTTCTTTCGCTCGGTTTTTCCAATTTACTTCATCTGCTCTACGATACTGTCATGAACGGCGCTGTTTGGCCGACATATTTTATCTCCTATCGAGCTGCTAAAAACTTCGATCATAATAAGTTGTGGACGTAAAAATAATCACTAGTAATCAATTAAATAAACCTTATGAAAAATCAACCGACAGTCTCCATTATTATCCCAACCTTGAATGCCGCCAAGCCGCTTGGCGAATGTTTGCGTCGGATCCGAAATCAAGAGTATCCGAAATCAAAGTACGAAATTATTATTGCCGATGGTGGTTCAACCGATAAAACACTTGCCATCGCCAAAAAGTACGGTTGCCGTGTCGTACCGAATAAGCTTATAACCGGTGAAGCCGGCAAAGCCGCCGGACTCAAAGCGGCCAAAAATGAAATTATTGCCTTGATCGACTCGGACAATTATCTACCGGACAAAAAATGGTTGGAGCGAATGGTTGAGCCGTTTGTTGACAGCCAGATTATCGGGTCTGAGCCGATCGAATATACTTATCGAAAGAAAGATGGCTATATTACCCGCTACTGTGCCCTAATTGGTATGAATGATCCGATCTGCATGTACTTGGGCAATTATGACCGTATTAATCATCTGACCGGCCGCTGGACCGCTTTACCGGTGGTGGAGGAAGATTGCGGCAACTACATCAAGTTAACTCTGGAGAAATATAAGGTTCCGACAATCGGCGCCAACGGCACGATGATTCGTCGGGCACTGATAGAAAAACAGGTTGGTGATTATTTATTTGACATTGATGAAATTCACGAACTGATAGCACATAAGAAAAATAAATTTGCCAAAGTCAAAGTTGGCATCATCCACGTTTTTTCCGGTACGGTTTCAACTTTCATTCGCAAACAAAAGCGGCGAATCAAAGATTTCGGCTATTACAATAAACTTGGCGTACGGAAATATCCTTGGAACAAATTGAACAAAGGTGGGTTTGTAAAATTCATTATTTTTTCCGCACTCTGGTTGCCGACCTTTGTCGAGGCTTGCATCGGCTATGTTAAAAAACCGGATCGCGCCTGGTTCTTTCATCCGTTGGCCTGCTGGTTGACGCTTTGGGTTTACGGCTGGGGTAAGATCGGGCAGATGATTTTCGGTGCCCGGGAACTGAATCGGGCTGGCTGGAAACAGTAAGGTGATAAAAGCCTATCCATTGATCTATTAGGAATTGGATATGAGGATTAACCTATAATCGGGTTCACAATATATCAAAGAAAGCTCAACAGAAACAAGTCACGATGTATAAATAGATATAACTTTTTGTACATTGGGTGCTTAAAAAGATATAACTATTTATACATACGATTTTTAAAAACAGATACCCAGACGCAAAAGTTAGACTGGTAACGGCGGATAATTTCTATTAAAATCGGATCGCGCTTGGTTATTCCATCCAATGGTTTGTTGGTTGACGCTTTGGGTTTATGGTCGGGTAAAGGTCGGACAGGTGGTGTTTGGGGCTAGGGAACTAAATCGGGTAAATTGAAAACAGAGTTAAAAAATGGCAAATAAGTCTGGAAAACCTAAAATTGCAATCCTGATCAATTCATTTTGGAATGCCGGCGCCGGAATTTCCGGTGGCGACCAAAGAGTGATGCAAATTTTTCAGCGGATTGGCAAAGATTTCAGCCTTGATATTTACACTTCAAAGGATGGTTTTGCTGTTATCAAAAAGGAAGTTTGTGAGGCTAATTTCATCATCTCGCCGGAAAATTTGGAGACGGGCAACATTCTATTTAGATATAGAAAACGGGCGAATTGGCTGATAAAAAAGTTGGCCGAAAAAAAGTACGACGTCATTTATTCGTCATCCGACTTTTTCCCCGACGTGCTGCCGGCGTATCAATATAAGAAAAAAAATTTGAAGACGAAATGGATTTCCTGTATTTTTCACATTTACCCGAATTGGCGGCAGCGACCGGGTAACAAAATTGTCAGCATCATCGGATCAAAAATTCAGGATTTTTCATTTGCCAGAATTAACCGGCTGGCGGACAAAATCATCAATCTTAACTACCAAGTTCAAGACGAGCTTACGGGAAAGTATCACTTTGATAAAAAGAAAATAGTTGTAAATCCTTGCGGTATTGATTTAGAATATTTTAAAAATATTAAGGTAAAAAAGACTGCGAATCAATGTTGTTTTATCGCTCGACTGGTGCCGTCAAAGGGAATTTTTGAATTGCCGGAGATTTGGTCGGAAGTGGTGAAAAAAGTTCCAACCGCGAAGTTGAAAATTATTGGTGGCGGTAGTGACGAGATTAAATCAAAATTGCAAGCGTCTTTTGATATTTTAGGAATTTCTAAGAGTGTTGAAATTATGGGCTTTTTGGAAAACGACGAAGCTTACAAAATTTTGAAATCATCAGAAGTTTTCATTTTTCCCAGTCACGAAGAGGGTTTTGGTATCGCAGTTGCTGAAGCCTTCGCGTCTGGGGTTCCGGTTGTAGCTTGGGATCTACCAGTTTACAAGGAAGTTTTTGATCACTTGGTTGAAACTGCGAGCATCGGAAATAAGAAAAGTTTTGCCGAAAAAATATCATCACTTTTAAAAAATCGAAAAAAATTGGCCGAACTTGCCAGCCAGGGGGAGAATATGATAAGAAAATATAGCTGGGATGAAATTGCCAAGGAAGAATCAAAAATCATCGGTTTAACGACAAAATGAACAAGAAATTTAATACAATCAGATACAAACACGACTTTCCGTTCAATAAAATTGAAGCTGTCCGGTTTGCAAACGTTCTTAAAATGATCGGTAGCAATAAAAAGGTTTTAGATTTGGGCTGCGGCGATGGAATGTTTAGCAAAATAATTTCCGACATGGGCAATGATGTAACCGGAATTGAAATTGCCGAAGGGGCGATCAAAAAATGCAAGAAGCGAGGAATAAAAGTTTACGATCTTGATCTTAATTCGGATTGGCAAAAAAAATTAAAGGAGAAATTTGATGTTGTTTATGCTGGCGAAATCATCGAACACATTTTCGATACAGATAAATTTCTGACTAATATCCTTCTTGCGCTTAAACCTAGCGGTCATTTGGTCATTGATACACCGAATTTAGCTTCGTTCGGCCGGAGAATATTCTTGGCTTTTGGCATCAGCCCATTAATTGAAACGACGGCCAGAAGTTACGATGCCGGCCACATTAGATATTTCACCTACGATTCATTGAAAAACTTGTTAGTGGAAAATAATTTTTTGCCGATTCGCTTTGTGACTGATACAATTAACTTTGATCCGCAAGGCAAAGTTGTGGATAAATTTTTTGTCAGGATTTTCCCGAAGTTAGGGAAAAGCTTAATATTTAAATGTACTAAATTAAATAAGAAAGATTAACTGATGAAGAAACCAATTTTTTCTGTCCTGATTCCGGCTTATAAATCAGCTGGGATCATCGGTGCGACAATCAAGAGCATTTTGAACCAAACTTTTTCGGATTTCGAACTGATTATTGTTGACGACAATTCGCCGGACAAAACCGAGGAGGTGATCAAAAAGTGGCAAGCGAAAGATTCGCGAATTAAATACTTTCGGAACGAAAAAAATCTTGGTTATTCGGGTAATCTGAAAAGATGCCGGGAATTGGCGACGGGTAAATATGTTTATTTAATGGGTAATGATGATATTTTATCCAAATTTGCTCTCGAAAAAACATTTGCGGCTTTTAAAATGGATAAAGACGTCGGTGTTGTCACCAGACCGTACTATTGGTTTGAAAATGACAGTGTCAATTCAGCTGTTCGCGCGGTTAAACCGCTTGATGAAAATTCTGATTGTTTAATCTCAATTTTTGACGATGAAAAAGTTTTTTCCAAAGTTTTTGAATCGGTCGGTCAACTGTCCGGTTTAGCTTATCGCAACGATTGGATGCGAGAGCCGATCCACCCGGACATTTTCCCGGCGCATATTTATCCATTCTTGGCGATTTTCCGTGAACATAAAGCGGTATTTTTGAAAGATTATATTTTGGCCGTTCGGATTTTTTCCAGTCAAACCAGATCGTTGTCCTCAATTTATGAGCCTTCTCCGACTTTCACCTGGGTGCGGATGTTTAAAAAAGTTCTAAAAGGAAAAAAGTATCAAATACCTCGACAGTGGGGGATTAGTCACATTGCTCTAAATTATGATGGTTTGGTTCAAATGAAAAACTACTCAAAGTTCCCCTTATTTTTCAACGAGATCGGGCTTTTAATTAAATACCGGCCGAAAAATTTGTACTCACTTAAGTTTTGGTTTTATGTTATCGGTCTGACTATAGTTCCGCGTTTCATCCTGATTCCGCTGGTTGATCGATATAAACGCAATATAATCGCCAAGGATTTGGCCGGAATAAAATTATATGGTACGAAATGAGAAATCTGGTCAAAAAACTTTATCATAACAGAATTGTTAGTTTTCTCTTCCCGACAGTTGTTTATTGCTTGAAAAGAGAACTCTCCGGTTGTGAAAGCGTTTTGGATTTAGGTTGTGGCCCGTCATCACCGTTGCAATATTGCCGGGATGTCAAAAAAAGCCTCGGTGTTGAAATTTTTGATGAGTATCTGAAAGCATCGAAATCGAAAAATATTCACTCTAAATATTTAAAAAAAGACATTTTGGATCTCGATTTTCCGAAAGATTCTTTTGATGCCGTAATTATGATCGAAGTCTTAGAACATTTGCCGGAAAAAGTCGGCCGCAAGATTTTGAAAAAAGCTGAAAAATGGGCAAGAAAGAAGCTGATTGTGTCCTCTCCAAATGGTTTTTTGCCTCAGAAATCACTCGACGATAATCCCTGGCAAAAACATTTATCCGGTTGGAGTTACAAAAAAATGTCTGGTCTTGGTTTTACTTGCCACGGTCTGGCCGGCTTTAAGTTTTTTCGCCGTGAAGTTCAGTCAACCACAATGGGCGATGATATGACCGCAACAATTCGCTTTCAACCAAAATCTTTCTGGTTTGTCATTGCCTCACTAAGTCAAATACTGGCCTACCATTTGCCTAGGTCGGCGTTTGGTCTTTTTAGTATTAAAAAATTATCTTAAATCGGTAAAATGTCGATATCAATCATTGTTCCAATTTATAATGGCGAGTCAACGATCGAAAAGACTCTGCAAAGCCTGGTTAATCAAAGTTTGAAGTTTGATCAGCTTTTGTTGTTTAACGACGGTTCTCGTGATGCCTCGGCTGAAATTATCAATGATTTTATTCGAAAAAATCGTTTAACTTGCGCCAAAGTAATTAATCATTCGAAACCGATCGGTTTGGCGGCGACCTATAATGAAGGAATTGAAAAGTCAAAATCCGACCTAATAGTTACACTTCACCAAGACGTTATCTTGAAAAAAAATTCGTTGGAAGAGTTGGTCAAACCACTTGTAACATCCGACAAAACTATTGTCGCCGCCTACCATCAAGTTTTGCATCCGATCAAAGTTTGGCAAAGGTATAATTTTTGGCAGAAAGTTTTTTTTGCCAGAATGGTCGAAAGAACTTATTGCGGGCTTGACGGAAAGTTCGATTGTTTTCGCCGAAGCGCGCTAAAGAGAGTCGGCGGATTTGACGCCAAAAATTTCCGAACTGCCGGTGAGGATGGCGATATCATCAATCGTTTAAGTAAGATTGGTCAACTGGTTCCGACAAAGGCAAAAATTATTCACCTCCATAGAGATGATGATAAATTTTCGGCCAAAGATATTATCAAAAAACAGGGGCAATACTCCGAAGCTCAAGGAGTCATGTTGCGCCATTGGGTAATAAAAACTCCAAGGCAGATTTTCAACGCTTTTTTTCGTGAATTTTTGCTCATCGGGCTGTTAATTCCATACGTCAGATTTCTGGCTTTGGCTCTAATTTTGATATACTCTGTCTATTACAGCAAAATAATTTTTGCTAGAGAATATCGTAATCCGCGAATTTTAATATTGCCGTTTTTAAATATTTTTTTGTTATTCGTCAGCGCCTTCTATTCGATTCGTGGGATAATTTTCGGCAAACAGAGAGTCTAAATTATGAATATTATACAAAGTTCTGTTGCTTATTTGATCTCAATTCCGGCTCGAGCCCGTGGGATGAGATTTGGTCGCCGAAGTTTCATCGGCCCCGGTTATGATTGGCTGAATGTTCGGTTAAAAGGTATCATCATCGGAGATAACGTGATGATCGGACGGAACGCCTGGCTGCAAATCGATGGTAATGATCTTTCGTCGAAAATCTCTATCGGTGATGGTACCAATATTGGTCGTAATGCAACTTTTTTGGTTAAAAAAGGAATTGTTATTGGCAAAAAATGCTTATTTTCCTACGGAGTTTCAATTATGGATCACGACCACCTGTTTAAAGCAAATATCTCGCCAATGGATAGCGGGTTAACAGCCGGCGAGCAGATTGAAATTGATGATGATTGTTTTATCGGGGCCAGAAGTTTCATCTTAAAAGGCGTTAAACTTGGCAAACATTGCGTTGTTGGTGCCGGCAGTATTGTGACCAAATCATTCCCGCCATATTCTGTAATTGTCGGAAGTCCGGCGAGAGCGATAAAATCATTAAAGAAGGCTTGATTTGATGGAGAAAATTATTAAAAAGTTCTTATCACATTATGGTTACCTTTTTTTATTTTACTTCTTAGTCTCTTTTCTGATTTTTCTTAAATTGTTTTTTTCGAAAGGCAGCCTCAGCGGTGGAGATTGGGGATTTCCTGCCACTGCCAGTCAGATTAAAGTATTTTTTGATACTCTTTTTCACACTTGGACTCGTACCGGAAATATTTTTGGCACCCGGCAATTATCCTCTGTCGTCATTTTCTTTATTGCACCTCTATTATTGTTTGCAAAAATCGGTATCGGTGTTCCTTTGCTAATAAAAATTTCTCTTGTCCTGACTTTTGGTCTTGGCGCGGCGAACTTTAGCCTCTTTGCTCGCTACATTGGGTTAAAACCTCTATCGGCGTTTATTGGCGGTTTTATTTTTATTCTCACTCCGGTATTTTTCAATTACTCTCTGATGGGTTGGCTATACGTTCTGTTGTCTTTGGCCCTAATGCCTCTCTTTAGTTTTTTGTTTTTAAATGCGGTTGATAAGCGAGATTTTCGATATCTGATATTGACAGCAATTGTTTTTACTTTAGCAATTCAATCTCAGACAATAGTGTGGTATTCGTTAATTTTACTGGCTTTAGTTCTTGGCTACGGAATATCAACGAAGAAGTTCAAGTTAAGCATCGTCTACGGCTTGGCGACGATTATCGGATTTATTCTTCTAAACAGTTTTTGGCTGTTTATCCTTTTGGCATTTCCCGATCAAGGCGTTGTGGGCAATGACATTGTAAAAAGTACAATCAGCATTGGTGCATCCGAGAAATTAACATTAGCAAATATATTTCGGCTTTGGGCGAGTTTATTTAATTATCAATTTGAAGCCAGTTTTCCGAAAAATCTGACAATTTTTTCTTACGCTTTGCCTTTTGTGGCGGCATTTTCATTTATCCAATGGAAAAAGTTCGGACGGCATATTGTCTATCTAATTCTGATACTCGCGGTGCCGATTATCTTCTATTTTGGTGGTCAAGAGTTTGTAGCCAAACTGCCGTTTGCCAATCTGATGCGAGATGTCGCCAGATTTTTGGTTTTAGCCAACTTTGCTCTGGCGACATTGGCGGCAATTACGATCGATTATATTTTCAAGATGAAATTTCGTTGGAAATATATTTTGATCGGAGTGGTTTTACTTTCACTATTTCTTGGTGCCTGGCCATTTTTTTCCGGCTCGTTTTTTGGTAAACCGAAAATTCAATCAGATTTCCGCTTTAGAACCAAAACTTGGCCGGCAGAATATCAGGAGCTTGACAGCAAGCTGCAAAATGATGATAAGAGCAAAAGAGCGATATTTTTCCCACTTGGCGGTATGGTTTCAACTTCATATGACAAAAATTTTCGTGGCGCATACCAGGAAGTGCAAGATATCTATGCTGGTTTTTCGCCTGTTGCTGGAGTATCAGCATTCTCCGACCGCAATACCGGTGGTTCTGCCAGTATAATAAATCAGATAAATGAGGCGGCAAAAAGCCAAGATGCTAATCAACTAATCAATGTGTCATCAACCGCAGGGGTAGATTACATTATTTTTCGCAAAGATTTAGACATTTTTGATTGGGGAGATGTAGAGAAATTAAAATTCGATCAAGCATTACGAGCTGAAGTTGCAGTCGGAAAAGCGGAGATTTATTACGATAAAGGACCGATTTTAGCGATTAAATTAAAATCTACGACTCCCTTAATTTCTGCTTCAGGTCAAAATTATCCTGTCGTAACTTATGAACAAATCAATCCGGCAAAGTATAGGATTGAGGTCAAAAATATCAGTGGCAATTTTAATTTGAATTTCAATGAAAGTTATAATTCTTATTGGAAGTTGCTGAGCGGCAGTGGCTTTTTTGCTAAAGTTATTTCTTCCGATAATACACACCACATAACCAATGATATTGGCAATGGGTATGAGGTGAAAATTTCTGATTTGCGGTCAAGCGGTGTACTTTCAGTCGACAAAAACGGAAATCAAAACGCTATTTTTTATTTATTATTCTGGCCGGAGCGTTATGTAGTATTGACTGAATTATTATCTTCAGCTACTTTTTTGTTGTTAATTTATTATATTTTCTATAGTCGGAAGCGATCGAACAAAAAATTGCAGTCTGATTGATGCTGTTCTTTTTGACTTGATCGTGGTAATATCTCTTTGAAGATTAAATCTCTAATCTTCCTCACTTAGATCCCCGACCGTAAGGTCGTGGGAAGTTTATTTCTAACATCTATTTATGTTATGAATCTAATTTCTAGAATTAAATTGATATTTTCCAACAAGTATTTTTTACTAATCTTTAGTCAATTGGTCATCATTTATTCCGCTGTTGTCAACCGATTGCCACTTGGGTATATTGTTTCTGGTGGAGACGCCTCGCAAACAATCAATTGGTCAAAAATGATCCAGAGCGGAAATTATCTTTGGGCTAATTCTACCAGCGAAGGAAATTTCAATAGCAATTATTGCTATGGCTTGTACAACTACGCTATTAATTTTCTCAACTCAATTCTTAAACTCTCGTTACAAAATCAAGCAAGCCTTTTGATTCTGTTGTTTTTGATAGCATCTTTCTGGTCATTCTATCTGTCGTTGCGGTTTTTTGATACAGCTGAATCTGGAATTTCTGATTGGGTTAAAATTTTATTTGCCCTTTCTTACACCTTTAATATTTATACTTTGCGTTACTTTGCCGGAATGTGGGGATATAGTCAACCGTTTTTGTTTCTTTATCCTCTGATCCCGATCTTCTTTGCCCTGACTTACCGATATTTCACCGATCTCAACCGAAAAAGTGCTTTGCAATTGCTACCGTTTCTAGTGGTAATATTTTTTCTTAGCAATATCTCGAATGCCAATTTAGCTTTTTTTATCGCCCAATGTATTTTACTGCTGATTCTGATTGTCTTAATTTACATCTTCAATCGTGATCGACTCCAAATTCAAAAATATCTGAAATATGCTCTGCTTTATGCCGGTTTGCTCCTTCTCTCCACCAGCTGGTCGGTAATTCCGCAGATACAGGAGATGCTTCGACTTTCTGGTTCATTTGCAACTGGAACGGCTTTGTTTGATCTGCGATCGTGGATTTTGTGGCAGGCGGCCAGTGTTCCTACGGTTTATTTTTTAGGCGATATAATAAATAACCCAACCAATCTAAAACTGCTGACATTTTTTGCCGGCGGGTTGTTTTTCTCTCTGACGTTGTTGCTCGGTTTTCAAAAAAAAATAACCAAGCAGGAGAAAATTTTTCTTTTGCTACTCTTGGTTTGTATCTTTTTGTTGAACAAGGGAGCGGGGATTATAAATCCGGGTATTATTTGGTCGATATTTAAAAATCCTATTTTAGGCTCGCTTCGGAGTTATGACAAGGCTGCCATATTTATGCCTTTTCTTATTTTGCTTCCGATTGTTTTAATTTTTCCCAGGCAAACCAAGCCGTTGAAATTGATTATCGTTTTAGCGATTTTTGTTTCTTTTCTTTCTGCTATCCCTTTTGTCAAAGGCAATATTCAAACTTTTTATTCTGAAGCTCACCTGAAGGGTCAAAATTATCTGACCGCTGAAAATAGTTCTTTGGTAAAAATTCCAAATGACTATCGGGAGATTGCCGATCAATTAAATCAGGAGAAACTGCTTGATCGTATAGTCTCTGGTCCATACAGTGTTATCAACTCTGTTGGTTGGGTCAATTTGCCGAAATGGAAGTTAATAGGGGTTGACCCGACGGTTCAGCTATTTAATAAACCGACGACGCAAATGAACGCCTTCTCAATTTTTGGTGATTGGAATTATGGAAAACTTTGGAGTCGTCAGAGCCCGGAGGATTCCAACTGGTTCCTGCCTTTTCTCGGTCTAATGAACGGTCGCTATTTTATCTATCACACTGATGTTGATCCAAAATTTATCGCTCAGACTTCCGACAAAATTAAGGATTATGTCAACAAAGGTTTTATTACTGAAGTCAAGAAAAATGATTATTTCACACTCTATAAAATTGCGGATCAATTCTATCTGCCACACATTTATACTCCGACGAAAATTATTATCTCAAAACTATCGGTTTCCGATTTACCAACAGTGATCAATAAATCAATCACTGATAATCGTCAGGTGTTGTATTTCAACAAAGATGGAGTTTTGGATAAACTTCTGGCCGACATGCCAACAAAGGTCGATTCGCCCCCAACTGTTGAATACAAAGAAATCAGCCCGACAAGATTTCGAGTCCGCGTTCACAAAGCGACGAGTGATTTCCCCTTGGTTTTTTCTGAATCTTATAACGATTCTTGGCGACTTTATCCGGAAAATTACAAAAAATCGATTGACAAAACATCAGATCAACAAGTTGCCGGAAATTCCACTGACCAAGCGACAACAGCAGAGCTTAGCGACTTTATTAATCAAGGTTTGATTAGTAATCTCGGCAGTAATTTTGTTTCAAAAAATTTTAAGGGCACTATCCAAAATGACAACTTGCCTAATGGCTCTGTTTTTGAAACCTGGTTCAGGAAACCGTTATCTGCTGGCTATGCTCATATTCCGGCTAACGGATACGCCAATAGTTGGCTGATTAATCCGGGAAAATTCTGCCAGCAATACAGTTGTGTTAAAAATTCGGATGGCAGCTATGATTTTGAGTTGGTGATGGAATTTTGGCCACAGCGACTTTATTATATATTTGGCTTTGTGACACTCTTAACTTTAGCCACAAGTTTGGGATTTCTATTGAGGAATATTATCAGGAAAAACAATGGAAAAAGTTAAAGAGCCGATCATCAATTTGCTTATCAAATACTGGAAATATATTCTGCTAATTTTGATTATGGTTTTTGCTTTTTTCTTTATGCAAAATCTTGATCCGGGCGACAATAGTCTGGTGATAAAATCTTATCAAGAACAGATCTCAGAAATTCAAAACAACATTTTTACCATTGATTCGGGGGCCGGATCCGTCTCGACTGACAAAGTCCTTATCTCAAATACCGGCGACTATTATCATCTGTTTTTCACCATAAGAGCAACTGTAAATGCGACGACGGCTGAAAAATCAAAAATCCGTCTAATACTTGCCGGCGACGGAGGTGCCAGGCAAACTTTATCTGATATTTCAGTTGCTCAAGACGGAAAAATTGAGGCGAAAGATTTAACTTTCAAAACCAATGGAAGTTTTTCCTATTTCATAATTCAAAGAGATGATCCAAATTATGACCCGATAATCAAAGTTGGCGATATTTCTCTATCTCGACTGAATTGTCAGAGTGATCAGTGTTTATCCGGACTGGCGTCGACAATTTTTGGCAATAGTCTCGGGACAAAAGTCACGTCAGAAATGGATTCCGATAATGACCTTTTGTTTAAATTTGGTTTTGGTAAAGCCGGTGTCGGACAGGTTTTTTCCGCACAAAGTGACAATGTCAGCTGGGTTAATCTGGCGTTGGACACTGTCGGTACCGGCGGTTTAGGCAATTATCAATTAACGCTGAAAAAGGCCAGTTTAAACAGTGGCAATTTGACCATTGATCCGACGGTTCTTGCCAGTTTCCAATTCGATCCCTCCGATTTGGATAAATATTCGACGAAAAAAAATACTTATCGTTTCCCATTGGCGAGCAATTTGGAAAAAGGCCAGTATTACTTTTTGGCCATTGATAACTTTGCGGTCAAAACAAACTATTTCAATTCGATTAGAATTTTAGGCTCTTGTAATAACTCAAGTTATCCGATTGCTGGTGCTTATATCATCGGATCGAATAAAACAATTGGCGACTTGTTTTTTCAGATAGAATCGGCTCAGCCGGTTATTGAGAACGGCAGCAAAATACCATACAATGCGGTTATTGAAGACTTGGGGCAGGGCAACAAACTATATCGCTATAAATTCAGCCGCTCGGCCAATGATTATTTGGATATTTTTGGAAACAGCTCCAGCTCAAATCAATTGCCATATCTTGATTACATAAGTGATGCCGTCTCGGCCCCGGCAAGCGGTCAGGCGAGTTTTTCCTATAAATTTGATACTCTGACAGCTTTTGATACTTTTGAAATCAAATACAAGCAACTTGGCGGGTATTCCGTTAATACCATCGGCTATTACTCGTTCGATGATATTAATTGGAAAAAGATACAACCACAAGATCCAGCCGGCGGCGGCGATTGGTTCGGTCAGTCAGTTGTCGGTGATGGGAAATCAACGACTTTGTATTTAAAATTTACTTATGACCAGGAAGATATTGGGAAGAGCAACAAAGTTTTCGGAGTCAGCGACCTTGGAATAACCGGGGTAATTAAGCAAAAATGAAAAAAGTTAAAAAAATGGAAATTAAAAACAGCCGCAATATTATTGCGGATAATATTCCTGACCTCAGATACATTTTTTTGTTTTTCTCCGGATGTTTGGGTCTGTATTTAAATTGGCATCCAATCCAAATAATTGTTTTTTTGCTAGCGATTTGGGCGATATTTGCAAGCCCCAGTGGCAGACAGATTGCAGTATGGGCATTCGTTTTTTTCGTTTTGATGTCCCTATCGATAGTACTGAAAAAGTCTGATTTAACTGATCAGTTTTCACTTGGAGCAATGCTGTTTTTCTTTATTTCAGTCATAAAAATGACAATGACAAAAACCGAGGAAGAAGATTAATAAAAGCTAGTGAGTAGTAGACCCTAAACAATAAATCAGATGAAATTAAATTCTTGTTTGAGAAAAATCTACAATTTCTTCAATTCATTAGCTGGTCACTGGCGAGCCTGTTTTTGGAAGTTATTTTTTATCCGATCAGGCAAATCATTGCGAATCGGCCGCGGTTGCACTCTGGCCGGTCCCGGCGGAATCTCTTTCGGTCACGATGTTTGTATTAGCGACTACTGCTATATCGGCGGCGAAAATTTAACCTGTGGCGACCATATCTTTCTCAGCCACAACTGCCACATAGAAAGCATCGCCGGCCTGACACTTGGGAATTACGTTTGGATCGGCCAAAATTCATCGATTCTAACTCTAAATCATAAATTCTCCGACTGGAGTCGGCCGATTTCAGCCCAAGGATTTGAAAAAGCGGCGGTAAAAATCGCTGATGATGTTTGGCTTGGTGCCAATGTTGTTGTTTTGCCGGGGGTTACTATCGGTCGGGGCGCAATCGTTGCCGCCGGCGCCGTAGTAACGAAAGATGTCGAGCCGTTTGCGATTGTCGGCGGAGTGCCGGCAAAAATTATCAAATATCGCTTTGATTCGAAAACCAGAGCGAAAGCCCAAAATATGAAGTTTAAATAGTTTGTTCTCTATTTAGAAAATCGCAAATTGCCCCTGCTGTTGCGACTAATTTTGATATTGACAAATAAAAAGTAAAAAGATACGATAATATACGACATGATATCAGATGAATGAGGTGAGCATGATGGAACAGATGAAACCGGTGGCTGTCTCAGAGCCAAGAATTGTTCGAGGTTATTTTGCTGAGGTTCCGGTTCGCTTGGATGATCCAGGGAAGTGGTCGGACACTCCGTTGGCCAGAACTTTGGTTGGGCAGGGAAGTGTTTTGAATTTCTCCGGTTACTTGCGGCCTCACGGAGAAAAAAGCCAGTTCAAGGGCTTGCAGGTCTTTGCTCATATCGGCGAGTCGCGGTCGTCAGAGGCTGGCAAGATAATCGTTTCCGCCGGATCGGATCCGAAGTTTGACTGTTTTGCCGACCGTCAAGCTTTGGCTGCCGGTGATTTTAACAAAAGAGAGTTGCCGTTGGCAGTTTTGAGTCTGCTTGATTTCAGCAGAATTCCGGCTGGCGATATTCATCTGTCGATTTCCAGTCCGATTGGGCCGGGTGCCTCACTCGGAACCTCGGCGGCAACCTCAGTCGCGATTCTTCGGGCCTTTCTCGGCTCTGATTATCCGGCCGATGAGATCGCCAGAATGGCAGTTTTCGTCGAGGACAAGATCCTTTGTGTCAAAACCGGTAATCAGGACCAAATCGCCGCGACACAGGGATCGAGTCTGAAGCCAAGCGCTTGTCAGTATATCAGAATTGAAGATTTGTATGCCTTCAGTGTTTCACCGGAGGTTGTCGGTAATAATGTTCGCAGACTTTTCGAAACTGCTGTTGTTGTCTATCTTGGTGGGCACAACTCCTCCGATATCCACCAAATGGTTGGTGATAAACTACGTGAGAATGAAAAGTTGGCGACAGATAAGTTGAGAAATATCGGCATGACTGCTGCTCTGATGGCGGAAGCGCTCAGACTGGACAATGTCGATTTGTTTACTAAGGTTTTATCCCAACTTAAGACTTGCCAGATGGATTTGCATCCGGATCTGATTAACAGTGTTGCAGAGGAGATAATATTGGAGACCAGAGAATCTTCCGGTATCTGTGTTACGGGAGCCGGCGGTCGCGGCGGAAGTCTGATTGTCCATTTTTACAATCCGGGAGGCAGAGATCGGTTTGCCGCCAATTTTCTGGCAAAATATCAGAACCTTGATTATCGGCTGTTTGATGTTCGTCTGGCTGACGAACCGAAGAGTCCGTAAGTTTTTCTCTTCGCCCCGGCTTCTGTCGGGGCGCTTTTAATTCTCGACCAAATTTGCTACGATTAGCCGGTAAAATGAAGTCAGAAGAATCAGTGTATCACCAGAGCTATTCATTTGTATTAAATTTCATTAAGTTATTAAAAATGATAAGAAAATGAAATGTAGTCTGCTTGACACTAATTTTTATCTTTGATAGAATGTTTATGTAATATGTTAAATATAACATATATATGAAATATATCGAGCTCAAAAACCTATTTGGTAACTATATTACTTTTTCATTGACTGATATTAAAAAATACCAGGCAAATTTTGATCTGCGACGTATCAGTGAATGGATTAAAAAAGGCTATATTAAAAAAATTATTAATAAGCATTACTATTTTCCCGATAATTCTTTTGGTGAAACAGAGATGTTTTTTATTTCCAATAAATTGTTAGAGCCGAGTTATGTCTCACTGGAATCAGCGCTATCATATTACGGTTTTATTCCCGAAGGAGTTTTTTCGATCACCGCAGTTTCAAGTAAAAGAAAAATTCAGTTTGAAACCCCGCTTGCTTTGTTTACTTATAATAAAATTAAGCCCTCGATGTTTTTTGGATATAAGCTGATCAAACAGGCTGAAAACGAGATAAAAATGGCTGAACCGGAAAAGGCAATAATTGATTATCTCTATCTTCGTCCGGAATTAAAAAGTCAAGATGATTTCTACGAGCTAAGAATAAATAAAGAGCTGGCCAGAAAATTGATATCAAAGGCAAAAGTCAGTAATTATCTAAGTTTAATTAAAGACAAACCGCTAAAGAAAAGAGTCAGTTTATTAATTAACGATATATTCAATGATCAGCCTGAATGAGATAAAACAATCTTACCCAGAGAAGTTATATACTCTTCCAAAATCTCTCTTGCGAGAGTATTTGCAGTATAAAATTTTGGAGATTATCTTTAATTCATCTTACGCAAATAAGCTTTCCTTTTTGGGTGGAACAGCTCTGCGAATTTGCTATGGTAGCCAGCGTTTTTCAGAGGATATTGATTTTGATAATTTTAATTTGTCAGTTGATGATTTTGAAAAGATAGCTGCATTGATTAAGAAAGAGTTGATTCTTGAAGGATATGTTGTCGAGATCAGGAATATCTATAAAGGCGCTTACCATTGCTATGTAAAAATTCCAAGGTTACTTTTTGATAACAAACTTTCCGGTCTAGAAGAGGAAAAACTACTTATTCAATTAGATACAATGCCTCACAATTATAAATATACTCCTGAGATATTCGAGCTCAACAAATTTGACGTTTTTACCAATATATTTATTACACCAAAGGATATTTTACTCTCTCAAAAAATCTTTGCAGCAACCGAGAGGAAGAGGGCAAAAGGGCGTGATTTTTTTGATATCATTTTTCTTTTGCGCGATACCAAGCCTAACTATGATTATCTGAAAAGCAAAATGAAGATTTCAAATAGCAAGGAATTGAAAACAGAATTTCTTAAATTTTGTCGGGATATTGATTTCGAAGCCTTAGCCAAAGAGGTTGAGCCGTTCCTAATAAATCCACGAGAAGTCGAACGAGTAGTAAATTTTAATCATTTTTTTAAGCAGATGTTGGAAAAAGACGAATCAAACGATCAATAATCCGATTGTGATTAGCCGCTAAAATGAAGTCAAAAAAATCAGCCGAATCAAAAATCGTAGTATTTTTGGGGGATTACTGGCCGCTTTTGGCCTATATTTTAATCTCAGTCATTTTTTTGTTTCCGATTTTTCGCCAGCAAGGCGTTCCGCTGAAATATGACTGGGGCTGGCCGCTTTTCAGCGTCAAACAGTTTTGGTCCGGATTATTTCTAAACGGTTCGCTTGGCATTGCCAGTATTATCGGAAAATATGCTCAGGCGATTTTAGGCTTGCCCGGAGTTTTTAACATCTCACCATCAATTAGCTTAAAAATATTTCTGCTTTTGGCTCATGTTTGCGCCGGCTACGGTTTTTTTCTCCTGGCCAAAAACAAAATCGAATCTAAATTCGTTGCTTTTGTTACCGGTTTGGCCTACGCTTTTTCGCCCTACATATTTATTCGGACAATAATCGGTTTCACTTACTCAATTGTCGCATATGCTGTTCTGCCGATATTTCTCATCATCTATTTCATAGCGAAAAAAAACTTTTGGCAGTATTTATTATCCGCACTGCTTCTGTCGTTGATTTTTTCTCAATTTCAAGCCGGAGTTTTGACAGTGCTATTTTTAATTATCCATTTGATTTTCACTGCTAACAAAGTAGTTTTGAAAAATTTTCTCTTAACAATTTCATCGTTGGCGATTCTGATTTTGCCCTGGTTTATTGTCGGATTGATCCACGGTTCGAGCAACTCGGTTCCAACTGGAAGCGAAGTGGTAACGCTGAAATTCATTGCCGATTTGCCGCACAGTTTGCGAAATGTTTTGATGCTCTCTGATCACAGCATTACCGTCAGTTATTTTTATCCGTTTTCGCGAAAGTTAATCATTGTTCTTGGATTTGGTTTGGCATACCTGGTCGCCGTGTTGTCAATTTTCGATCGCAAAAACCGTTCCTTAACTCTCGGATTAATTCTCTCCTCAGTATTAATTTTGCCTTTCACAGTCGGTCCAACCGGAAAATTCACATCACTCTACACTTTTGTTTTTAACCACTTTCCGCAAATTGCCTTATTCCGTGAAACTTATCACTTTGAATTTCTATTATCGTTTGCGCTGATTTTTCTTTTTGCCATCGGCGCAAATCAAATTCTCTCTTGGTTGCAATCCAAGCGTTTGGTATCAATTGCGACAAAACTGTTGGTAGTATTCGTTACTTTCATTATTATCTTGCCGTATTTAACATTCAACTACGCGGGATATTTTCATTTACAACAAATTCCCGAGGAATATCGCCAAGCCCAAAATTTTCTTTCATCAAACAAGAATTTTTGCACCAAAGCCTATTATCCTTTGAATCTTGGTTTTGTCTATTTTAAAGATGATAAAACCGCTGACGCCGCTAATTCAGACCTAATAGCTTCGGCTTTTGGAATTTCGTATTTAACCGATGGCGCGTCGGTTTTAACACCGCCATCTGGAGAGATGTATTTCCGCAATCGTTTGAGTTCGCAATTTTTGGAAAAATCTGACAACGGCGAAGTCGCATCTTTGATGCAAAACGGCGGCGCTGATTGTTTAATCGTCCGAACCGACCTGGAGACGAAATATGATTTGGTTTCCGGACTCTGGCTGGAATCCGATCAAAGTATCAGAGACAAGTGGTATAACAGGGACTTGCTCGGTTTGGCAAAGAGCAAAAAAGGCCTGGTTGATGTCAAAGATTTTGGCGATAAGATTCACATCTTCAAGATTTCAAATGACAAAGCTCAAATTCCAAATCAAATCCAAAATTCGAATATAGAAACAGTACAGCAGTACAAAAATCCGACCATTTTGCCGATTACTGATTGGGCATCAGAGTTTGATAAATATCAAGATGGCTGGAGTCGCGGCCGATACGCCTTTTGGCGCAAGAAGATCTTTGCTGATTTACAGCAGGATTTTATTTATACAACGAAAAATGGCGCAGTATTATCTCACCAAGCTGTGGCCGATGAATCCGGCGATTTAGTCATCCGATATTTGGACGGAGGGGTTGGCGGTAGCTTCCAACTTCAAATTTCCAACTCCAAATTCCAAATTTCCAAACAATCGGGAGATGAAAAATTTATTGTTAAAGATCTGGGGGAAGTCAGCGTTAAAAAAGGCGATACGATCACAATTACAAATATTTCCGGCGAGAACGCCATTGCCGACATAGTACTGGTGGAGAAATAGAACCGTAACCGAACTCTTAGTCATAAATTATGGAAAAGTTTGGATTATCGAAAATTTCTCTTTCTGATAAGAAGCTTAATGTCTTAGCGATAATCTCAGTCGCTATCTTTGCGGTTGCTTGTTTTTGGAAGCTGGGAAGTTACGGATTGGCTGATTGGGATGAAGCGATTTATGCCGAAGTTGCCAGGAATGTTTTGCATGGTCACTTTTTTACGCTTTACTGGAATGGCGCTGACTGGTTTCAGAAACCGCCACTGGCTTTATGGCTTGAGGCCGGCGCATTCAAACTTTTTGCCGTCAATGAATTCTCCGCTCGCTTTGTTTCAGCGATTAGCGGAGTAGTTTTGGCTTGGGTAACTTACATTTTCAGCAAAAGACTTTTTAAGGCCAAAATTGCCATCTTGTCGTTGCTACTTTTTGTCTCCGACACATTTCTACTTTTTTATTCACGTTTTGGTACGACTGATATGCTTGTGGCTTGTCTGACCGTCACCGGACTTTACTTTTTTTGGTTGTCACAAGAGGAGAAAAAATATCTTTATCCATTTTTTCTGTTAATTGGTTTTGCCGTCATGACCAAAGGCCCGGCCGGACTTTCTCCGCTTTTGATTGTTGTTGTTTATTTGTTGCTGACTCGGCAGTTTCTAACCTACATTAAAAATATTCACACCTGGATTGGCCTCCTGTTGATGTTGACGATCGCCCTTCCATGGCATATCTATATGCTGGAGAAATTCGGCCTTGGTTTTTGGAGCCAATACTACGATTACCAGATTGTTTTGCGCTCGAAGGTAGCGATTGAGGGTCATATCGCGCCTTGGTATTATTACTTGGAAAATATTTTGAAATATTATCCGATTACAATTTTTTTGCCACTTTTTTTTCTTGTTTGGAAAGAGGCGGTCAGGAAGTATTCACAGCCGATCATATTTGTCGCATGCTGGCTGATAATTCAATTCATCACAATTCAGAGTGTCGCTACCAGAATCGAGTGGTACATTTTACCGGTTCATATTCCATTGATCATTGCTCTGGCAGTTATCATTTTCTATTTGATTTCGAAAAACAGCTTTTTTATCTATCCGGTAGTGTTTTTTTTCTTGGCAACAATTCTGCTACCGGCATACATTCCAACCAGGTGGCGTGAAATCAAATTATATGAGACAAATAAGGCTTGTCTCTTGAGTTATGAAAATTTAGCTAAGGATCAAAATAGCCAGTATTATTTTGCTGGTTTTTACCCGCCGACAGTGCTATTTTACTTGCAACCGAAAACCGTTGACTATAATTTTTCTGATCAAAAAGAATTACCGCCCGGCTATAAGGCGTTGATTAGAGCGGATAAAAATTTACCGGAAGGAACTTCTCTCGTCAGTGATATCGGTTGCAAAGTCGTGGAGTGACTTAAGATGTTCCGGACTAAATACTATCAAGAAATAATGCTGCTGAAAAAGGAATTTGAGGTCTTTAGTCGCCAGTTTCCACTTCCAGTAAAGATATAATTGCCAAGTTTATTTTTAGTTACAGCCATTGTTTTACTCCTTTGTGATGAGAACAAGCACCTTGATGATTAACTGCTTTAGTATATGTTCCGTCATTACAAATTCCGCTTGTTCCGGCCGGATATCCTCCGTTATTTATTGTAGTCGGCGCTGGGGTATAGATCGAACTGGAACTTGACCCAGTGGAAGTGCTAGAAGTTACCGCATCGTCTGAATCAGAACTTGATCCTCCGCTAATCGTGCCATAGTGGGCGGTATAAACCGAGATCCAATTAGTTGCGATTTCTTTTTGTGCATCCACTAGATTTATACTACCACCACAAACTTGAGAGTGCAGATAATTTTCAACTTTATCTTTTGCCTTTGCGCTATAGGTAAGATTGTATGGTTCTGGCCATAAATTACCGGCGTCAGTCGGACTCCCACCAAGTTCCAAAGCAATTAAATGATCTTCTTCATAATCTGATAAACTCTTGTCCGAATAACCATAAGCTACAATTTGTTGAGTTTTTAGGTTATTCGTATAGCTAGTTGCTGGTCTAATTGTAGCAGTGTAGCCAGAAACACAGATTGTTGATTTGATAGTGTCTTGCGTCACTGCTGAATTTGTTGCTCCTGGTGTGCAAGCTGAATCGGGAAGTCCGTTGCTTTCGTGACAGCCGGAGGTTTTTGATGGCGAAGCGAATGTGGTTGATTGCGGAGTTGTTTGAGTCTGTGTGGGTGTGCTAATTACAGCCGGAGTGCTAGTTGAGCCAGTGCTAGACGGGGTATTGGTTAAACTGGTGTCTGCTGATTTTTGCGCTTGGTTTGGTGCGCATCCAGTTAATGCAACAGCAAAAAATCCTGCCAAAATTGCAACACCAATAAATTTTAAGAATTTTTTCATCAGCCCCCTGATGTCTAGTATACACTCTAAATTTTAATATTAAGCCAACATTAACAGAAAAAGCCCTAAGATACTCGGGTCTTGGGGCTTTTTTCGATGGTGCCAGGTTTAGATTATGAAGCGATTTTGTATTTGCGACGGCGAACGATTATCAAAGTTACAATTAATCCGATGACTAAAACCAAGGCGGTGATTTCAGAAATTAATTTCCAATTGTATTTTTTGTTTGCGACTGTTTGAGCGATGCTTTTTGGCGGGTTGGTGTCGGCGTCGGTTAAAATGTTTATTGTTCCGCCTTTGGCTTGAGAGATCTCAAAAATCGTCGTGTCGGAGATCGGTGTCAGGACCAAATCTTTTTGACCTTGAATTGTCAGCCCGTATCGTCCGGCCGGGATCGGCCAATCAATGTTTAGTTCGAATTTACCCGATTTATCCGCCAGTGCGCTTAAAACTTTTCCAGCCGGCAAAGTCGGCACTGGAACCAAAACTATATTGGCGCTGTAGCCGGCTAAAGTTGTGCCGGAAATTTTTAGGCCGGAAAAAGTGCCATCGGAAATATTATTGACGAAACTGTCGGACTTTTCAACTTTGATTTCCGTCGGCTTGGCTAAAGTGGGATCGATTTTTGCCGTTGGCGCCTTAATGTTGATTTGAAAAGTCGTCGTCGCTCCCCAGCCATCGGTTTTGTGGGCCCGAATGTGAAAGTAATAACTGCCGATTGCCTGGTTGGTATAAGTTGCCGCCGTTGCGGCATCGGTTATCTTGGCCGATGGAGTTGTACCGGCGGCTTGATCCAGAAGATATGAAAAACCATCAACGCCGGAATCCTTATTCCAAGCAAGCGAAATCGTTGTCGCTTCATAACTTTGAGTCGGATCCGGATGAGTTGATGAGGTGACTGTTGGCGCGCCCGGCAGATCAGGCGCTTTGGCGATAGAAAAACTTGCGCTGCCGGCACCACTGCCAGCATCAGCGCCGGCGTTGGCCAATCTGACCGAGGATACCGATACAGCACCACTGCCAACCCCAGTCCCCTTAAGTGTTATCGTTGCCACTCGCAGTGAGGTTATTGCCGGAATAACCATTCCGACAAAGTGTGTGCCGTTGGCCGGAATCGAAGTCCAAGTTGCACCGCCGGCGGAGAAACCGCTTACTGAAACCGGGCCGGAAACCGAGATCGTTCCCTCCAATGCGTTGAAAGTGGCACCGGAGGCGGTGACGGTAACGGTAAAGCTTTGGCCGACGGTTTTCGCTCCGCCGCCGGAGGCGTAAATTCCACCGGCAGCCAAAGAGTGTGGTGCAACTGCGAAAAACAGAGCTGAGGCGATTATTAGCGTAATTAATTTTTTCATTTTTCTCCTTTGGCTATTGATATTTTATTTATCTTTTGCTAGTTTAATTTTAGATAAACGATCTTTGACCCTGCCTTTTTGGCAGACGAGGTCGTTTTTTTATCTGATCTTGTTTATGTTCCCCAAACGGCAGCCAAAGTTGATAAGTCTAAAAGGTCGACTTTGCCGTCGCCGTTGAAATCGGAGCGGGAGTTATTACCGCCCCAATCGGCTGCCAGAGTTGACAGGTCAAGTAAATCAACTTTGCTGTCACCATTGATATCGCCGGATTTATGACGGTTGATGGTGATGGTTTTTGTCGCAGTTTGATTGCCGTCGGCGTCCTGATAAATTACTGACAAACTATTGTTGCCGACTGCCGGATTAAAAGTCAGTTGCCATGAGCTGGAGCCGACATCGGCGATAACGTTGCCGTTAAACAGAGTTTTTCCTGTGCTGTCTTTGCCACCAGTGAGTGTTACCGAGCTGTTGTAGGTATCCATGTTGACAGTCGAAGTGTCGTTGACACCGGGCGTTGATGGTGGGGCCGAATTGGAAAAATAGCTGTAATTGAACAGCTTCCAAACATTGTAAGCGGAGTCAAAAACATGCGGTGTATAGCGATAAATTGCCGCCGTGGCAGCATTGGCAAAAGTTAGGTTATAGCTGCCGGTGTAATCGCTTAAAGTCTTTGTCTGGCCGGCATAACAAGTGCTGGAATTGCCGGCGCCGTAAGTTGAATTCCACCAACTAGCCGGTAGCCCGGCGGCGATAAAATTATAGCGCAATTGCCAAGCGCCCCAACCGACTTGCATGGCAAAACCGGCGTAAGCAGGATTACAACCGCCGGAGTCCGGGCAGGAGTAACCCATGGCGGCGTTCAGTTGGCCGGACGATACGGAAGATGATGAAACCAAACTCTGCTCCTTTTGAAGAAAGACCAGAATAATTTTCGGGCTGATTGTGCCGGTTGCCGCGCTGACGGTAATACCGTTGGCTGTCCCGATTGCTGCCGGGTAAAGTCCGTGAGCGGCGTCGAAAATTATTTGGGCCGCTGATTTGCCATTTTCCGCTGTGGCATCAGCTAAAGTTTCCGAGCTGTCGGTGTAAGTTGCCAGATAGGAGTTTTGGCTGGTAAGAAAATTTTGAATGTCGACGACACTCATTGAATTAATATCAATAAAATTAGCGTCGGAGACAATATTATTCTCGGCTCCGGCGTTTAGAAAATCCGATGCTGATTGTGCCATGGCGGCTATCGGCATAACCATGGTGAAAAGTATCACCAGCGCTGCAATCAGTAAACTCTTTCTGTCTCTTATTTTCATTTAACCACCGTTTGTAAAACGCTTAATTGATCCTCCAATGTTGGATCGTTCGGATTTGCCACCAGCCCTTGATTGATCGTATCGATTGCCGCTTGTTTGCTGCCGGCGGAAACTTGGGCTTGGGCTTTTTTGCTGTAATAATTCGGATTGTGAGGATTTAGTTTGATGGCGCTGTTGAAACTGGAAATTGCGGCCGAATAGTTATTTTGCGACAGCGAGTCCAATCCAAGGTTGTAGTAATCGTCAGCTGAAGTTGTAGGTGTTGTGGTCGGCGTCGTCGGAGTTGTTGTCGTTGAATTTTGATCTGATCCGGAGGTTGACGGAGTTGTTGTAGCGGGCGTGGCATCTTTTTGGTCAAACTGACTAGCTGAATTTGAAGTTGAGGTCGTAGCCGTCGTCTGGTTGCTGGTTTTTTTGTTTTTATAATGTCGATAGCAAAACCAGCCGCCGGCAACAATCGCCAAAAAAACGACGACGATCAGAGAAATCAAAATGATTTTTTTCTTTTTTGTCATCTTGCTAATTATACCATATCAGCTTTTTCGGCGCTGATTTTGTCGGGGGATATTGTCTCATCTGATGGTCAAAATAATCAAATCTAAAAAAATTATCCTTTGTGGTAATGGATAATTTTTTCTGTCATTGGTTTTTGCTATTGACAGCGGAGATATTTTAGGTATATAATAGACATAACATTAACAATTTAATAGTACTCATTCGCGGAGGGGCGAAGTAAAGTTTCAACTTTGGTTTTTTCGAAATTTGGTCAGTTAGAAATTTGGTATTTGTTTTATCATGGCTCCTCTTTGCGGGAGTTTTTTTGTTAATCCGAACCGTTGGTAAGGAGAGAATAGAAATTCAAATTTCTCTGATTTGTTTCTACTCTTTCCTTGCCAATAAGCCAAAAAACAAAAAGAAAAAGAAAAAGAACTAGCAGAAAATCAGAAGAAAAATTTGGTGAGGAGAACCAGGGTTTAGGGAAAAGTTAAAAAGTGTCTCTTTATGACAAAAAGTCATTTAAGGGATGCTACGAAACGATTCCAATCAGTCGTTTTCGCGACACCCCTTGAAGGCACGAGTTGACGCGACAGGGCAATAATTAAAATATTTGTTCCCTATAAGTACGCAAATCATTCGTGCCTTTTTTTGTTGACTTTTAAATTTCCTCATCCGGCTGGTATAATGCAGGGAGATGAATGATATTTTTTCGCAATTAAATCAGCCACAGTCTGAAGCGGTCCGAACTACAGAGGGACCGGTTTTAATTTTGGCCGGAGCCGGTAGTGGCAAAACCAAAGCCTTGACACATCGCTTGGCCTATTTAATCTCGGAAAAAAAAGTTGCGCCGGCAGCAATTCTGGCAGTGACATTTACCAACAAAGCGGCGGGGGAGATGCGCAATCGGATGAGCCGACTGCTCTCCCCTGTGAATTTGCCAATCAAACGAAATTACAAAATTGAACAACCTGTCTCGACTGACGGATCTGATGATGTAGTTCTGCCCTGGCTTGGGACTTTTCACGCCATTTGTGTCAAGATTCTCCGGCGCGAAGCTCACCATATTGGTTATCCGTCCGGATTTACCATCTACGACTCACAGGATCAGTTGGCGGTGGTGAAGAAAATTATGCAGGACAAAAACATCGACACTAAACAGTACAGTCCGAACGCCGTTTTATATTTTATCGGCAGCTCAAAAAATGAATTTATTTCTCCGGCGGAGTACAAAAAATTTGTCAATTCGCCGTTTGAAGAGATCGTTTATGACGTCTACAAGGAGTATCAAATATATTTAAAAACCATCGGTGCGATGGATTTCGACGATCTGTTGGTCCTTTGTGTCCAACTATTTGAACAACATCCGGAGGTTTTGGAGAAATACCAACGGATTTTCCGCTATATCTTGATCGATGAGTATCAGGACACCAACCAGGTTCAATATTTATGGGCGAAAATGTTATCGGCAAAATCAAGGAATCTTTGTGTCGTCGGTGATGATTCGCAGTCAATTTACGGTTTTCGCGGCGCCAACTTCCGTAACATCTTGAACTTTGAGCGTGATTATCCGGGAGCGAAAATTATTAAACTTGAGCAAAACTATCGTTCGACAAAGAATATTTTACGTGCTGCCGATGAACTGATTAAGAATAATCGCCATCGAACCGATAAAACGCTCTTTACCGACAATCCGGAGGGCGGGGCGCTGCAAATTTATCAAGCTCTAAATGAAAAGGATGAGGCGGAATTTGTCGCGACCGAAATTCGCGGTTTGGTTTTTGCCGAAAAATCTCATTGGAGTGATTTTGCCGTCCTCTATCGAACCAATGCTCAATCGCGGGCGGCTGAGGAGGCGTTTTTGCGCTACGAAATTCCCTACAAAGTTGTCGGCGGCATTAAATTCTATGAGCGACGGGAAATCAAAGATATTTTGGCCTATTTAAGATTGATTGCAAATCCGGCTGATCGGGTTGCCTTTGAGAGAATTGTCAATGTTCCGGCTCGTGGAATCGGCTCGAAAACCGTGATCAAATATCTTAGGGGTTTATCATCGCTTGATTCCGATCCGCCGGAGAAAATTGCCAAATTCCTGGAAATGATCGAAAATTTTCGACTGAAATCCACCAGCCTCGGAGTATCAGAGTTGATCGAAGTTGTAGCGGAGGTCTCCGGCTACAAGGATAATTTACTCGATGGCAGCGCCGAGGCCGAGGCTCGCTGGGAGAATATCTTGGAGTTAAAGTCAGTTGCGTCGTACACCGATAACGCCGGTTTGGAAAAACCGCTTGAATCCTTCCTGGAGAAGGTGGCGTTGTATCAAGATTCCGATGAATTGGACTCGAGTGCCGACGTTGTAACTTTGATGACCTTGCACTCGTCAAAAGGCCTGGAGTTTCCAACCGTCTTTATTATCGGCATGGAGGAGGGGCTGCTGCCTCATGCCAGAAGCGTTGTCGATGAAAATGAAATTGAGGAGGAGCGGCGGTTGTGTTACGTCGGAATTACCAGGGCGAGAAAACGACTGTATTTGATTTATGCCTCCGGACGAATCTATTTTGGCAATCCGGTTGCTAATTTACCATCACGATTTCTGGCGGAAATTCCGGATGATGTCAAAAGTCAAATCTGAAAACCGGACTAATTTGATATAATGTACTCATGCGCAATTTTTTTTACGCTTTGGTTTTTGTCTCACTAGCCGGTTTCGGTTTTTTTAGCGCCCTCAAAAGTCAGGCGGCGGGTGTTAGCAATCAGACGGCAGCTAAGAGTTATCCCTATCAAATCAGAGAAATCCAGCCATCAGGGAGCGAAAAAATTACCGCTGGGGAGTCTATCAACACCGATCCGACGAAAATTATTCCCAATCTCAAGGTTCCGTATTATCCGGAGGATAAAATCTCGGTTTTTCCCGATCCGAAACTTGGTATTGGCAGTACGATAAAAATCGACCGGGCGCCGGTGATCAACATTAAGGATGGGAAGAAGGTCAGTGTTTATCGTAGCTGGCAGAAAACCGTCGGTGAACTCTTGGCGGAAAAAAATATTGAACTTGGTGTTGATGACAAAATCAGCGTTTCGACCTCAGCTCAAATTTTTGATGGTTCAAGCGTCACAATAACCAGGGTGGCGAAAACAAACATTATTGAAACCAAACCGGTACCGTTTCAAATAGTTAAAAAAGATGATCCGACTTTAGATAAGGGGAAAGTTCGGGTTTTGACTGCCGGCGTCAATGGTGCAAAACAATTGACATATAGAGTTACTCGGGAGGACGGAGTAGAAGTTGGCAGAGTGTTAGTTGATACGACTGTGACAGTTCAACCAACCAGTGAAGTCGATGATGTTGGAACAAAGCCGGTGATAACCGTGCGCTGCAATTATAACGACATTGTTTTGGCGGCGGCAATGAAATATGGTCAGGACCCGAATGCCATTTGTAATTTGATGATGAAAGAAAGTAACGGTCACGCCGACAGTGTCAGCTCTAACGGACATTATGGTTTATTCCAATATGATCTTGGCTACTGGGCTGATGCATCCGCTAAAGCCGGGTACTCTGGCGCCATTTGGAGCAGCCCAACGGCTCAGATTTATACAACTTGTCATGAATTCTTACTCGGTTACAGCGGGAGATGGTAATAAGTAGTCGAGGAAATCAAACAATAATTATTGCATAAATGAGATCCCTGTGTTACAATCCTCGCAAGGAGAGTGATCAAGGTGAAAATCGGCATTCTAGCTGGCGGTCATGGCTCTCGTCTTGGGATGGGACCGAAAGCCTTTGTTTTGGTTAACGGTATCCCGATGTGGCAGAGGGTGTTGGAGGAGTTTCGTGGGGTATTTGGTAATGGAGCGGAGATTGTGATCGTTGCTCCGGCTGGCACTCCCGCGATTGATGGTGTTGAGCTAATTGTGACCAAAGGGAAGTATCTCTCTGATTTACTGTCAGTGATCGAACGGAAACCGGATTTGGAGCCGATGATTATTGTTAACGTTGATGCCGTTTTGATCAACACGGATCTGATCCGGAACTTTATCGACAGGGTGGCTATTTGTAAAGAAGATTTTATCTGGCCTGTGGTTCATCGACTCTTTCTCTGGCCTGAAAGAAAGAGCTCGCGGGTTACAAAATACTTGGTTGGCAGTCACAATTGCTTTGCCCAAGGTAACCTGATTTACATCAAAGGCGATGTTAAACCGAATTTGCAAATCATCTTGCGGATGAATCGCTGCAAGCCGTTAGCCGACTTGATTGCTCTTGGGTGGGGAAACTTCCTGCGGCTGATGACATTTCAGATAAAGCCGCATGACATCGAGCGGCGGCTTGGTGAGCTTCTCGGCTGTCGAGCCAGACTTCTGGAGTGCATGTGGCCGGAAATTGCCTTTGACATTGACACACCGTCTGATTTGGCCTTTGCCGAGCAAAAACTAAGAGAAAGGCAGGTGGTTTAGCTGCTACTGTTGATTGTCTGTTAAATTGTAAAGACGAATAGAAATATCTTGCGGTCCGGCACAAGTGCTGGACCTTTTTTAATTCAAATAAAAGAAGAGCGGCGAGTTGCCGCTCAAGGCTCTAACATTGTTGCGATCGGAACCAACTGAAAACAATTAGGCCGCCGTTGTCTTCGGAGAGCTGACGGCGATCATCGGTTGAGAGCCAAATGTTTATCTCTTCGCTATAGGCGACGACCTTTGGCGATTCCAATGGACCGACAACTGCTATCCACTGAGCGTGGGGGTTATCTTGGAAGTATTTCTCTAGAAATTTATCCCACAATATCTGACAAAAGTTCCTGTGAATGATCTCGTCTATGTCTGGTTCCTGATCCATTTTCAACTGCATTACTTCGGCAGCCAAGTCATAGCACTTTTGGTTTAGAATCGGAATGATACCGCAATAAGCATCTTGTGATTGTTGAATCGCCCTGATGACAGCACCACTGCAGCCAACTCTGGTCGCCAGCGCGATTCTTTCTGCGATTACCTTGATCAGAGGATCATCGTGTGTTCCGTATCCCATTCTACCCAGCTCCTTGACATCAGGTTCGACAGACTCAAAAACCATAACGCAATTTTTTACCTCTGTCAACTGATTTTTTGTCGCTACTTGAAAATATCAATTTGTTTGGTCTATTCTTTGCAACATCCGTCGTTTGGTCTGGTTCAAGATATCGCGACTGAAGTCTTCCGGCTCCGGCCGCCCGAATGTCTTGGCTCGGGAGATCAAGCAAGAAAAAAAGAGCGGCGTCTTGCCGCTCAAAAGTTCTCAGAAACGATCTGTTCGTCGATAGACGAAGACCAGCAACCCGCCGTTGTTTGCAGAAAGCTGGTGCCATTCTTCGTGCGATAGTTCGGTATACTCGTTTTCATTTGCAACGATAACCTTCGGATCATTCAATGGTCCGACTACCGCTACCCACGAAATTCGGCGATTGGTTTGGAAATACCGTTTGACGAAATTATCCCACAAAACTTCCTTGGCAATAGGGTAAGCTTCCGGGATTGTGGTTGCTATTACTGACAGTATTCTGCTTGCGATTAGTCGTCGCTTCAGATTTAAGACATCGGCTGCCAGGTAATAAGAATCCAATGCAAGTTTCATGTCTTGGATGACTGTGTCATCGATACCAAGCTGCTTCGCTTCCTTGATCCTGGTCTGAAGTCCGACTACAACTTGGTCATCGGAACTGCCGTATTTCATTCGCTTCAACTCCTCTGTGTCGGGTTTGTCGGACTAAAGCACCATAACGCAATTTTTCACCCCTGTCAACTGGTTGTACACTTGGTAAGAATGATATATGAGATATATTTATATTAAGAATTGTCTTCATCGGCAATGAAAACAATTATATGGATAAATCCATATTGGAGCAGAATCAAGCTCTATTGGGGTCCAGAGGTATTTATTTGACCCTAAAACAACCTTTCTCCCCCATATGTTCGGCTCTACCTAACAAGATTAGAATCGAGGAATAATCTCTCACAGAGAGGCTGTTTTTGTATTAAAATTAACAAAATTCCTGAATTACATTCAGATTAGAACTAAAATTGTTCCCAAGTTATAGAGATACAAGATGAAAACCGACAAAATATATCCTTTCTAATCGAATAATGCCTCTACCAAATTAAAATATCAGAAGAAAGAAACCTTCGTCTCAAGTAATTTAAAAAGTAACCTTTAGCGCATTTTAGATTACTTAATGCGCAAATGTATATTTTAAGTCTGTAATCTGATATATTCTTTGCGTGCAACATCATCCGGATGGGGAGTGATCGAAATGCCACTCGAAGCACAGCCGCCGTTTTACGTAACTACTTTGGTTGACGGTGAACAGTATTACTGGTGCGGCAGTCATGATCCCGGCGTTGTTTTGCCGAGTCCGGATGATTGTGAAATTTGGAGTTTTTCCTCGTCCCGTTTCGATGATGGTACACGGCCGGAGAAATCCTGGTTAATTGATCGGCTTGGCAGAATCATTATTGAATCGGACGCCAATTGGCTGATGGAAGGCAAGGTTGTTGACGGCCAACTGCAGGACAAGAGCCCCCACTGTATTGCAGTTTACAAAGAAAAGGTTTTGTATTTCTGGAATCACGAATCTGGCAGCTGGCAGACAGAGGTTTCCTCTGAATGTCTGTATCCGACGCTGATGGAAACGGCTGCAGCTCATTTTTGCTTGACGAACGATGATCGGGCAGATTGTGAGTTCGACGATTCATTTATCATTGATGCCGAGTTAAAGTATCTGCCACTTTACGCCCCTCTTCCCGCACCTAAAGATAACTGCCCTCTGTCCGACGATTATTAGAATTTGTACGAACACACCGCCGCGTTTTGTTGACGCGGCTTTTATTTTTGCCCACTTTGACTATATTTTGTCTTGCAATACCTGACTTTCGCAAATTAGTAACTCGGGAAGCTGGTTTTTGTAGCGGAAAAAATTATTATTTGAAATCAACTTTGGCTATAGTAACCCAAACTTTGCGGATAAAAAAAGCCCACACCTAGGGTTTAAGATGTGGACAAGGTGGTTTATTCCATCAACTTGTCAGATCGAGAAGTCGATGTTGTACGGACCATGAACCAGCGTCTTCCCGGAGAAAACCTTGATGACCACCCGGTTCCTACCATGGACGATACGGTCATTACCGGTTCCACAGTGGAAGGTTGCGGACTCGGACACCTCCAGATTGAAAGGCGTGGTTGCCTCATGATACGGCGGCAGATAGTAGCAACTGTAATCGCCATCAGCGCCATACTGAACGATGACGCACTTGGAGTACTGTCGGTTGGCGGCATGGAAAGTGACCTCGATCTTATCGAATGAGATTGAGGAATCAGTCAGGTTGTCGAGAGTAAACTGGATATTTATGACCGGGGTTGAAGACCCGATGACCGGGTTGTTGAAGATGCCCTCGGTCGTGGTGTCAAGGCAGATACCGACCAGACCGTCCGACAGAGTCTCTCCCTTACTGCCGGTCGTTTTGACTGGAATTTGTGTTGGTTTTGAACTGGATTTGCCACCCAAGTCGGTTATCTCCACTGTTACCGGGATGATAGTCAGCTTGTCGAGCTCTCCGCCCAGGCCTCCTCCACCCATTCCGGGTTCGATCAAGATGCGCCAATCGACGATCTTATACTTTCTTTTCTTGCCGTTTTCTTGGGTTTCGCAAGCGACCGCTTGAACCAATGGCTCGATGTCTGAGACAGTCAGATTGAGAACCGGAAGATGGACGGCTGAGATAGTGTGGATCGGCTTTTCAAGTTTCTTGGCATTCTTGCTGACCGCATTGGCGAAATCGCCGTTTCCATCCGGCATTATATACAACTCTTCGTCGTAGTAGGCGACAATCTTGCCTTTGCCTTCCAGAACTTTCTGATACACGTCCTTGACCATGTTTTCGGCGGTCTTGAGTTGCGTCGGACTCAACTCCGCGTTGGATTTGCAGCTGGTTTTGGGTCCACCACAACCGGAACATAGGAATAATACGACAAGCGCGAGCAGACTGATGTTGCGCACTTTGTATCCTCCCTTTTGGTGTTCATGTAGATGTCAAAGAACCGCATACAGAATATACTACACAGCAGATAAGAACGCAAGGTCTCAAGGCCGTTAAAAGTTCTATTTTTTTTAGACTGATTCATAATAAATATGTTTAAAGAAAACAAAATTTTGCCACCAGGAAACTTGAAGATAGAAATACAGTATTCCGGAAAATCAAGTTAGATATCTCGCATGGCCAGGCCTTAGCCGAGCCAGTAACAGCGAAACTGTTCTAATATATTTGATTTTTGAAAAAAGAAAAAGAGCCCCGACGGCGTGTCTCGCAAAGCGAGACAACCATCAAGGCTCATGGGTACTAAGGGAACAAACATTCGAACCACAAGGTCAGGCGGACTTCCAGGCGCGGACCGCCCCGAGGAGGTCGTCGACGCGGCCGTCGCCCCAGATGCAGTTGACGTAGAAGCCGTCGTGATCGAAGCGACCGACCAAGACGAGGCGGCCATCGGCGGTCTGCAAATGACCCCAGTGATAGCGGTTCTGCAGTAGGCGTTCCTTGCCGTTCAGGATGAAGTTGGAGAAACAGGCTTCAGCAACAGCCTGCTCTTCGGCCCGGACGAACTGCTCGCCGGACGCGGTGATGGCGTTGTTCTGCTGCTGCCAGTTCTTGGACGTGAACGGGCAGGAGAAGTCGAGGAGGCGGTAGCCTGCTTCGACGGGCTTATTGGCCCATTCGTACTGCTGGTTCTCGCACCACCACTTGTAGTCGTGGTCGAAGCAGGGCTGCTTCTTACGGTTGTCGCCCATGACTTCGAGTTGGGTGCGAAGGCTGAGACCGGTGCAGTAGACAAACCGCCAGTCTTCGCCGTTCTGGTTCCTCTCGGCGGCTTGGAGCAGTATGTCCTCGTTATACGGCATTGCGGGCTCGACCTCGGGTTGATCCACCCGCCAGATGCGGCAGGTATCCTGATAGCCGATGACCTTGCCTTTGCCGAGGATCTCTTGTGCCAACCTCTCTGAAAAAGTCAGACTGACACGGTCCAACACACAGTCCATCATCGAGCGTAAGAGGTCTTTGTCGTGGGCCAACTTGGCGAAGAAGGCCGTCAGCTCATTCGCGGTGCCGACCTTGCGGCCGGTTACGATTACCTCGTGCATGAGTCCGAGGTCTCTCCCGAAATCGTCTGTGAGACGCACCGTATTCATACGACACACCTCTTTCACGTGTTCTGCCCCGCATAAGCGGATTGCAGGCTTTGTCCCTCTTGGGATAAGCACACCAGAGACCAATAATTTGATCTCCACTGCGCTTATCTCAAAGTGTTTTCAAGGTCTTAGATTCGCATTTGAATCCGAACACTTTAAAATAAAAAGTAGAGATTTTTAAAAAGATTAAAATGATGAAAAAAAAGTAGGTTTAACCATTTATCAAAAGATGAAAGAAATGAAATTGCCATTCTTCTGGGAAAGAAGTATTCACTGCGAGATATTGCCAAAGTTTTAAGGCGGTCGGTTTCAACTCTTTCTGACGAAATCAAAAGAAATTCCGTTAATGGAGAATACGATCCGAAAAAAGCCCAGCACAAGTCATATGTCAGGCGAAGAGATTCAAGTTTTCGCGGAAAAATGATTGTTGCCGATAACCAGCTTAGAAAGTTTATTGACGACGCGCTGGTTAATGGCCAATCAGCCAAAGCAATCGCCGGTAGATTAAAGTATCAGGAGAAAGATCTACCGAATGTTTCAAAGGATACGATTTACCGATATATCAAGAGTCCGTATGGTAAACTAATCGGAATCAAACTTCAAAAGAAAAGAGAATCCTGTCCAACCAAAAAAGTTACTGAATTAAAAGATCGAGTATTCATTAACGACAGACCAAAGAACATCAACAACAGGTCTCGTGTTGGCGACATGGAGGGTGATTTCATCGTTTCCGGCAAGTCTGGGAAAGGAATTCTCCTTGTCGTGGCCGACCGAAGATTACGAGTCGTATTTCTTGAATTAATCCTTAATGTTTCCATCGATGAAGTCCACAGAGCATTTAAAAGAATTAAAAGTAAATTTCCAGAGATGAGAACATTAACACTGGATAACGACATTCTGTTTCAAATGCACAAAACATTAGAACAGTTACTTGGAATCAAAATATATTTCTGTAATCCATATTCTTCCTGGGAGAAAGGTAGCGTTGAAAACACAAACAAGCAAATCAGAAAATATATCCCAAAAAGTAGTGACTTATCCAAATACGATCAAGAGCTCATAATGGCAATTGAAGAAACCTTAAACCAACGTTTTATGGAATGTCTGAAATATGCAACACCGAAAGAGAGATTAAACAACTACCGGAAAAACAAAAAAACAGCCAGATAAATCTGCTGTTTTAAATCTTCCAAGTGTTCGGATTGACCCCGTCCTGTAGGGGTTCAACTAACTACGCATTATAGCATAAATATACCAGAAAATCAAGTACCTGGGCCATTTTGATGAATTTCTCCCGCCAGTCCTTCAATTGTATAAAATAATAGGCTGTCTCGCCTCAAGGTCGTTCAGCTCGTAGGGTGCTCCACTCTTGACCCGTTCCAGCCTATTATTTTGTTCTTTGTTTGAAACTGGCGGGAGGTCGACCTTCTGGTTTTTAGTTATG